>JBOGZD010000129.1:0-7950 GCA_050697155.1 Solirubrobacterales bacterium | reverse complement strand
CGTCGGCGATCACCTGCCGGCTTCAGGGCCGCTCGCTGTTCGCCTATCTGGTCGAGGTCTCCCAAGCCTCCATCCGCGGTCAGCCCGCGCCCGCGCTGGTCTGAGCCGGACCGACTGAACGCTTACCCTTTTCCGTTCCGCTCAGCGACCTCGGCGCGAGGCCTCGAACGCCCTGCGGACGCGATCCGGGTAGCGGAAGAGCGACTCGAACGTCGGCTGCTGGACGTCGTAGCCGAGCCGGTCGAGCAGTCCCGAGGTCTCGAGCTTCGCCAGGTCGTGCTCCTTCGGGCGCCCCGCGCCGCCGCCGAGCGCGCAGGGCAGGGTCGCGACGGCGGCCGGGTCGGGGAGATCGGGTGGCTCGAAGTCGCGTCGGTTGAAGTTGAAGCTGCGGCCCACGTTGGCGGCAAACCGGTGGCGTGTGGTGAGGCGCCCGAGCCCAAACCGATAGGAGATCAGCTTCAGGATCGACTCGTGGGTGCAGGCCATGTGGCTGACGCGGCTGCGGCGGCCCGCTCTGGTGTACGGCGAGATCGCCACCGCGGGCACCCGGAAGCCGGTGAAGCCCCAGTCCTCGTCGAGGTCGGCGGGGTTGGCGCGGTCGTCGCGGACGAAGCGCGGCCGGACGTGGTCGAAGAACCCGCCCCACTCGTCGTAGTTGATGAACAGCGCCCCGCGGCGGTACTGCGGCGACTCAACGAAGGCGTTGACGACGTCGGACATGAACGCCTGCCCGAGGCGGATGTCGCCGTGCGGATGCTCGTCGGCCGAGAGGCCGTTGCCGCCGCCGCCGTCGCGAAACGGGGGATCGACGAAGCAGACGTTGGGGAGTCGCCCGAGCGCCGCGTCGAGGTAGAACTGGGCCACCGGCCGCACCCAGGTGAGCCCGCGGAGCCCGTACAGGGCGGGGAACGGCAGGTCGGAGACGTAGTAGCCGACCGAGAGCCCGCGCGAGAGCGCCCGGTCGCAGATCGTCTCCCACTCGAAGCCGAGGTTGGGCTGGTCGAGGAGCGGCAGGTCGTTGCCCTTCTGGCCCCCGTTCTGCGCCCCGAGCTGGTAGTGGCGGTTGGGGTAGGTCGACGCCATCAGCGAGCAGAACCAGCGGTCATAGAGGGTGAACGCCTTCGCCGCATGCGGGATGAAGCCGAGGTCCTGCTTGAGGTAGTAGCCGATCGCGAACTCGTCGCTGCCCGTCCCCTCCTCGTTGCCGGTGAAGAAGCCGTCCATGCGGCCGCCGTTGTACTGGTGGCGCCCGCCACCCCAGCCGTGGTCGGGGTCAGGGTGCCCGCAGCCCTGGAAGTCGGGAGTGAGCCGGTAGGTCGGATGCTCGACGCCGGCGGCGTCCGGGTAGGCGAGGCCGGCATTGCGACCGTCCGCCCTGCGATGCCAGCCGAAGTAATGGTCGAACGAGCGGTTCTCCATCATCAGCACGACGAAACTGTCGATCGGCAGGTCGCGAGGCCTCGGCAGGCGCCGGCGCACCTGTCGCTTCGCCGCCTCGGCGATCAGCGTCTCGGTCGGCAGCGTCGTCGCGAGCCCCGCCAACCCCGCGAGCGCGGCGGTGCGGCCGAGGAACTCGCGGCGCCGCAGGAACGACTCGGGGTCTGCCGCCTCGAGCCGCTCTGCGACCTCGAGGTCGGCGAGCTCGCCGCGCGCGTGGCGGGAGCTGTGGTCAGCGGGCCGCCCGATCACCTCGCGCTGCACATTAAGCGGTGGCCCGAGGGTCGTGTTGCGGTTCGGTTACCACACGGTCGAGCGCTCGCGGGCGACGAGCAGAGTGAGGCCCTCGACCGCCTCGACCTCGGCGCGCTCGCCGACCTCGAGCGGCTGCTCGCAGCGCGCGTTCCAGATCTCCCCGCGAACCCGCACCCGCCCCTCCGGGGCGCAACGGGCGATCACCTCGGCGCGAGCGCCCACCAGGCCCTCGGCCCCGGTGGTCACGCGGTAGCGGCGCAGGAACCTGATCCAGAGGAAGACCTCGGCGACCTCGACCACGGCAGCGGCGCCGAGGGCCACGACCCGCCACGGATCGGGGAGCACGAACAGGCCGACGATCGCCAAGGCGAGCAGCACGTCCGAAAGAATGCCGTTAGGAGACAGCGACCGCCCGGTGCCGTTGGCCGTGCGAGTGAACGATTGTGATGCCTATCGGCACGAGAACCGTTCAGTCGTTCCCTGACCATCTCTGTCGCCGACGTCAGCCTCGACCACCACGAGTTAGGCGGCCGATGCCCGGTGAGGAAGGCGCCTGCCGGAATCGAACCGGCGTAAACGGCTTTGCAGGCCGCTGCGTAACCACTCCGCCAAGGCGCCGACGGGGCAAGCGTAGCGGGCATTCACCACGCCTCCGGGCGGCCGGAGGGCGGCCGTCACATCTCGCCGTTCGCATCCGTCAACCAGATATGAGCAACACAGCCACATACCGAAGCGGCGCCGAGAGCGCCGGCGGCAGCGTCGGCGTCCTCACTGGTCTGGGCGTGCTGACGATGGCCCTCTTTCCGCTGTCGATCCCGATCGTCCTCCTGACCGCCGTGTCCCTGGTCCCACTGCTGCCGGTGGTCATCCTCGGGGTCGTGGTCGTCGGAGCGGCGCTCGCGCTGCGAGGGCTCACATCGCTTTTCAGTCGTCGAGGAAGGTGAGGTCGAGCTCGGCGAGGCGGGCAGGGTCGGCGAGGATGTCGATCTCGACGATCTTGCCGTTCGCGATCGTGAAGCCCGCCACCGCGAACGGCCGGCCGCCCGGGGCGACGACGAATCCCGCGGCCCCGTTGACCAGCGCCGGCCGCGCCGCCGGAGCGAGCCGCGCGAAGCCGGTCGCCTGCTTGGCCACCTCCCGTGCGCCCCTGACCACCCTCGACGCTGGACGCAGGGCGCCGCGGTCGGCTCGGAGCACCACGTCGGGGTCGAGCACCGCCACGAGCGCCTCGAAGTCGCCTTCGCGGGCCGCGGCGAGGAACGCGTCGACGACCTCCCGCTGGCGGGCGAGATCCGCATCGGGCACCGGGGCCGATCCCCGAACCCGGCGCCGCGCCCGGCTCGCGAGCTGCCGCGCCGCCGACGGCGTGCGCTCCACCAGCGGCGCGATCTCGTCGAACGGCACGGCGAACATGTCGTGCAGGACGAACGCGAGCCGCTCGGCGGGAGACAGGGTCTCCAGGACCACGAGCAGGGCAAGACCGACCGAGTCGGCGAGCAGCGCCTCGTGCTCCGGGTCCACCCCATCCTCGTGGCTGACGATCGGCTCGGGCACGTGCGTCGCATCCAGGGACTCCTCGCGATGGGACTTCCGCGAGCGAAGCATGTCGAGGCACACCCGCGCGACGACCGTCGTAAGCCACCCGCCGAGGTTCTCGACGGCGCTCATGTCGGAGCGGCTTAGTCGCAGCCATGCCTCCTGCACGGCGTCATCGGCCTCGCCGGTCGAGCCCAGCATCCGGTAGGCCACCGCCCTCAGGTGGGTTCGGTGGGCCTCGAACTCCTTCGCCAGGTATTCGGTCTCGTGCACGGTCACATCCCTTGGTCGCGTTCCGTCATAGCAGTGACGAAGCAACTGCACTCGATGTGACGAGGAGCTCGATTTCGATGGAACGCAAGTGGTGGACCCTGCTGGCCGTCTCGGTGGCGACCTTCATGTTGCTGCTCGACATCACGGTCGTCAACGTGGCGCTGCCGTCGATCCGCGAGGACCTCGACGCGAGCTTCACCGATCTCCAGTGGGTGGTCGACGCCTACGCCCTCACCCTCGCCGCGCTGGTGCTCGCGGCCGGCTCGCTGGCCGACCGGCTCGGGCGCCGGAGGCTGTTCGCCGCCGGGCTGGCGATCTTCTCGGTCGCTTCGCTGCTGTGCGCACTGGCGCCGGATCCGACCTTCCTCAACCTGGCGCGGGCGCTTCAGGGAGTGGGGGGCGCGGTGATGTTCGCGGTCTCCCTGGCCCTGATCGCCCAGGAGTTCCCCGCCGGCCGCGAGCGCGGCACGGCGATGGGGATCTACGGCGCCTCGATCGGCGTCGCGGTCGCCATTGGCCCGCTCGCCGGCGGCGCGCTCACCGACGGGCTCGGCTGGGAGTCGATCTTCTATCTCAACGTCCCGGTCGGCCTCGCGGCCATCGCGGTCACCTACCGAAAGCTGCGCGAGAGTCGCGACCCCCACGCGACCCGCGTCGACTGGGCCGGCGTCGCGAGCTTCAGCGGCTCGCTGTTCCTGCTGGTGCTGGCGCTCGTGCGCGGCAACGACGAGGGCTGGGGCAGCACCCTGATCGTCTCGCTGCTCGCCGCCTCCGCGATCCTGCTCGCGACCTTCATCGCGATCGAGCGCCGAGTCGCCGAGCCGATGCTCCCGCTGGGGTTGTTCCGGCGGCGGGCGTTCACCGGCGTGCAGGTCGCGGCGTTCGCGGTCTCGGGCTCGCTGTTCGCGCTGTTCCTCTATCTGACCCTCTACCTCCAGAACTACCTCGGCTACTCGCCGCTGGAGGCGGGCGTGCGCTACCTGCCGATCACGATCGCGAGCTTCATCGCCGCGCCGATCGCCGGTGCGCTGCTGTCGAGGGTTCCGGCGCGGGTGATGATGAGCGTCGGTCTGGCGGGCGGCGGGGTCGGTCTGCTGCTCATGTCCGGCATCGAGGGCGGGGACGAGTGGACGACGCTGCTCGGCGGCTTCCTGGTCGCGGGGGCCGGCGTCGGCCTGCTCAACCCGGTGATCGCCGACGTCGCCGTGAGCGTGGTGCCCAAGGAGCAAAGCGGCATGGCCGCCGGGATCAACGACACGTTCCGGCAGGTCGGGGTCGCCGTCGGCATCGCCGCGCTGGGAGCGATCTTCGTCGGCCGTGGCGCCGACAAGGTCGGCGAGTTGACTGCGGGGACTCCCGCCGCGCACGGGGATCGCCCGCGCGAGCTGATCGAGGCGGCCTCGTCGGGCAACCTCGACCAGGCTCTCGACGCGGTTCCCCCGCAGGCCCAGCCGGCGGTCTCGAACGCGGTCAGCGAGGGGTTCCTCGCCGGGCTCAACGACGTCTTGACGATCGGCGCGCTGCTCAGCTTCGCCGGCGCCGCACTCGCACTGTGGCTCGTTCGCGAGCGCGAGATCGAGCGCCAGCCGCTGGAGCCCGAGGACGAGCCCCAGTCCGAGGCCCTGCCGGGGGCGGCCGCCGCCTGAGACCAATACCCGACCGAAAGGACAGTGACATGAACACCACACCTACCACCGAATCGACCGCCCTCACCACGACCGGGGCCGCAGGCGCTCTCGTCGGCGCGGGCGCCCTGACGTTCGCGCTCTTTCCACTCGCGATCCCGTTCCTCCTCCTCACCGCCGTGTTCGTGGCGCCACTCGCGCTCGTCGCCATCGCGGCCGCCCTTCCGGCCGCCATGGTCGCGGGAGCCGTGCTCGGGATGCGCGCGATGTGGAGGAAGCGTGCGAGCCGCGCGCCGGGATCTCGCGGACAGAGCTCGCGCCGAGACGCCGAGGGGTGGCGGCGAGCACAGCCGGGCAGTGACGTCTGAGAGCGCGCCGCCAGTGCAGCGCCGGCGAACTCCCGACGGAGCGGCAGGGTTGCGGGCGCTGAGCGTTTCCTCGCCAGGATCCGTTGGCACAGCCGCTCATCTGTTCAGATATTCTGAAACGAGCCCATGCCCCATCCCCTCGAACACAGCCCGCCCGACCGGCCGGTCAGCGCGCGAGAGGCATCAGACCTGGCAGAGGCGATGAGCGTCTTCGCGACCGAGAGCCGGGTGCGCCTGCTATTCGCGCTCCTGAGGGAGGACCTCACGGTCGAAGAGCTCGCCTCGCGGGTCGGGATGGAGCCAAGCGCCGTCTCGCACCAGCTGCGCATCCTTCGCCAGCTTCGCTTCGTCATCGCCGAGCGCGAGGGCAGGCACATCCGCTATCGCCTCCACGATCACCACGTCGCCGACCTGCTCGCGGCGGTCCGCCACCATCTCGAGCACGCAGCCCGCGGCTGGGTCGCGGGCGATGATGAGCCCGGCGCCGGCGTCCGCGCACGGGCCGCTGGGCGGCGGCGAGCGGCTCAGCCGTAATGCCGCGCGCCCGTCGGCCATTGGATCTGGGACCTGCTGATCCTTGCCCCGATCCTCGCAGTCGGGATCGCGCTGATCGGGGCGCAGATCCTCGACCGGCGCAACCCAGGCAAGTACGCGCGCGAGGCCGAGGAGCAAGCCGAGCGGGAGATCGACGAGATCCTCTCGCAGTGAGCGACCACGCTCACGCGCACGGCCACGTCCATGGTCACAGCCACGGGCTGGTCGATCCTTCGATCAAGCGGTCGCGGGCCGGCCTTCGCGCGGTGGGCATCTCGCTGGCGGTCTTGTTCGCGACCGCCGTCGTGCAGGTCGCAATCTTCGTGGCCACCGACAGCGTCGCCCTGCTCGCCGACCTGATCCACAACTTCGGCGACGCGCTCACCGCCGTCCCGGTGGGCGCCGCCTTCCTGCTTCGCTCCGAGCGCGCCGAGCACATCGCGGGACTGTTCGTCGTCGCGGCGATCTTCATCAGTGCCTGCGTTGCCGGCTACGAGGCGGTGTTACGCATGGTCGACCCCCACGCCCCCGACCGACTCGGCGCGCTCGCGGCGGCGGGGCTGATCGGCTTCGCCGGCAACTGGATCGCCGCGCAGGTCCGCTCGCGCGCCGGGCATCGGCTCGACAGCGCGGCGCTGATCGCCGACGGGGACCACGCGCGCGCCGACGCCTACGTGAGCCTCGGCGTCGTGGCGAGCGCGGCGGTCGTCGCGCTCGGCCTCGACATCGCCGACCCGCTGATCGGACTCGCGATCACGCTCGTCATCCTGCGGATCACCTGGCAGTCCTGGCGAACCGTCCGAGCTCGCTAGGCGCCTGTGCCCCTCGGGGGCGTCTGAGTGAGAACTGGCGGCGCGCTCGCGCGGGCGAGACACATAAGGAGGCCGAACCACTGCGATGACTGGCGCCCCCTACGACGTAACCGAAGCCGTCGTCGTTCGCCACGGCGTCCTTCACCTGACCTTGCCGACGGCCTCACCGGGGAGGCCGAGGTTCTGAACCGCATGCACGGGCCCGTATTTCGAACATGCGCGCACCCCGGAAGGCTTCGCGACGGTAAGGGTGGATCCGGAGCCTGGCACCGTCGTATGGCCCGGGGGCGCCGACCTGGCACCCGACACGCTCCATGAGCGCGTTCGTTCCGGGAGCCCGGGCGGCCCGATGAACGCTTTCTCATCGCGGTCTCAGCCTGCTCTCAGGGCCCGGTGCTGTTCTCATCCGGTAGTCGCGAACGGGAAGGATGCAGGCATGCGAAGCAGACGCAGTCGCGGCGGGATCATCCCGGCAAGGTTGGCGCTGATATGTGCCGCAGTGGGCGCGAGCACGCTGGTGCCGGTAACGGCGCAGGCTGAGGAAACGACCTGTCGGGGGACGATCGGCTCCGGGATGGTTGACAACCTGCGCGTGCCCGACGGTGCGTCGTGCACGCTCAAAGGCACGCGCGTCCAGGGCACGATCAAGGTCGAGACCGAGGCGACCCTGAGGGCGAAGGGCGTGAGAGTGGTCGGCAACGTCCAGGGTGAGAACGCTCGGCGCGTGAATGTCGTGCGGCGCTCGCGCGTCGGCGGCAGCGTCCAGGTGGTCCAGGGCATCTTCGCCAAGGTGAAGAAGAGCCGCATCAACGCCGACGTCCTCTACGACGAGAACAGTGGGCGCCTGAGGGTGGTCTCGAACCGGGTCGGCGGGAACATCCAGGCGTTCAAGAACACCGGTCGCCTGGAGATCGCCACGAACAGGGTCGACGGCAATCTGCAATGCAAGGAGAACGAGCCGGCACCGACCGGCGGCGGCAACGTCGTACAGGGCAACAAGGAGGATCAGTGCGCCTCGCTCTGATCGGCTGAGGGATCTGCAGAGCGACCGAAAGGCGTTCACGCCCTGTCGCGAAGATCTGACGGGGGTCCAGAAAAGAGCGGCCGATG
>JBOGZD010000128.1:0-8122 GCA_050697155.1 Solirubrobacterales bacterium | reverse complement strand
CCGCCGTCCCCGGCGCCGGCGCGAGCGGCGCCCGCAGCTCGAGCGCCCGCGCCGCGCAGACGATCTCGACGGTGACGATCCGGGCGAGGTTGGCGAGCGCGACGCGGAGCTTCCGCGCCGCCGCCCAGGCCATCGAGACGTGGTCCTCCTGCATCGCGCTGGTCGGCACCGAGTCGACGCTCGCCGGCGCGGCGAGCCGGCGGTTCTCGGCGACCATCGCCGCCTGGGTGTACTGCGCGATCATCAACCCGCTGTTCACCCCCGGATCCTCGGCGAGGAACGGGGGCAGACCATACGACCGGCCCGCGTCGAGCAGGCGATCGGTGCGGCGCTCCGCGATCGCGCCGACGTCGGCGGTGGCGATCGCCACCGAGTCGCAGGCATATCCCAGCGGCGCCCCGTGGAAGTTGCCGCACGACTCGACCCGTCCGTCCGGGAGGATCATCGGGTTGTCGATCGCCGATCCCAGCTCGGCCTCGGCGACCGCCAGCGCCTGCGCCGCGACGTCCCGCGCCGCGCCGTTGACCTGGGGCGCGCAGCGCAGCGAGTACGCGTCCTGGACCCTGGGGTCGTTCTCGCGGTGGCTGGCGACGATCTCCGAACCGGCGAGCAGGCGACGGAGGTTCGCGGCGGAGAGCGCCTGCCCGGGCTGAGGCCGCAGCGCGATCAGGTCGGCGGCGAAGGCCCGATCGGTGCCGAGCAGCGCCTCGACCGACATCGCCGCCGCGATGTCCGCCGCCTTCAGCAGGCGGCGGAGGTCGTGGAGGGCGAGCAGCAGCAGGCCGAGGATCCCGTCCGTGCCGTTGATCAGCGCGAGGCCCTCCTTCGCGATCAGGGTCACCGGTTCGAGGCCGGCCGCGCGCAGCGCCTCGGCCGACCCGACGGCGCCCGCCGCCGGGTCGAGGACCTGGCCCTCACCGATGATCGCGAGCGCGCAGTGGGCGAGCGGCGCGAGGTCGCCGCTCGCACCGAGCGATCCGTGCTCGGGCACGACGGGCGTCAGCCCGGCGTTGAGCATTCCGATCAGCGCCTCGGCGAGCAGCGGCCGGGCGCCCGAGTATCCACAGGCGAGGCTGCGCGCGCGCAGGAGCATCATCGCCCGCACGACCTCCCGCTCGACCGCGGGGCCCATGCCCGCGGCGTGTGACCGGATCAGCGCCCGCTGCAGCTCCTCGCGGCGCCCGCTGGCGATGGGCGTCGTAGCGAGCGAGCCGAAACCGGTCGAGACTCCGTAGACCGGCTCGTCCGAGGCGGCGAGGCGAGCGACGATCGCGGCGCTTTGCTCCATCGCCTGCCGGGCCTCCTCCGAGAGCACGACCGCGTCGTCGTCGCGCGCCACGGCGACCACGTCGGCCGGCGCGAGCCCCGTACCGGTCAGCTCGATCAACGTCGGGGTTCGTCCTCGACGCTGACGTCGGCGGCCGTGCCGCCCTCGATCCTCGCCGAGTCGAGCCGGCCCTCCGACTCGCGCGCCGCATCGCAGACCACCCTCGCCAGCGAGCGAACCGCGGAGTCCGAGTGGCGCGCCCTCGGGGCCGCGAACCCGATCGACGCGACGACGTTTCCGGCGACGATGATCGGGGCGGCGATCCCCCAGGCGCCGACGTTGTTCTCCTCATAGCTCGAGGCCCAGCCCCGCTCGCGGATCTCGTCGAGCTGCTCACGGACGGCGACGGGATCGGTCACGGTGCCCGGCGCCAGCCGTTCCAGCTCCTGCGAGAGGACCTCATCGATGATCGGCTCCTCGAGGAACGCGAGCAGCGCCTTGGCCGAGGCACCGGCGTGGATCGGGGTCACGCGGCCGATCTCGATCGTCAGCCGGAGACTGTGGGTGGTCTCGATCCGGTCGACGCAGAGCGAGCCGTGGCGGCTTTCGTCGTAGACGGTGAGCAGCGCCGTCTCCCCCGTCGAGCGGGCGAGCTCGCGGAGCACCCCGCCGAGCCGCGCGCGCAGGTCGACCGACGCCGTGGCGCGCCGGCCGAGGTCGATCGCCGCGAATCCGAGCCGGTAGCGCGATCCGACCTTGGCGAGATACGAGCGGGCGTCGAGCGCCCGGACGATCCGGTGGGCCGTCGCGGTCGGCATCTCGAGCTCGCGGGCGATCTCGGTGACCGACCACGATGGGTGCTCGGCGGTGAACAGATCGAGCACCCGCAGCGTCTTCTCGAGCACCTTCGGGCCGGTCGGGGGCGCGGCGGCGGCGCCGTCAGCGTTGGCAGCTTGGGGAGCGTTTTTCACGACGTGGACTGCTCGGGCATCCGGGATCGTGGCGGGAGCGAGGCAATGTTATGGTCGTCACCCGCCTTGTGAATCTTTGTTTCACATTGTGAAATGACCGTCGCGGTCGTTCAGGGCGCTCGCACGATCGAGCGCGCACTCTGCGTCCTCGACTCGTTCACCGCCGCCGAGCAGCAGTGGCGGACCACGCCTCTCGCCCACCACTGCGGGCTCCCGGTTCCCACCACCCACCGCATCCTGCGCGTGCTCGAGAGCTTCGGCTACGTTCGGCGGGACCCGACGTCCGGCGCCTACAGCCTCGGGCCGTCGGCCGCGAGCCTCGCCCGGGAGGAACCGGTTCTCGCCGAGCTCCGCGCCGTCGCCCTGCCCGCGTTGCGCACCCTGCATCACGCGACGGGCGAGCGGATCTCGCTGGCGACGCTCTCGGAGTCGCGAGACCACGGCCTCGAGGCTCTCACCGTCGACGCCGACGATCCCGGCCAACGGCGTCGGAGCACGCCCCCCGGCACCCGGGTGAGGCCACTTCACGCGGGCGCGCCATCGAAGGTGCTGCTCGCGCAGATGAGCAGCGAGGAGATCGCCTCCGTGATCGGCCGCGGCCTCGATCCGGTCGGCCCGGCGACGATCACCCGGCCGACCCGGCTGCGGCGCGAGGTGGCGGCGATTCGGCGTCGCGGCTGGGCCTTCTCACGCCAGGAGATCGTCCCCGAGACGTGGGCGCTGGCCGTGCCGGTCCGCGGCTCCGGCTCCACCCCGTGCGCGCTCGGCATCTCGGCGCCGCTGGCGCGCTTCGGCCCCGATCGGGCGCGCCGGCACCTGTCGATGCTCAACGTCGCCGCCCGGGCGCTCGCCGAGCACCTGGAGGACACAGAGAGAGGAGAATCGCGATGGCAGACGGCGTGACCGAGAGGACCGACACGGTCCCGACCCGCGAGCGGCCACTCGAGCTTCACGGCAGGGTCGCGATCGTGACCGGCGCCGCGAAAGGGATGGGCGGGCCGATCTGCGCCGCGCTCGCCGAGGAGGGAGCGGCGCTGGTGCTCGCCGGGCGGGACATGGAGGCGATCGACGCCCATGCGGCGCGCCTCCACGACCACTATCCCGCCGTCGAGACACTGGCCGTTCGCTGCGATGTGACCGACGAGTCCGCGACGTCCGAGCTCGCCGCCTCGGCGCTCGAGCGGTTCGGCAGGATCGACATCCTCGTCAACACCGCCGGGGTGATCGGGCCGATCGAGACGCCCGCGCAGGACGTCGCCCTGAAGGACTTTCGGTTCGTGCTCGACGTCAACGTCGTCGGGACGTTCCTCCCGACCAAGGCCGTGATCCCGTCGATGATCGAGGCCGACGGCGGCCGGATCGTCAACATCGCCGGGACCTCGGGGCTTCGCGGCTATCGCAACCGGGTCGCGTACTCGTCGTCGAAGTGGGCTGTCCGGGGGCTGACCAGAACCCTGGCGCTGGAGCTGGGACCGCACGACATCACCGTCAACACGGTCTGCCCCAACGTCACCAACGGCGAGCGGATGGACCGGATCGTCACCGAGAAGGCCGAGCGGACCGGGAGGACCTACGACGACGTCTACGCCGACTTCGCCTCGCAGACGGCGCTCGGGCGGTTCATCGACGAGGTCGACGTCGCCGAGGCGGTCCGGTTCCTCGTCTCCGAACGGGCCCGCAACATGACCGGCCACGACATCGTCGTCGACGCAGGCTGGGAGGTCTGAGTTGTATCCGCGCCCGTTCGACTACAGCCGCCCGGAGACGGTCGCCGAGGCGATCGAAGCGCTGGCGGGGGCGACTGTCGAAGCGCGGCCGATCGCGGGCGGCCAGAGCCTCGTGCCGATGATGAGCCTCGGTCTCGCCCAGCCGGGCCTGCTGGTCGACATCGGCGGCCTCCCGCTCGCCGGGGTCGAGCGCAGCAACGGCAGCCTCGCGCTCGGCGCGCTGACCCGCCATCGCGAGCTCGAGCGAAGCCGCGAGCTCGGCGAGCAGATCCCGCTCGCGGCCGAGGCGGCCGGCCACATCGGCAACCCGCGGGTGCGAAACCGGGGCACGCTCGGCGGCAGCATCAGCCACGCCGATCCCGCCTCCGAGCTCGGGGCGGTGGCGCTCACCTACGGCGGCCGCGCGGTGATCGCCGGCCCCGAGGGCGAGAGGTCGGTGCCGATCGAGGACTTCTTCGAGGGCTTCTTCATCACCGCCGTGCGGCCGGGGGAGCTGCTCACCCGGGTCGAGCTCGACCTGCCGCCGCCCGGCACCGGTCACGGGTTCTGCGAGATCGCCAACCGCGCCGACGACTTCGCGACCGCGGCGGCGACGGCGCTGGTGACGATCGACGACCGCGGGGCCTGCGCCGAGGCGAGGCTGGCGCTGGCGGGGGTCGGCGACCGACCGCTGCGCTGCGCGGCCGCCGAGGAGCTCTGTCGCGGCGAGCCGCTCGACGACGACCTCCTGCAGCGGCTGACGCAGACGGTGATCGAGGAGGTCTCGCCGGAGGAGGACGCGTTCGTGTCGGCCGAGTACCGCGCCCGGGCGGCGGGGATCTGCGCGGCGCGAGCGCTCGGCGCCGCGTGGCGGCGAGCGCGAGGGGAGCCGGGATGACCGTGCGCTTCACCCTCAACGGCGGCCCGCAGCGCTGTGACGTCCCCGCGCACTGGACGCTGCTGCGAATGCTTCGCGACGCCGCCGGCCGCACCGACGCCAAGCACGGCTGCGGCGAGGGCGTCTGCGGCGCCTGCGCCGTGTTGGTCGACGGCGTCGCGGTCAACTCGTGCTCGCTGCTAGCCCCCCAGGTCGAGGGCACCAGCGTCGAGACCGTCGCCGGGCTGGCCGGCGACGACGAGCTCCATCCCCTCCAGGCCGAGATGGTCACGCGGGGCGGCGTCCAGTGCGGGTTCTGCACGCCGGGGATGGTGATCAGCGCGATCGAGGCGGTGAGGATCGGCGCCGCGGGCTCGGAGGAGGAGATCCGCCACAGCCTCGCGGGCAACCTCTGCCGCTGCACGGGCTACGGCAAGATCGTCGCCGCCGTCGCCGCCTATCGCGACGGCCACGGCCCATGAGCGAGATCGCCGTCAAGCGCGGCCGTCGGCTGATCGGCTCCGAGCTCGCGCGCCACGACGCGATCGAGAAGGTCCAGGGACGGACCTCCTACGCGGCCGACTTCTCATTGCCGCGGATGCTCTACGCGATGCTGAAGCGCTCCGACTACGCCCACGCGAGGCTGACCCGGGTCGACACCTCCGCGGCCGAGGCGATCGACGGCGTCGTCGCCGTCTACACGGCCGCCGACGTCCCCCACAACACCGTCTGGGTCGACGTCCCGGGCCAGACGCTCGAGGTCGGCGCCCTGAAGGCGCGCTCGAACGTGCTCGCCGACGAGATCGTCCGCTACCACGGCGAGCCGATCGCGCTCGTCGCCGCCGAGACCGAGGACGCGGCGCTGGCGGCGCTCGAGGCGATCGAGGTCGACTACGAGCCGCTGCCGATCGTCGACGACCCCGAGCGTGCGCTCGAGCCCGACGCGCCGCAGATCCACGAGAGCGGAAACCTGCTCGCCCACTGGGAGCTCGAGGAGGGCGACGTCGAGGCCGGCCTCGCCGCGGCCGATGCCGTCGTCGAGCAGGAGTACCGGACCCAGTTCATCGACCACGCCTACCTCGAGCCGGAGGCGGGGGTGGCGTGGCGCGACACCGACGGGGTCATCACGATCCGCGCCGCGACCCAGGTCGTCGAGCACTTCCGCGACGTCGCCAAGATCCTCGATCTGCCCGACAACAGGGTGCGGTTGATCACGCCGTACGTCGGCGGCGGGTTCGGCGGCAAGGAGGACATGACCGTCGAGCCCTACCTCGGGATCGCGGTCGCGCTCACCGGCCGGCCGGCGCGGATGGTCTGGAGCCGCCAGGAGTCGTTGCTGGCGCGCCAGAACCGCCATGCGGTCCGGATGCGCTACCGAACCGGCGCCGACGCCGACGGGCGCCTGGTCGCGATGGACGTCGACATCCTCTCCGACGGCGGCGCCTACGCGTTGCTCAGCGCGCTCGTCCTCCTCTACTCGACCACCTGCGCCGCCGGCCCCTACCGCTGCCCCAACGTCCGCATCCGCGCCCGGACCGTGTACACCAACCACACCCCGTGCAGCGCGATGCGCGGCTTCGGAGCGATGCAGGTGGCGCTCGGCTACGAGGGTCAGATGGACCTGCTCGCACGGCGGCTCGACATCGATCCGCTCGAGCTGCGGCGGATGAACTTCGTCGAGCGCGGCGACACGCTGCCGATCGGCCAGCCGCTCGAGACGACGGTCGAGCTGCCGGCGCTGATCGACGCCCTCGGCGAGCGGCTCGGCGAGCTGCCGGAGCCGAGCGGCCCGCGGCGCGTCGTCGGCCGCGGCTACGCCTGCAACCTGCAGCCCTACGGCCGCTGCGTGTGGCTCAACGACTGGTCCAGCGCCTGGATCGGGTTCGAGCTCGACGGCACGCTGGTGATCAGGATCGCGGTGCCCGACATCGGCGGCGGCCAGGCGTCGTCGCTGATCCAGATCGCCTCCGAGGTGCTCGGCGTGGCGCCGGAGCGGATCGCGATCCACATCGGCGACTCGGCGCTCAACCCGCTGACCGGGACCACCACCGCGACCCGCCAGCTCTACATGTCGGGCAACGCGGTGCTGAACGCGGCCCGGGAGCTGCGCCAAAACCTCGCCGAGGTCGCCGCCGAGCTGCTCGAGGTCGCCCCGGAGGCGATCGAGTTCGACGCCGACGGGGTGCGCGAGGCCGACGGCGAACGTTCGCTCAGCTTCCCGAAGCTGCTTGCGGCCTGCGCGTCGGTCGACGTCCCGTGGCACGTGCACGCCACCCACCGGGCGCCGAAGGGCGTGCCGTGGCAGGCCGACGAGAACTGGCGCGGGCGCGTCTTCCCCGACTTCACCTTCGGCTGTCACGCCGCCGACGTCGAGGTCGACCTCGACACCGGTCAGGCACGCGTCGTCCGCTACGTCGCCGCTCACGACGTCGGCCAGGCGATCAACCGCCAGTCGGTCGAGGGCCAGATCGAGGGCGGGGTCGCGATGGGGCTCGGCTATGCGCTCTCGGAGCGGCTCGTGTTCGAGGAGGCGCAGAACCTGACCGGCTCGTTCGCCCAGTACCTGATCCCGACCGCGGTCGAGGTCCCCGAGATCGTCGCGGTGGTGCTCGAGAGCGGCGAGGGGATGGGACCGTTCAACGCGCGGGGGATCGGCGAGCCGCCGATCGGCCCGCCCGCGCCGGCGGTCTCCGCGGCGATCGAGGCGGCGACCGGGGTGAGGCTGACCGAGCTCCCGTTCACCCCCGAGCGGGTCAGCGCCGCGACCGCCCGACGAGAGGAGGACGCAGATGCCACGGGTTGAGGGAAGCGAGCGCCTGCGGATCCCCCGCCCGGAGGTCTGGCGCCTGCTCAACGATCCCGCGACGCTCGCCGCGTCGATCCCGGGCTGTCGCGGCTTCGAGCGCGACGGCGACGCCGAGCACCGCTACCGCACCGCGATCAAGGTCGCGGTCGGCGCGGTCACCGGGATCTACGAGGGGACCGTCGAGTACGTCGACGTCGAGGAGCCCGAGCGCTGCACGATCGTCGTCTTCGGCAAGGGCGACAAGGGAACGATCGAGGGCCGGGGGGCGCTGATGCTCGCCGATGAGGACGCCGGCACCGAGGTCGCCTACCAGGGCGACTTCAAGCTCACCGGCCCGATCGCCGGCGTCGGCCAGCGGATGGCGCCCGGGATCAGCCGCAAGATGATCGTCGAGACGCTTCGCAACATCGAGCGTCACGGCCCCGCCGCGGCCGCGACGCCGGAGCCGGCGGCCCAGGCGGCGGGTGGCGGCGTGCCCGACGCGAGCCCGGCGCC
>JBOGZD010000127.1:0-8300 GCA_050697155.1 Solirubrobacterales bacterium | reverse complement strand
TCGCGCGCGTCCTCACAGCTCGCCGCGACCGCCTCCAGCGTCTCGCGAATCTCGCACGGGTTCGACCCGAGCGCGGGAAGGAAGTCCTCCGCGATCCCCCGCGCGTATACCGGCCACATCCGCTCGAGCATCTCCGACCCCTCCGCCGTCAGCTCCACGTGCAGGCTGCGCCGATCCCCCGGACACGCGATCCGCTTCGCCAACCCCTTCGCCTCGATCCGGTCGAGCAACCGGCTCAGCCCGCTGTGCGAGAGCAGCACCCGCTCGGCGATCTCGACCTGCTTCAAACGCTGGTCGGGCGCGTCGCGCAGCGCCGCGAGCACGTCGTACCAGGTGAGCGGCGGCAGCTCCGCCTCCTCCAGATCGCGCCCGATCCGCCGCAGCATGACCGAGTGCGCGCGCAGGAAGGCCCGCCAAGTCCGTAGCTGCTCCTCGCTGATCCTCGTCGTCGTCGTAGCCATCCTCACAAGCCTACGGGGAATCGGTTGACATCGCAATGGTCCTCGCTACACTCGTTGTAATAACAATAGTTGCTACAGCACTAATAATACGACAAAGCCCAAGGGCAACGAGGAGGACCACGAATGAGCACCACGACCACCATCGACCGGCTGCTGGCGGCCGGCACCTACAACATCGACGTCACCCACTCCAACGCCCGCTTCGAGGTCGAGCACGCCGGAATCTCGATCTTCCGCGGCGGCTTCAAGCCAATCGACGCGAAGCTCGTCTCCGGCGAAGCTGGCCTCGAGCTCGACGGCACCGTTCGCGTCGAGACGATCGACATCGACGACGAGAACATCCGACCGCACCTGCTGTCACCCGAGTTCTTCGACGCCGAGCGCAACCCCGACATCCGATTCCGCTCTACCGAGATCACGGGCAGTGCCGACCAGCTGACCGTCACCGGGGTGCTGGAGATGGCCGGCGCCTCGAAGCCGGTCCAGGCCCGGGGCCGGCTCCGCGGCCCGGTGCCCGGCCCGGGTGGCGGCGAGAAGGCGTCGTTCTACCTGGAGACCGTCGTCGACCGCACCGAATACGGGATGGACTGGCAGATGGACATCCCCGGCGGCGGCGTCGCCCTCGCCAACGAGGTCAAGCTGCTCGTCGAGCTCGAGCTCAACCGCGAGTAACCCCGATGCGCGTCCTCGCGATCGCCGGCAGCGTCCGCCGTGAGTCCCACAACGCGCGCCTGCTCCGCCACCTGGCGGAGCGGGCGCCTGCCGGCATCGAGATCGAGATCTGGGACGGCCTGAAGTCGATCCCGCCCTATGACGCCGACGACGACATCGACCCGGCGCCCGAGCCCGTCGCCGAGCTGCGCTCGGCGATCGCCGTCGCCGACGCGCTCCTGTTCTCCACCCCCGAATACAACTGGTCGATCCCCGGCGTGCTCAAGAACGCGATCGACTGGGCCTCCCGCCCCCGCGCCAGCACCCCGCTTCAGAACCAGCCGGCCGCCGTCGCCGGCGCCACCACCGGCCGCTTCGGCGCCGTCTGGGCGCAGGCCGAGCTGCGCAAGGTGCTCGCCTCCACCGGCGCCCGGGTCGTCGACGTCGAGCTGCCGGTGCCGCTCGCCGACGACGCCTTCGACGATGACGGCGCGCTGCGCTCCGCGGAGCTCGAATCCCGCGCCGGCGAGCTGCTCGAGGCCCTGGCGAGCGAGGTCGAGGCGAGCCGGGCCCTCAGCGCAGCGGCGTAGCGGCCGCCCCCCGGGCGCACGCCGCCTGCGCCTACCCGCCGATCGCCCTGCCGGCGGGCCTACGCCCGTGCGAGCCGACGCGCCGCGTCCAGCGCCGGCCGCGAGCGCTCCTCCAGACACCGGCGCACCCGCCACACCGCCCCCGAGAACCCCAGGTTGGCGACCGTGGCGAAGCCGCGCTCGTCCTCGCGCAAAGCGAGCAGCAGATGGGCCACCCGATCGCCGCCCGGCAGCTCCGAGTCGTCGGAGATCCGCACACACCAGCAATCCACCCGCCGACCACCGGCACGAACCAGGAAGGCGCCGTTCTCGCCCAGCGCCCAGACGCCGAGCTCACCCGCCTCGACCATCAGTCCGGTCGCGGCGAGCAGTTCCCGCTGCTCGTGGGCGACAAGATCGCCGAGCAGCCCCAGCGCCACCCGCTCGGCGGGTCGATCGGCGTCCCCGCGGCGCCCCGAGCTGCGCTCGCGCCCGATCGCCACCACCTGGCGCGCTCCGCGCCGCGCCTGAAGCCAGGGCACCCCGAACGCGTGCGCGAAGCAGATCGCCGCCGCCGGGAAGGTCAGCGGCTCGATCCAGATCAGCGCAATGCCGGGTGCGGCGAAGAAGCACACCACCCCGGCGGTCCACGCCGTCCACCACCAGCCGTCGCGGCGCAGCGTCAGCTCGCTCGCGCCCTCGCGCCACCAAAGCCGCGCCGCCTCCGCCATCCCGTCGCGCGGCGAGACGCCCGCCGGCGCCGCCGGGACCGTCAGTCGCCGAGTCGCCATCGGCCCGAGTCGTTGGCGGCGCCGCGCAGTACCTATCCGCCGGCGATCGGACGGCGGAGGACCACCAGGCCGGCGTCGAGTGGCAGCTCGCGCACCTGCTCGGCGGTGCCGTCGGCGTGGCTGACCGAGGCGAGCAGCCCCTGGTCCAGCTCGCGGCGGAAGGCCGCCACCGCCGCCTCCTCCGCCGCCGCGTCGCCGCGCTCCCACTCGGCGACTGTCGTGTGACCGCTGCGGTCGAGCCTGATCAAGCGCGCCATCTTGCAACCTCCTGGATAGCGGGGCGACCGACTATACGCCCGGATTTCACACCCGTGTGTGACCGGAGCGCGTCCATACACTCCCGAGTGTGAAGCGCTACGAGCCGCACGAGATCGAGCGCCGCTGGCAGGCGGTCTGGGAGCAGGAGCGCACCTGGGAGGTGCCCAACCCGGGCGGTCCGGGCTTCGACGACTCCAAGCCCAAGTCCTACGTGCTCGAGATGCTTCCCTACCCCTCGGGCGAGCCCCACGTCGGCCACCTGAAGAACTACTCGATCGGCGACGCGATCGCGCACTTTCGCCGCCGCCGCGGCTTCCAGGTGATCCACCCGATGGGTTACGACGCCTTCGGGCTGCCGGCCGAGAACCACGCGATCCAGACCGGAGAGCATCCCCGCGTCGCGGTCGAGCGCTCGATCGCCGCCTACCGCGAGCAGTTTCGCGCCTGGGGGATCTCGATCGACTGGTCGCGGGAGATCTCCAGCCACCGGCCGGACTACTACCGCTGGACGCAGTGGATCTTCCTTCGCCTCTACGAGCGCGGGCTCGCCTACCGCGCCGAGGCTCCCGTGCAGTGGTGCCCCGTCGACCAGACCGTGCTCGCCAACGAGCAGGTGATCGACGGGCGCTGCGAGCGCTGCGGCAGCCTCGTCGAGGCGCGCAACCTCGAGCAGTGGTTCTTCCGGATCACCGACTACGCCGACCGGCTGCTCGCCGACTTCGACCTGCTCGACTCGTGGCCCGATCACGTCGTGACCATGCAGCGCAACTGGATCGGTCGGTCCGAGGGCGCCGAGGCGACCTTCCGCTGCGAGGACCTGGACATCGACTTCTCCGTCTTCACCACCCGTCCCGACACGCTTTTCGGGGCCACCTTCTTCGCGCTCGCGCCCGAGCATCCGGAGCTCGAGCGGCTTGCCGCCGGCAGCGAGCACGAGGCCGAGGTGCGCGCCTACGTCGACGAGTCGATTCGCGAGACGGCCGAGGAGCGCGCCTCCGAGGAACGGGCGAAGACCGGCGTCCCGCTCGGCCGCACCGTGACCAACCCGGTCAACGGCGAACAGCTCCCGATGTTCGTCGCCGACTACGTGCTGATGGAGTACGGCACCGGAGCGCTCATGGCCGTCCCCGCCCACGACGAGCGCGACTTCGACTTCGCGCGGGCGTTCGACCTCCCGATCCGGCGGGTGGTGGCGCCGCGCGACGTCGGCGATGAGCCGTTGGAGGAGGCCTTTCTCGGCCACACCGACGACGAGGTGCTGGTCGACTCCGGCGAGTTCACCGGAATGGGATCGGTCGAGGCAAAGCAGGCGATCACCGAGTCGCTGCGCGAGCGGGGCCTGGGCGACTTCGCCGTCAACTACCGCCTGCGCGACTGGCTGCTCTCGCGCCAGCGCTACTGGGGCTGTCCGATCCCGATCGTCTATTGCGACGGATGCGGGATGGTGCCGGTGCCCGACGACCGGCTCCCGGTCGAGCTGCCCGAGGTCGAGGACTACGCCCCCAAGGGCCGCAGCCCGCTGGCGGCGGCAGAGGACTGGGTCCGAACCGAGTGCCCGAGCTGCGGCGGGCGCGCACACCGCGAGACCGACACGATGGACACCTTCGTCGACTCGTCCTGGTACTTCCTGCGCTACCTCGACGCCCGCAACGATGAGCGTCCCTGGGCGCGCGCGGCGGTCGACTACTGGATGCCGGTCGACCAGTACATCGGCGGCGTCGAGCACGCGATCCTGCACCTCATGTACGCGCGCTTCTTCTGCAAGGCGCTCTCGGACCTCGGCGAGCTCGACGTGCAGGAGCCGTTCGCGAGCCTCTTCACCCAGGGCATGATCACGATGGACGGCGCGAAGATGTCGTCTTCGAAGGGCAACGTCGTCAGCGCCGTCGAGACCGTGGCGCGCTACGGGGCCGACACCGCCCGCACCTATGTCTGCTTCCTCGCCCCGCCGGAGCGCGGCGGCGACTGGATTCCCGAGGGGGTCGAGGGCGTGCACCGCTTCCTCACCCGGCTATGGCGCCTCAAGGAGGAGGTGGCGCAGCGAACGAGCGACGCCGACTCCACGGGGGACGCCCCCGACCCCGCGCGCGAGCTTCTCGCCAAGGCACATTGGGCGATCGACCGAGCGACCCGCGACCTGGGGGAGTTCCAGCTCCACACCGCGATCGCGGCGGTGATGGAGCTCGTCAACGACGCCTACCGGCTCAAGGACGAGCTCTACGGCGACCCGACCGGCGAGGCGGCGCTCCGCTTCGCCACCGCGACCGCCGCCTCGCTGATCTTCCCGTTCGCGCCCCACCTCGGCGCCGAGGCCTACGAGGCGATCGAGGGAACCAGGGTGTGGGAGCAGCCCTGGCCCGAGCCCGATCCGCGGCTGCTCGAGCGCGACACCTTCACCCTGGTGGTGCAGGTGAACGGCAGGCGCCGCGACCAGATCGAGGCCGCCGCCGATGCCCCCGAGGAGGAGCTGCTGCGCCTCGCCCGCGAGAGCGAGAACGTTCGCCGCCACCTCGACGGCAAGGAAGTCGTCAAGGAGGTCGTCGTCCCGGGCAAGCTCATAAACCTCGTGGTCAAGTGAGCGAGAACACCAAGTTCACACGCGCCCGGACGCCCCGCCAACCGGTCTGCTAGAAAGCCCGCGTGCTCGTCAGGCGGCTGTCCGACGCAACCGTCACGGAGGTTCACCAGCTCCGACCACACATCCTCATGGACGCGGGGGAGCTAGGGTCGCGGAACCTCTCGGTCAACTGGCTCGAGGTTCCCCGAGGGGCGTCCGAGGAGCTTCGCTCGCACGAGGAGGCGGAGCAGGTCTACGTAGTCGTCAGCGGCAGCGGCACGATGTCGGCGACCGGCGACAACCACACGCTCGCGGTGGGCGACCTGATCCTGATCCCGCCCGCCACCGACCACGCGGTGGCCAACGACGGCGATGGCAGCCTCGTGCTGGTCTCGGTGCAGTCGCCGGCGGTCTCGGCCGACGAGCTCTACAGCCGCCGCCTCGCGGCGCAGGCGGCCGGCTACGACGAGGAGTACGAGGACGGCTGACGAGACCACCCGCACGGGCTTCCGCCGGCGGGTGATCATCCACGGCCGGGTCCAGGGGGTCTTCTTTCGCGACACCCTGCGGCGCCGGGCGCAGGAACGGGAGGTCGCCGGCTGGGCGGCAAATCGCTGGGACGGGACCGTCGAGGTGGTGCTCGAGGGTCGCCAGGGCGACGTCGAGGCGCTGCTCGGCTTCTGTCGCCAGGGCCCGCCGCGGGCCGAGGTCGAGCGGATCGAGGTCAGGGCGGAGGAGCCCGAGGGGCTGACCGGATTTCGGATCGAGTAGGGCACATCCTGCGCGCCACAGGTGACCGGCCGCCGGGGACGCTTGGGCGGTGCCCGAGCTCAGCCGCGCCCAGCTCGTCGTCTACGGCGCGATCGCCGTCGCGCTGTTGCTCGTCGGCGCGCGCTGGGTGCGCTCGGCCGATGGTGGGAGCGCCGACCGGGGCGGAATCGCCGAGGCGGCGGTCGGTGGTGGTGGAGCCGAGGGAGCGTTCGCGATCGAGGGCGGAGGTGGCGGCGACGCCGTAGTCCACGTCGCGGGGGCGGTGCGCGAGCCGGGCGTCTACCGGCTTCCGTCCGGGTCGCGGGTGACCGACGCGATCGAGCGTGCCGGCGGGCCTGCCGCCGACGCGGCGCCCGACGGGATCAACCTCGCCGCTCGGGTCTCAGACGGCCAGCAGGTAATCATGCCCGCCAGGGCCGCTGGCCCTGGCGGCGTTGGCGCGGGGACGGGGGTGGCGGCGGCCGCGGCCGCGGAGGGCCCGATCTCGCTCGGCAGCGCGACGGTCGAGCAGCTCGACACGATCGAGGGCATCGGCCCGGTCACGGCGCAGGACATCATCGCCTTCCGCGACGAGCGCGGTGGCCTCTCCTCGATCGAGGAGCTCGACGAGGTCACCGGGATCGGCCCGGCGACGATGGAGGCGCTGCGCGACCGCCTGCAGCCGTAGGCCTCCCGGGGTGTCTCATGACGTTCAGCCGGCGGTCAGCAGGAGCGGAGTCGCAGCCCGGTTCGCGGCCCTCGGCGGGCTCGTCGCGGGCCTGCTGGCTTCCCCTCACGTAACGGGGGGCGACCCCATCGCTCTGCTCGGAGTCGCCGCCGTGGCCGCCGTCGGCATGGTGATCATCCGGCTGCGGGCTCACTGCCCGACCGAGGGGGTTGGGCGGAAAGCGTCAGCATGCTTGACGGAATCCGCCCAGCCCCCGGCGGAGGGCCGGTGGATCGCCGGCTCGGCCTGGATCACGTGCGTGGCGCTGGTAGGCGCCGCGGTGGGGCTCGCGACCGGGTCCGCCCGCCTCAGTGTGATCGACGCAGGCGCAATCGACCTTGCCCCCGGCCGCACCGTGACCGCCACCGGACACGTCGCCGCCGTGCCCAGCCGCGATGACGGCGAGGTGCGCTTCGAGCTCGCCACACCGAACGGGCGGCTGATGGTCGAGGCCCGCGAGCCGGTCGGCGAGCTTCCGGTCGGGCGCATCGTCCGCGCCCGCGGCTCGATTGCAGACCCGGAGCCGTGGCGAGCGGGCGAGCTCGAGCGGCTCGGGATCCGCGACGTGCTCGTCGCCCGCTCGTTGACGGTCACCCCGCGGCGGCGGGGCGGCATCGCCGGGGCGCTGGACGGCGTTCGCGAGCGCGCCGAGGCCGCGCTCGAGCGTGGCACCGAGCCCGAGGCGGCGAACCTGCTGCGCGGGTTCGTCCTCGGCCAGGACGACGGTATCGACGCCGCCACCGTCGACGAGTGGAGGCGCTCGGGATTGGCGCATCTGCTTGCGGTCTCGGGTCAGAACGTGATCCTGCTCGCGTTGCTGGCGGGCGCCGTGCTCGCGGCAGTCGGCGTTCCGCTGCGCGCCCGCCTCGCCTGGATCCTCGTGATGATCGCCGTCTACGTCCCGGTTGCCGGCGCCGGGCCGTCGATCCAGCGCGCCGGCGTCGTCGGCGCGGTCGGGATCGTCGCCGCCCTCGCCTCCCGTCCGCGGTCGCGCTGGTACGCGCTGCTGCTCGCCGCCGCCGTCACCCTCGCCCTGAACCCGCGGGTGAGCGGGGACGTCGGCTGGCAGCTGAGCTTCGCCGCGGTGGCCGGGATCCTGCTCTGGTCGCGCCCGCTCGCCGACCGGATCGGATCGGGCTCCCCGCTGCGCACCGGGCTGGCGGAGGGCGTCGGCGTCACCGTCGCGGCGACGCTGGCGACGGCGCCGCTGATGGCCCACCACTTCGACACCGTCTCGCTCGTCACCCTGGCGGCAAACCTGCTCGCGCTGCCGGCGGTGGCGCCGGTGATGTGGCTCGGGATGCTCGCCGGCGCCGCCGGTCAGCTCACCTGGCTGCCGCTCGAGCCACTGACCTGGGTCGCGGGCCTGCTCGGCGGCTACATCGCCCAGGTCGCGGCCTGGCTCGCGACGCCCGGCTGGGCCGTGGCTGACGTTTCGCTCGACGCGGCGGGTCTCGCCGTCGCCTATCTCGGCTTGGGCGTCAGCATGTTCCTCGCCCTGCGCTGGTCAGAGCGGCGCCGGGCGCTGCGCCCGGC
>JBOGZD010000126.1:0-8382 GCA_050697155.1 Solirubrobacterales bacterium | reverse complement strand
GCCGACGAGGTCGAGCCCAACCCGCCAAGCGGCGCCGAGTCCGCGGTCGGGGCCGCGATCCTCGACCTCGGAACGGCGATCGCCGCCTACCGCGAGGCCGCCGCAATGCTCTCGGAGCCCGAGCAGCGCCGGACCGCGATGTCGTTCCTGGCCGAGGACGCCGCCGAGCTCGTGGTGATGCGCGGGGTGCGCGGCGACGAGCCCGTGCCGGTGCCATTCGTGACCGGAGCCGAGGAGGAGCCCCTGGTCGAGCTCGAGCCGGTCGAGGAGGACGAGTAGTGACCGCCACCGGTCCCGACGCGAAAGTCTCGCTATGCGGGAGGAACGCGTCAAGCGCCCCGGCCTCGCCTGCCAACCGGCGCGAGGTGCTCCGGCGGGCCGCGCTGGGCAGCGCTGCGATCATGACGGCGGCGCTTGCCGGGCCGATGCTGCGCCCGGCTCGCTCGCAGGCGCAGGCCGCAGACGACGAGGCGCTGCGCGACTTCCTGGCTCCGGCGATCGCGCTCGAGCAGGTGGCCGCGCTCGCCTACGCCACGGCCGCCGAGGCCGAAGCCACCGATGCTCGCTCGCGGCGGCTGTACGAGCGGTTTCGCGACCAGGAGCAGGCGCACGCGAACGCGCTCAGAAGCGCGCTGGACTCGCTCGGCTTCGACCTCCCCGACGCTCCCGACTCCCCCACAGACAGCGAGGTCTTCGACGACGTCGACGGGCTCGAGGACGCCCGGGCAACGGAGCTGACCGAGCTGCTCGGCGGGCTCGAGGGGCTCCGGGGGGAGAAGGAGCTGCTGGACCACCTCGCCCGGGTCGAGCGCGAGCAGCTTCGCTTCTACCTCGATGCCGCGCCCCCGCTCGACAGCGAGGACCTCCGGCGCACGAGCGCCGAGATCGTCGGCAACCAGGCCCAGCACCTGGTGGTGCTGCGGCGCGCGCTCGGCGACGACCCGGCTACGGCGGCGGCGGCGGTGAGCGCCGCCGTCCTGGCCGCCGACTCGCCCGGGTAGCGAGACAGATGGCCGAGGCCTCGCTCGAACCGCGGCCGGCGTCCGACTCTCGCTCAGAGCTGGTCCGCTGGATGGGGATCGGCGACGCGAACCTCGCCGGACTCGTTCACGGCGGCACGGTGATGAAGATGTGCGACGAGGTCGCCGCGATCGCCGCGATCCGCCACTGCGGCAAGCGGATCGTCACCGCGGGGGTCGACCGGATGACCTTCGTCGAGCCCGTCCACGTGGGCGAGCTGCTCGCCTGCGCGGCGACCGTGAACGCGGCCTGGCGGACCTCGATGGAGATCGGGGTCAGGGTCGAGGCCGAGAACCCGCACAGCGGCGAGCGCCGCCACACCTCGACCGCCTACCTGACCATGGTCGCGCTCGACGAGGAGGGCAGCCCGACTCCCGTGCCCGGCGTGATCGCCGAGTCCGAGGCCGAGAGGCGGCGACAGCGCGAGGCGGAGCTGCGGCGCAAGAACCGGCTCGCCGAGCGCGAGCAGATCCTCGCCGATCGCGACCGAGGCGACTAGCCTCAGCGCGGCGCGCGCTGACCGGCGATGACGTCGCTGAGCCAGCGCCCGACCAGGAAGATCAGCAGCCACATCAGGGTCGCGGCGGTGGGGCTGAGGAGGGCGACCGGGATCGAGGCGGCGAAGACGGCCGCGACGAGGAAGTTCGCCGGGCCCGCGAAGCGCCGCTCGTACTCCTTCGCGTCGGCGCGCGATCCCGAACAGCCAAGCGCGCGGTGTGCCGCGCGCGGATCGAACCTCTTGCGTCGCCGGTAGGCGCGCTCGAACGCCTGCGCGGTCACGTCCTCGGCCGCCGCCCGATCGCGCAGCAGCCCCGACGCGTAGGCGAAGACGTCGTCACGGCTCGACCGGTACAGCGCCTCGAACGCCGCATCGGCCTCGCTGGGCGCCTCGAACGCCGCATCGGCCTCGCTGGGCGCCTCGACCGCGGGCGCGACAAGAGCCTCGTTCACGCCCGTACTACGCGCCGGCGACGAATCCATCACACCCAGTATCGGCCGCGACCGACGATTGGGAGAAAAGGGCCGCATACGAACCCTTATCCCCCAATGGTCCGCGAAAACGCTCGGCGACAACCCGGCAACGCCCACGGCAACCCACCCCCGCCCCCTACATGCCCAACCGGTCGGCGCTCATCAGGTCGCGCCGGTAGGCATAGACGATCTGGCCGGCGAAGACGAGGCTGATCGCGGTCATGCTGATCGCGTAGGCGATCACCGCCTCGGGGTCGTCGTTGAAGTCGCCCAGCAGCTCGGAGGTGAAGGGGACGAGCGCCACCCAGGCGAGGTAGAGAAGGTTGAGGCCCATCAGCGTGCCGTCGAACCGGGCCACCGAGGCGAAGAAGCGGTGGTGCGCCAGCCACAGCTTGCCGAGCACGGCGAAGCTGAGCGCGTAGGCGAACAGCTCGTTCTCGCGGTCGCGGAGCGCCTGGCCGAGGTCGTCGGTGTCCGGCGGGACCTCGAGCGCGAGCACGAGCAGCGTGATCGCGATCGCGAACACGCCGTCGGAGAAGGCGACGATGCGCGAGAACTCGATCTCGGCCGCGTCGCGTTCGTGCCCACGCGCGCTCGGGCGCCGCGGTTGCGCCGTTTCGGCCATGCGGTCCTCTACGGCCACGGCAGCCATTTCCCTCTACGCTGAGCGGCGATGGCCGAGACGGGCGACGTGCGCAAGCTGGCGATCGTTCCCGCGTACAACGAGGCTGGGATGGTCGCCCGCGTGGTGCGCGAGATCCGCCGCCACGCGCCCGATTTCGACGTCGTCGTCGTCGACGACGGCTCCACCGACGCGACGGCGTCCGAGGCCGAGGCCGAGAACGCGGTGGTGATCCGCCATCCCTACAACCTCGGCATCGGCGGCGCGATGCAGTCGGGCTACAAGTACGCCCTGCGCCACGACTACGACGTCGCCGTGCAGGTCGACGGCGACGGCCAGCACAAGCCGGAGTACCTGCCCGAGCTGCTCGCCGCGCTGCACACCGGCTCACGGAGGGCGGACATGGTCTACGGCAGCCGCTTTCGCGGCGACCCGGGCTACAAGGTGCCGCTCGGCCGCCGGCTCGGCAACCTGGTCTTCTCGGTCGTGCTGAGCACGATCACCCGCCGGCGGATCACCGATCCGACCTCCGGGTTTCGGATGACCAACCGCCGCGGGATCGAGCTCTTCGCCCGCGACTACCCCCACGACTATCCCGAGGTCGAGGCGATCCTGATGCTGCACGCCCACCGGCTGCGCATCCACGAGGTCCACGTGCGGATGAACGCCCGCGGGTTCGGCCGCAGCTCGATCGACTACCCGCGCAGCGCCTACTACATGGTCAAGGTGCTGCTCGCCCTGTTCGTCGGCCTCTTCCGCCGCCGCCCGACCCCGGTGGAGGCGGCCGGCGAGGACGAGCCCGGGGTGGGGCCGCCCTCCGCGGTCGCCCCCGAGGCACCCGCGTCGAGCGCGGCTCCGATCGCCCGCGGCGAGCGGGCGCGAGGCTAGGGCCTTGCACGGCTCGCGCGCGCTCACGCCGATGCTCGCCCTGGCGGCCGCCCTGGTGCTCGCCGGGCCCGCGAGCGCCGAGACGATCCCGGTGACGACCGAGGACGAGGCCGGCCCCGGCTCGCTCGGCGACGCGATCCTGCGCTCGGACCCCGGCGACACGATCAGGATCCCGCCCGGCGAGTACCTGCTCACCAACGGGGAGGTGCTCGAGGCGAACGACCTGCGACTGGTCGGCGCCGGGACGGAGCGGACGACGGTCATCCCCAGCGGGGGCGGCGAGGCGCTCGACGATCCCGGGGTGGTCACCGACCGGCTCACCGAGGGCGAGCCGCTCCAGCCCGACGAGGCCGGCGGCCCGACGATCGAGACCAAGGCGCAGATCATCGCCCTGGTCGCGACCGTCGCGATCTTCCTCTTCGTGCTCGACCTCGTCCGCCGCCGGCGGCTGGCCGAGCGCTACGCGCTGCTCTGGATGCTCGCCGCGATCGCGCTGCTGGTGCTCGCGATCTGGACCGACGGGCTCGAGGTGATCGCCGACGCGATGGGAATCGAGGAGCCGGCGAACGCGATCTTCATCCTCGCCTTCGGGGTCGTGTTCGGGCTCCTGTTGAACTTCTCGGTCGCGACCTCGCGGCTCTCGGAGGAGACCAAGATCCTCGCCCAGGAGGTCGCCCGGCTCGACCACGAGCTGCGGGCCGCCCGCGGCGAGGTCCCGGCCGGCAACGGCGCAGCGGCTGGCTCTCTAGCGGCGGGCGCCGAGCAGGAGGAGCGCGAGCGACCAGTAGGCCCGCAGTCCGGCTCGCAGTAGCCGCGACCGCGCCGCGGCCCCGAGGTAGGCGGAGTCGAGCTCGGCGCTGAGCGCGGCGGCGAACTCGGCCGCGCGGACCGAGCGCCGCGCCTGGATCGCCCGCCGCTCGCCGAGCAGCCGCGGCAGCGAGCGCAGCGTGTCGCCCCAGGCGGCGAGCTTGGGAGCGAGCCACCCGCCCGCGAGCGCGACCGGGATCAGCGCCAGCTCGGTCAGCAGCAGCGCCGGGGCGAGCACGGCGAGCAGCCCCGCCGGATAGGTGCGCACGAGCGTCGCCCAGCGGTTGCGCTCGAGGTAGCGCCACTTCTCCGGGCCCTTGGCGAACTCGTACTCGTGGTCGACCCGGGCGCCGGGCTCGACTCCGAGCCGGCCGCCGGCGAGCCGCAGGCGGAGCGAGAGGTCGACGTCCTCGTGATAGAGGAAGAACTCCTCCGGCATCGCCCCGGCGTCGAGATAGGTGCGCCGGGGGATCGCCAGGCAGGCGCCGGAGACGAAACCCGGCTCGGCCGATTCTGCCGGGGCGGCAACCGTCCCGTTCGCCGCGCCGGCCACTGGGCCGGATTCGCCGCCTATGACGTCGTCAACCCGGCCCACCGCCACCGGCTCGCCGGCGCCGCCGGCCCAGGCGATCCCGGTGAAGTGGACGACGCCGCCGCGGGTGTTGACGATGCGGCCGTCGTCGGCGGTGACCAGCGCCTGCCAGGCGCTCCACCCGCGACCCTGGCGAAGCGGCCGCTCGATCGCCTCGCGCCAGCCGTCCTGCGGAACCGCGTCGGGGTTGAGCAGGCAGAGCAGCTCGCCGCCCGCCGCCTCGGCGCCCCGGTTGCACGCGGCGGCGAATCCGAGGTTGGCGCCGGTCTCGACCACGATCGCGCCAGGCGCCAGCTCGCGCACGAGCGTCGGGGTGCCGTCGGCCGAGGCGTTGTCGGCGACGATCAGCTCATCGCCGTCGCGAAGCTGAGCGATCACGGCAGGCACCGTCCGCCCGATCGCCTCGCGCGAGTCGTGGGTGACGATGACGACCGAGAGCGTGGGGGGCCGAGTTGCCACGTCCGCGTGACCATAATCTTGGATCGGCATGAGGCGCGAGCTGCGTCCGATATTCGACCGTCGCCCGACCCCGACGAGCGCGCGCAGCGTTCCTAGAGGCCGGTCCTAGAATGCGGGTGCGCGCCGGAGTAGCTCAGCTGGCCAGAGCACCGCTCTCGTAAAGCGGGGGTCACGGGTTCGAATCCCGTCTCCGGCTTGGTTCCGCGCCCGGTCTTGCCAGACCCGGCTCAGCCCTCGGCGAGCTTGTAGCCGACGCCCCGCACGGTGAGCACCAGCTCGGGGTCCTGGGGGTCGCGCTCGACCTTCTGGCGCAGGTTGGAGATGTGGACGTCGCAGGCGCGCACGTCGCCCGAGAACTCCGACTGCCAGAGCTCCTCCATGATCTCGAGCCGGCTGAAGACCTGTCCCGGGCGCTCGGCGAGCAGGCGCAGGACCTGGAACTCCGAGCGGGTCAGGTTGACCGGCGCGTCGCGGATCGAGACCAGGTGGCGGGCGAGATCGATCCGCACCGGCCCGGCCTCGATCGTCTTCGCCTCGCTGACGCTGGTCGAGCGGTCGAGCTCGCGGCGGCGAAGCTGGGCGCGGACGCGGCCGATCAGCTCGCGGACCGAGAACGGCTTGGTGACGTAGTCGTCCGCGCCGACCTCGAGCCCGACCACCTTGTCGACCTCGGCGTCCTTGGCGGTCAGGAGGATGATCGGGACCGGGCTGCGGGCGCGCACGTCGCGGCAGATGTCGAGCCCGCTTCGCCCGGGCATCAGGATGTCGAGGATCAGCAGGTCGAAGCGGGGGTTGTCGTCGCCGAGCTTGCCGTCGGCGTCATCCCCGTCGACGGCGACGGTGACGTCGAAGCCCTCCTGCTGAAGCGCGTAGCCGACCGCGTCGCGGACCGACGGCTCGTCGTCGGCGACCAGGATCTTGCTGCTCACCCTGCGTTCACCGCCCGCTCACAGTACTCATGGAACCCTCAAGCTACCGGGGTCACTGCCGGCTTGGCGGCTCGCAGCCTGATCCAGAACCGGCTCCCCTTGCCCCTCTGCGAGGTGACGCCCATCTCGCCGCCCATCACGTCGACCATCCGCCGCGCGATCGAGAGCCCGAGCCCGAACCCCTCCTGGTCGAGCGAGTCCGAGCCGCGGTAGAAGCGCTCGAAGATGCGGTCGACCTCCTCCGCGGCGATCCCGGTGCCGGTGTCGGCGATCTCGATCAGCACCCGGTGCGAGTTCTCGGGCCGGACGGTGACGGTGACCGTCCCGGGTGGCGGCGTGTTCTTGAACGCGTTCGTCAGCAGGCCGACGATCACCTGGCGCAGCAGCACCCGGTCGCCCTGGGCCACCGGGTCGTCGGCGACGTCGATGCGAAGCTCGATCCCCTCCGGAGCAATCACCGACTCGCTCGCCTCCTCGACCACGAGCGCGACGTCGAGCAGCTCGGTCCCGCCCTCGCCGACCGCCTCCATCCGCGCCAGGGTGAGCAGCGAGTCGGTCAGCCGGCTGATCCGCTCGGCGTCGGCATCGAGCCGCGACAGGAAGTGGTCGCGCGCCTCGGGCTCGTCCTTGGCGCCGGCGCGCAGGACCTCGATCGCCCCCGTGATCCCGGCGATCGGGTTGCGCAGCTCGTGGGCGGCGTTGGAGACGAACTCGCGCTCGGCGACCTCGCGGCGAAGCTCCTCGGTGCGGTCGCGGACGACGGCCAGCACGGCGCCCTCGGCGGGCAGCTGGCGGGCATTGAGCGAGTAGACGCGGTCGCCGATCGGAAGCGCGTCCTGCTCGACCGCGGACCGACGCTCGCTGCGCCGCAGCCACGGGATCAACGGCTCGATCACCCGCCCGTCGGGGGTGATCAGCTCCCGCGCGGCAGCATTCGAGAACCGCACCTCGCCGTCGGGCTGGACCACCATCACCGCGTCCGAGAGCGCCTCGAGGATCGCCGAGAGCCGGTCGCGCTCCTCGCGCAGGGCGCTGAAGGTGCCGCGCAGGGCGCCGCGCATCGTCTCCAGGGCGCGGCCGAGGTCGGTGATCTCGTCGCGCCCCCCGGTCCCCTCGAGCGGCTCGTCGAGGCCGCCCTCGCTGATCCGCGCCGCGCTCTCGGCGAGCCGCTTGACCCGCGTGGTGATCGCGCTCGCGATCAGGAAGCTGACCAGGATCGCGACCGCGAGCGCCACCGCGAGCGCCGTGATCCGTTCGCCGCGCACCGCCTCGGCGGCCTCGATTGCCTCCTCGACCTCGGGCGGGCGCTCGGAGCGAGCGAGGACCGCACCGCGGAGCGTCCCGTCGCGGAAGATCGGCGCCGAGGTGATCACGACTCCGTCGGCCCGCTCGATCGCTTCGGGGATCCCGGCCTGCGCCGAGCGAACGGCGCTGCGGCCGCGGCGCACCCGGTCGAACCGGACGCCGGCCGAGCCTGTTGGGGTCAGCAGCTCGTCCTCGGCGTCCACGGCCCATGCCGCGTACGACTCGTCGATCGAACCGGCGAGCGTCGCCGCGGTCTCGCCGCGCGGCCGGTCGCCGATCTCGTTCGCGAGCCGGACCGTCTGGCCGATCGCGAGCCTGGTCAGCCCCTGGTCGGTATCGCGCTCGCTGCTCTCGCCAGCGGTGAGCAGGTAGGCGAGGCCGGCGGTGATCAGGGCGACCGCGGCGAAGGCGAGCGCGAGGTAGAGGCGGACGCCGAACGGCCGCCGACGCACTGAACGCTGGCCCGACGGGCTCGACATTTCAGTGGGTATGTAGCAGGAACTCGACCCGGTAGAGCAGCGCCTCGAGCGCGAGCTCCTCGCCGACGTTGACGGTCAGGCGCCGGCGCGTGTCGAGCACCAGCTCGGCCGCCCGGCGGGCGCGGCGGGAGTCGACGCCCTCGGCGACCCCGGCAAGCTCCGCGCCGCGGTCTGCGTTCAGGGCCAGATCGGGGGCGCCCTCGGAGACCGCCGCGAGGTCGCGCAGGTTGGCCCCGAGCAGCGCCAGGCCGAGGTCGATCGTCGCCGTGCGGGCGCGCCGGCCGGCCCGCCTCGCGGCCTCCTCGGCCT
>JBOGZD010000125.1:0-8421 GCA_050697155.1 Solirubrobacterales bacterium | reverse complement strand
GCGGCGGCGCTCGCCGCGGTCCGCGACGCCGTCCCCGGCTTCGGGCCCGACCGGGCGCTCGCGCCGGAGCTCGAGACCGCCGCGGCGCTGGTCGGCGAGGGCGCAGTCGTGGTCGCCGTCGAGGGGGCGATCGGGGAGCTCGAGTGAGCGGCCCGCGCCGAGTCCGAGCGCCGCGCGGGACGGGCCTGAGCTGCCGGGGCTGGCCCCAGGAGGCGGCGATGCGGATGCTGATGAACAACCTCGACCCCGAGGTCGCCGAGCGCCCCGACGACCTCGTCGTCTACGGCGGGACGGGGCGCGCCGCTCGCTCCTGGGAGGCGTTCGACGCGATCGTCGCCTCGCTGCGGCGGCTCGGCGACGACGAGACGCTTCTCGTCCAGTCGGGCAAGCCGGTCGGCATGTTTCGCACCCACGAGTGGGCGCCGCGGGTGCTGATCGCCAACTCCAACCTCGTCGGCGAGTGGGCGAACTGGGACGAGTTCCGGCGCCTCGAGGCGCTCGGCCTGACGATGTACGGGCAGATGACCGCGGGCTCGTGGATCTACATCGCGAGCCAGGGGATCGTGCAGGGCACCTACGAGTGCTTCGCCGAGATCGCGAGGCGCCGCTTCGACGGCTCGCTGGCCGGCACGATCACCCTCACCGCCGGGCTCGGCGGCATGGGCGGGGCCCAGCCGCTCGCGATCACGATGAACGAGGGCGTCGCGCTGTGCGTCGAGGTCGACCCCGAGCGGATTCGCAGGCGGCTGGAGACCGGCTACCTCGACGAGCGGGGCGACGACCTCGAGGACGCCGTCCGCCGCTGCCTGGAGGCGAAGGCCGAGCGGCGTCCGCTCAGCGTCGGCCTCTGCGCCAACGCGGCCGAGGTCGTGCCCGAGCTCCTGCGCCGCGGCTTCGAGGCGGAGGTGGTGACCGACCAGACCAGCGCCCACGACCCGCTCGTCGGCTACATCCCGCCCGGGCTGTCGCTGCCGGAGGCGGACGAGCTTCGCGAGCGCGACCCCGACGACTACCTGCGTCGAGCCCGCGCGGCGATCGCCGCGCACTGCTTCGCGATGGTCGGCTTTCACGATGCCGGCGCCGAGGTCTTCGACTACGGCAACAGCCTCCGGGCCGAGGCGAAGCTGGGCGGGTTCGAGCGCGCGTTCGAGTACCCGGGCTTCGTCCCCGCCTACATCAGGCCGCAGTTCTGCGAGGGCCGGGGCCCGTTTCGCTGGGTCGCGCTGTCGGGCGATGCTGCCGACATCGCCGCCACCGACCGGGCCGTGCTCGCAGAGTTCCCCGAGGACGAGTCGCTCGCCCGCTGGATCCGGATGGCGAGCGAGCGGATCTCCTTCCAGGGACTGCCGGCGCGGATCTGCTGGCTCGGCTACGGGCAGCGTCGCCGGCTCGGGCTGCGCTTCAACGCGATGGTCGCGAGCGGCGAGCTCAGCGCCCCGGTCGTGATCGGCCGCGACCATCTCGATTCCGGCTCGGTCGCCTCGCCCTACCGCGAGACCGAGGCGATGCTCGACGGCTCCGACGCGATCGCCGATTGGCCGCTCCTCAACGCGCTCGTCAACACCGCGTCCGGCGCCTCCTGGGTGGCGATCCACGACGGTGGCGGCGTCGGGATCGGCCGTTCGCTTCACGCCGGGATGGTCTGCGTCGCCGACGGCAGCGAGCTCGCCGCCGAGAAGCTCGACCGGGTCCTGACCACGGACCCCGGGACCGGCGTGATCCGCCACGCCGACGCGGGCTACGAGCGCGCCGCCGCCGTCGCCGACGAGCACGGCATCCCGATCCCGATGCGCGAGCGGTGAGCGTCCGCGAGATCACCACGATCGGCGACCCCGTGCTGCGGACGCGCGCCCGCGAGCTCAGCCTCGAGCAGCTGCGCTCCCCGGAGGTCCAGCGGCTGATCGACGACATGATCGCGACCAAGCGGGCCGCCCACGGCGCCGGCCTCGCCGCCAACCAGGTCGGTGAGCCGGTGCGGGTCGCGGTGGTGGAGGTCGAGCCGGACAACCCCCGCTACCCGTACAAGCCGCCGGTCCCGCTGACGGTGCTCGTCAACCCGGTCCTCGAGCCGCTGGACGAGGAGGTCGTGACGATCAACGAGGGCTGCCTGTCGGTGACGAACCTGCGTGGCGAGGCGCGCCGATACGTCAGCGTGCGGGCGCGCTACCTCGAGCGCGACGGTGTCGAGCGCGAGCGGATCGTGCGCGGCCTCACCGCCGGCACCTACCAGCACGAGGTCGATCACCTCGACGGCGTCCTGTTCGTCGATCGCGTCGACGACCCGACGACGCTCTCGACCTGGGAGCAGTTCGAGCGCTTCCACCGCGACGAGTTCCTCGACCGCGCCGCCGCCCTCGTCGCCCGGACCGGCTCGTGAGCGCCTACGTCTGCGAGCTCGCATGGCTCGGGGGCGAGCGGGCCGAAGCCGAGGTCGTGGTCGAGCTCGAGGGTGGGCGCTTCTCCCGGGTCGAGGCGGGGGCGCCGGCGCCGCCGGGCGCCGAGCGGCTCGAGGGAGTGACGATCCCCGGTCTCGCAAACGCGCATTCGCACGCCTTCCAGCGGGCGCTGCGGGGCCGGACCGAGGCCGGGGCGGACTCGTTCTGGAGCTGGCGGGAGGCGATGTACGGCCTCGCGGGCGTGCTCGACCCCGAGCGCTACCAGGCGCTCGCCCGCGCCACGTTCGCCGAGATGGCGCTGGCCGGGATCACGGCCGTCGGCGAGTTCCACTACCTCCATCACGGCCCGGGCGGGGTCGCCTACGACGACCCGAACGAGATCGGGCGCGCGCTCGTGACGGCGGCCGCCGAGGCGGGCATCCGGATCACCCTGCTCGACACCTGCTACCTGCACGGCGGCGCCGGGCGGGAGCTCGAGGGCACGCAGCGACGCTTTGCCGACGCCGATGCCGAGGCCTGGGCGCGACGGGTCGAGGGTCTCGGCGGACTCGGTCCCGACGCCCGGCTCGGGGCAGCGATCCACAGCGTGCGGGCGGTCGACCCCGAGTCGGCGGCGACCGTCGCCGCCTGGGCGGCGATCGGGGGCCACCCGCTGCACGCGCACGTCTCCGAGCAGCCGGCCGAGAACGACGAGTGCCGCGCCGCCCACGGGCGCAGCCCGATCGCGGTGCTCGACGACGCCGGGGCGCTGTCGGAGCGCTTTGCGGCGGTCCACTTCACCCACACAGACCCCGCCGACATCTCCGTGCTCGGCGGGGCCGGCGCGCACTGCTGCCTCTGCCCGACGACCGAGCGCGAGCTCGCCGACGGGATCGGCCCGGCCCGCGAGGTCGCCGACGCCGGCGCGCGTCTCGCGCTCGGCTCCGACTCGCATGCGGTGATCGACCAGTTCGAGGAGATGCGCGCCGTCGAGCTCGATCAGCGTCTCGCGAGCGGGCGGCGCGGCCATCACGCCGCGAGCGAGCTGCTTCGCGCCGCGACCGACGGCGGCCATGACGCGCTCGGCTGGCCCGAGGCCGGGAAAATCGAGCCGGGCGCGATCGCCGACCTCGTCACCGTCGGGCTCGACGGCGTGCGGCTCGCCGGCGCGACCGCCGAGACCACGCTCGAGTCGCTCGTCTTCGCCGCCGGTGCGGCCGACGTTCGCCGGGTGATCGTCGCCGGACGCGAGGTGGTCCGCGACGGCGCCCACACCGGACTCGACGTGGCGGCGGAGCTGCGCGCCTCGATCGCCGCGGCGTGGGAGGCGGTGGGGGACCGGTGAGCGCGCTGGTGGTCGACAACGTCGGACAGCTCGTCACCAACGCCCCCGAGCTCGGCGAGGGGCCGCTCGGGGTCGTCCGCGATGCGGCGCTGGTCTGCGAGGACGGGCGGGTCGCCGGGATCGAGCCCGCCGGTGCCGCCGGCGATCGCCACCTCGACGCCGGCGGCCGTTGCCTGATCCCCGGCTTCGTCGACTCCCACACCCACCTCGTCTTCGCGGGCGACCGCGCCGCGGAGTTCGCGGCGCGGATGGCCGGCGCGCCCTACGAGGCGGGCGGGATTCGCGTCACCACCGAGGCGACCCGAGCGGCCTCGACCGATGAGCTCGAGTCGCTGGCCCGCGAACGGCTCGCCGAGGCAAGGCGGGCCGGGATCACGGCGATCGAGATCAAATCGGGCTACGGGCTCGAGGTCGAGAGCGAGCGCCGCATCTGCGAGGTCGCCGCCGCGCTCACCGACGAGGTGACCTTCCTCGGCGCCCACGCGGTCCCGGCGGAGTACGAGGGACGCACCGACGACTACGTCGCGCTCGTCTGCGGAGAGATGCTCGACGCCTGCGCCCCCCACTGCCGCTGGATCGACGTCTTCTGTGAGCGCGTCGCCTTCGACCCCGACCAATCGCGGGCGGTGCTCGAGGCGGGCAGGGCGGCCGGGCTCGGTCTGCGCATGCACGGCAACCAGCTGGGGCCCGGGGCCGGGGTCGCGCTCGCGGTCGAGCTCGGCGCCGCCTCGGTCGATCACTGCACCTACCTCGACGACGCCGACGTCGACGCGCTCGCGGGCTCCGACACGGTCGCGACGTTCCTGCCGGCGACCGACTTCTCGACCCGCCAGCCCTACCCCGACGCCCGCCGGGTCATCGACGCCGGCGCCGCGGTGGCGATCGCGACCAACTGCAATCCCGGGTCGAGCTACACGACCTCGATCGCTTTCTGCCTCGCGCTCGCGGTCCGCGAGATGGGGATGACGATCGACGAGGCGCTTCAAGCGGCGACGATCGGCGGGGCGCGGGCGCTCCGCCGCGACGACGTCGGGCGGCTGAGCCCGGGCGCCCGCGCCGACGCCGTCGTCCTCGCGGCGCCCTCCTACGCGCATCTGATCTACAGGCCCGGCGTCCCGCTGACGCGGGCGGTCGTGCTCGGGGGCAACATGGTTTCGCCGCCGGCTTGAGGTCATCCGAGCGCGAAGACCTCATACCGGTTCGTCCGGTGCGAGGGCTGGTGTCCGCCGGAGCGCATAGTGTTGTTCCGCACATCCGGGGAAACGGCGCGGCGCCCTCGCGGGCGGCGACCGACGAGCTTAGGAGGAAGTGATGTTGAGGCTGTCCGACGGGCGAAACTTCGGGCGGACCCTGACCGGTCTCGCGCTGATCGTGGGGCCGGCGCTGCTCTTGATCGCGGCGATCATCGGCAGCTCGATCGACGCCGACGACGCCGCCGAGCGGTTCGCGGAGATCGCCGACAACGAGACCGCCTACGTGATCAGCGTGATCGTGTTCCTGTTTGCGTCGCTGACGCTGCTCGTCGCGAGCGCCGGGCTGCTGCGGCTGTTCCGCGGCCGCCGCGTGACGCTCGGGCAGCTCGCGGCCGGACTGCTCCTGCTCGGCAGCGCCGCGACCGTCGGCTTCTACGTCTTCGGCGCGATCGAGTACGAGATGGCAACCCGCGAGGGGTTCGACACCGCCGAGTTCGCGAGCTTCGTCGACGACAGCGAGGAGGCGGGCGTCTTCGTCCCGGTCTTCGTCATCTTCCTCGCCGGGGTCGTGATCGGCCAGATCCTGCTCGGGATCGCGGTCTGGCGCACCGGCGTCGCGCCGGTCGCGGCAGCGCTGATGATCATCGCCGGGGCGATCCTCACCTTCGCCGGCGGCGACGATGCGACGTTCGGGATCATCGCGTTCGCGGTGGTGCTCGCCGGGCTCGGCTGGCTCGGGCTCTCGGTGCTCGGGATGAGTGACGAGCGCTGGGACGCCGGAGCCGCCGCGGGCGAGCCCGGAGCGGCGCCCCCGCCGCCCCCGCCCCCGCCGCCGCCCGGGCCGCAGTAGCCCGACCGACGGCGGACGAAGACAGGCGCCTGAGCCCTCAGCCCGGCGGGCTCAGGCTCTCGATCCTGCCGGCCTCGGCTGGATCGACGCCGAGCACGCCGGGCAGCGCCGGAAGCGCCTGCTGGCGAAGCGGGAGAATGAGGCGGTGAACCGGATGGCTCTGGCCGGAGCGTTGCCCAGCCCCCCGGTCGTCGCCAGCCACTGGCTCGGCGAGGGCCGGCGGGTGGTCGCGACGACGTTGGTCGACCGGATCGGCTCGGCGCCGCTCGATCCAGGGGCCGAGATGCTGGTCGACGCGGACGGCAACATCGAGGGAACGGTGACGGGTGGCTGCGTCGAGAGCTCCCTGGTCGACGAGGCTCGGGAGGTCCTCGGCGGTGGCGCGCCGCGGGTGGTCGAGTACGGAGTCTCCGATCAGCAGGCTGCGGACGTGGGGTTGATGTGCGGCGGGACGGTGCGCGTGCTCGTCCACGAGCTCGGCGAGACGGCGCGGGGGCCGCTCGCCGCGGTCGCCGCCGCCGTCGAGGACGGAGCGCCTGCGGCGCTCGCCACGCTGATCGACGGCGAGCACGCGGGAGCTCAGCTTGCCGTGCTCGCGGACGGGACGACGGTTGGCGGGCTCGGCCTCGGCCTGCTCGATCACGCGGTGCAGCGCGAGGCGCTCGGCTTCCTCGACGAGGGACTGTCGGCACTTCGCCGCTACGGCAGCGGCGGCGAGGTCATGGGCGACGAGCTGGGGGTGCTGATCCAGTCGTTCGCGACGCCGCCGGAGATGGCGATCTTCGGCGCGATCGACTTCTCGGCGGCGCTGGCGAGGATCGCGCGCGAGGCCGGCTACCGGGTGACGATCTGCGACGCTCGCGAGCCGTTCGCGCGCTCCGAGCGCTTCGCCGAGGCGGCGGAGGTGGTGGTCGATTGGCCCGACCGCTATCTCTCCACCCGCCGGCTCGGCCTGCGCGACGCGATCCTTGTCTTCACGCACGACCCGAAGTTCGACCAGCCGGCCCTGACCGCGGCGCTCGCCAGCGGAGCCGGATACGTCGGCGCCCTCGGCAGCCGCCGGACCCAGGCCGAGCGCGCCGAGCGGCTACGTCGAGCCGGGGTGCCGGCCGAGGAGATCGCCCGCATCCACGCACCGTGCGGGCTCGACGTCGGCGCTCGCACGCCCGCCGAGACCGCGGTTTCGATCCTCGCCGAGGTGATTGCCGTTCGGACCGGCAGGAGCGGGGTCAGCCTCCGCGCGAGCCGCGGCCCGATTCATCCGGACTGACGCGCCGGCCGGATCAGCGCGGCCGCCGGGCCTCGAGCGCGCGCAGGTCCTCGGGCGTGTCGATGTCGGTCGCGTCGGCGACGTCGTCGCACGGCACCTCCCGGACCGCGACCTCGTCCAGCACACTCCGCGCGCCGGCGTCGCCGCGAAGCTCGAGCATTCGCGGCAACAGCTCGCGCTCGAGCAGCACCGGATGGCCCGGGTGGCCGCCGTAGGTGGCGCGGACGGCGGGCGCCTCTCTGTCGCGCGCGGCGAGCACGCGCTCGATCGCTGCGACGGTGATCAGCGGCTGATCGCCGAGCAGGACCACGACCGCGTCGGCCTCCGACACCGCGCTGAGGCCGGCCCGCAGCGAGGAGGCCATCCCCTCCCGCCACCGCTCGCAGATCACCGGCTCGGCGCCATGCAGGTCGAGCTGCTCCGAGATCCGATCTGCCCGCGCGCCGAGAATCACGACCACGTGATCGAGCGGCGCCGCCGACGCGACAGCGAGCACGTGCTCGAGCAGCGGCCTGCCGGCGAGCGGCGCGAGCTGCTTGCTCTCGTCGCCGAACCGGGTCCCCGCTCCGCCGGCGAGGACGACGCCCGCTACCACCCCGTGTGGCCGGTTCGCGAGCGACGGGCGATCCACATCCGCGGAGTGTCGCACCGCGACCGCGCTACGGGGACGGACTCTCGAGCAGCGCGCGGAGCGTCCCCAGGTTCATCTCGACCTGGACGACGGGGTGTGGCGGCGGCTCGGCGCGGAGGCGACCGGTGAGGCGAATCGCGGGTCGGCAGGCGAGGATCCCGGGCGGCGGGCAGCGGCGCTCGAGCGAGATCGCGAGCCCCGCGGCGGAGACCCTGAGGGCGATGTCGGGATCGAGGCGATCCGTCGGCGCGCGCGCCGCAGTCCCGCCCGGGCCCGCGAGCGCGAGCGCGAGCGCCGCGCCGAACGCGGCGAGGATGAGAAGCGGAGCGCCCACGTTCGCCACCTGTGCCGTCGGACCTACGGCGCCAGCACGACCTTGGTCGCCTCGCGTCGGTCGAAAAGCTCGTAGGCCTTGGGGGCCTCGTCGAGCTTCATCTGGTGGCTGATCAGCTCGGCCGGGCGGACCTCGTCGGCGGCGATCATCGCCAGCAGCAGCTCGCGGTCGTTGATCGGGTCGCCCATCGCGAACCGCAGCGAGAGCTCGGCCTCGAACATCCGGCCCGCGTCGAGCGGGTAGTCGGGCTCGAAGTGGGCGCCGACGACGCAGACGGTGCCCCGGCCGCGAGCGAGCCCGAAGGCGGCGTCGAGGGCGGGCTTCGCCCCCGCCGCCTCGATCACGACGTCGGCCCCGAGGCCGCCGGTGGCGTCGGCGACCGCGTCGGCGGCGGCGCCGGGGTCGACCGCCTCGGCGCCGAGG
>JBOGZD010000124.1:0-8463 GCA_050697155.1 Solirubrobacterales bacterium | reverse complement strand
CCCTTCGGCCGGACCGACGGCCCCCTGCGGTCCAAGAACATCGGGACCGACCTGAATTGAACCACACACGGCAGCGAATCGGACTCCGGAGCACTCTTACTGCGGCCGTGCTGGCGTCGCTGGGCCTGCTGATCGGCGCCTGCGGAGGCGAGGACGAGGGCGGCGGCAACCCCGAGTCCCGCGTCATCGACTACGAGCAAGCGCTCGCGGACGCACCTGAGCCGCTGGCGGCGCTCTACAGGCAGGGGGATGAGCTGCTCGGCGGCGGGACGGAGGCGTTCGAGGCGCAGCTCGCCGAGCTCGAGGGCCACCCGGTCGTGGTCAACAAGTGGGCCTCTTGGTGCGGCCCGTGCAGGTTCGAGTTCCCGTTCTTTCAGTCCCAGGCGGTCGAGCACGGCGACCGGGTCGCCTTCCTCGGCATCGACTCCGAGGACTCCGAGGACGCCGCCCGGACCTTCCTAGACGAGCTCCCGCTTCCCTATCCGAGCTTCACCGACCCCGACAGCGAGATCGCGCGGTCGATCGACGCGCACGAGTTTCCGGCGACCGTCTTCTTCGACGCGGACGGCGAGCTCGTCTACACCCACCGTGGCGGCTACGCCTCCGAGGAGGAGCTGGCCGCCGAGATCGAGCGCCACGCCCGGTAGGCGATGGATCCGCCGCTGGGCCTCGCCGACCGGCTCCGCGTCTCGAAGTGGAAGGCGACGCAGCGGATCCGGCGTCGCGGCGACGCGGTCGAGTGCCCGTGTTGCGGGCGCACCTGGTCGAGCTTCGTCCCGTTCGCGCGCGGGGGCACGGTCTGCCCGGGCTGCTTCTCGCTCGAGCGGATGCGCGGCCTGTGGCTGTGGCTCGACCGCGGCGACGCCCTGGCGGCGCCGGCGCGGATCCTCCACCTCGCTCCCGAGCCCTGCCTCGAGCCGCTGCTGCGCGACCGCGCCGGCGAGCGCTACCTGACCGCGGACCTCGATCGCCGCGGGGTCGACGTCGCGCTCGACGTCACCGCAATGCCCTTCGAGGACGACCGCTTCGACCTCGTGCTGTGCTCGCACGTGCTCGAGCACGTCGACGACGATCGCGCGGCGATGCGCGAGCTCGCCCGCGTCGCCGCCCCCGGGGCGACGGTGGTGGTGATGGTGCCGCTGCTGCCCCCGGGCGAGGCCACTCGCGAGGACCCCTCGGTGACCGACCCCGCCCAGCGCCTCGCCCGCTTCGGCCAGGCCGACCACCTGCGGGTCTACGGCCGCGACCTCGCCGAGCGCCTGGGCGAGGCCGGGCTCGACCCGTCCTCGGTGCGCGTCAACGAGCTGTTCGGGCCCGCCGAGTGCGCGCGCTTCGGCCTCGATCCGGAGGAGCTGCTGATCCTCTGCCGGCCCTCCGCCCCTGGATAATCAATCCCATGCGAGATCGCGCCCACGTCTGGCTCTGGCTCGTGCTGGCGGGGCTGCTCGCCCTGCTCCCCGCGGGCGCGGGGGCCCAGGGCGACTCCGGCGTCGCCCACTCGATCGAGCTCCCGGGGACGATCGATCCGGCGACCGAGCGCTGGATCGGCGAGGCGCTCGAGGACGCGGCCGACGAGCGCGCCGAGCTGGCGATCATCCGGCTCGACACCCCCGGCGGGCTCGACTCCTCGACCCGCGAGATCGTCCAGGACATCATCGCGGCACCGCTGCCGGTCGTCGTCTACGTCTCGCCGGACGGCGCCAGGGCCGCCTCGGCCGGCCTGTTCATCACCCTGGCGGGCGATGTGGCGGCGATGTCGCCGCAGACCAACATCGGCTCGGCGACCCCGATCACGATCGGGCTCGGCGAGGAGGACGAGGTTCTCGGGCGAAAGATCCGCAACGACGCCGCCGCCTACGTCCGCGCGCTCGCCGAGGGCCACGATCGCAACGGCGACCTCGCCGAGCGGATGGTCACCGACGCCGAGAACGTGACCGCCGCCGACGCGCTCGACCAGGGCCTGATCGATGTCGTCGCGGCGAACGAGCAGGAGCTGCTCGCCGAGCTCGACGGCTTCGAGGTCGCAGGGCCGAAGGCCGGCACGCTCGAAACCGCCGGACTTCGGATCGAGCAACGCGACATGCCGTTCCACCTCGAGCTGCTGCAGATCCTCGTGAACCCGAACGTCGCCTTCCTGCTCTTGATCGGGGGGCTGGTGGGGATCGCGATCGAGGTCTTCAACCCCGGCCTGATCGTCCCCGGCACGCTCGGCGCGGTGCTGTTCGTGTTCGGCCTCTTCGCGACCGCTCAGCTCCCGGTCGCGGCGGCCGGCGTCCTGCTGCTCGTCGGCGGGGTCGGGCTGATCATCGCCGAAGCGCACCTGCCGACCAGCGGCGTGCTCGGTGGTGTCGGAGTGATCGCGCTCGCGCTCTCGGGGCTGCTCCTGTTCGACACCGACTCCGACGCCTTCGGGGTCTCGGTCCCGGTGGTGATCACGATCGGCCTGCTCTTCGGCGGCTTCCTGGCCCTCGCCGTCACCAAGGTCGTCGAGGCCAGGCGACGTCACGTCCACACCGGCTGGGAGGAGCTGGTCGGAATGGTCGGTGACGTGCGCCAGCCGCTCGACCCGGTCGGCCAGGTGTTCGTCGATGGCGCGCTGTGGCGGGCTGAGCTCGCCGATCGGGCGCCGGACGGGGACGGGGAGCGGGTCCGCGAGCGCGGCGCTAGAGTGCGGGTCGAGTCCGTGGAGGGGCTGACGTTGCGCGTCCGTCCCCTGGCAAGCGAGGCGGAGGAGGACTAGATGAGCGTAACCCTGGCGATTCTCGGCGTCCTCGCGATCTTCCTGCTGATCTTGCTCAGCGCCGCGATCCGGATCCTGCGCGAGTACGAGCGCGGCGTGATCTTCCGGCTGGGGCGGCTGATCGCCCAGAAGGGGCCGGGGCTGATCCTGCTGATCCCGATCATCGACCAGATGGTCCGGGTCGACCTGCGGACGGTGACCCTGAACGTGCCGCCGCAGGAGGTGATCACCAAGGACAACGTCACGGTGCGGGTCAACGCCGTGGCCTACTTCCGCGTCGTCGACCCGAACAAGGCGATCACCGAGGTCGAGAACTTCCTGCTCGCGACCTCGCAGATCGCGCAGACGACGCTGCGGTCGGTGCTCGGCAAGGCCGAGCTCGACGCTTTGTTGGCCGAGCGCGAGCGGCTCAACCTCGAGCTGCAGCGGATCATCGACGAGCAGACCGAGCCCTGGGGCGTGAAGGTGAGCACGGTCGAGGTCAAGGACGTCGAGCTGCCCCAGGAGATGCAGCGCGCGATCGCCCGCCAGGCCGAGGCCGAGCGCGAGCGCCGCGCGAAGGTAATCGCCGCCGACGGCGAGTTCCAGGCCGCGGAGAAGCTCGGCCAGGCGGCCGAGATCATCAGCCAGAACCCGGCGACGCTCCAGCTTCGCTACCTGCAGACGCTGCTCGAGATGGGCGTGAACCAGAACACGACGATCGTCTTCCCGCTGCCGATCGACCTGTTGAAGGCGTTCGTTCCCGGCAGCGGCCCCGCGACGACGGCGCCCCTGAGCGACCAGCCTCCGCCGCCGCGCCCCCCTGGGCCCTGACCTCGGGTTCATCGCCGCGAGTGCGCCCGCGCGCTGCCGGCTGCAAGTCTTCGCGAGCCGTCGTCCTCGGTCGCTCGCGTGCTGTAGGCACGCTTCGCTCCCTGCGTCCTAGGCTGCCTCGACTTTTGCTCGGCATCGCACGACCGCACCCACGACGATGAACCCGGAGGTTCGAATCGACCAGCTCACGGGCCTGCGGGCGATCCTCGCCCCGGGCCGCGCCGAGCGCCCGGACGCGTTCGCCCCGGCGCCGCCTGAGGCGCGTCCCGACGCGGCCGAGACCTGCCCGTTCTGCGAGGGCCGGGAGGACCGCACCCCGGCCGAGGTCTGGGCGGCGCGCCCGGCAGGCGGCCAGCCCGATACCCCCGGCTGGACCCAGCGCTCGGTGCCGAACCTCTACCCGGCGGTAGCGGGCGCGGCGGAGGCGCCGCCGCTTTCCGTCGGTGGGCGCGGGGAGCCGAACCTGTTCGAGTCCCAGCCCGCGACCGGGGCCCACGAGGTGATCGTGCACGCCCCCGAGCACGCCACCTCGCTCACCCAACTCTCGACCGAGCGCCTCGCCGAGGCGATCGCTGCCTGGCGCGAGCGGATCCGCGCCCACGCCGACGCCGCCTGCGTGCACCTGATCGTCAACGAGGGCGCCGAAGCCGGGGCCTCGCTCGAGCACAGCCATGCGCAGCTCTACGCGCTGGGCTTCGTCCCCGCGGAGATCGCGCGCGAGCGCGAGCGCTCGGCCGCCTACCACGAGCGCACGATGGGCGGCCACCTACTCGCCGACGTCGCCACCCAGGAGGTGCGCCGCCGCGAGCGGCTGGTGGCGATCGACGACGACGCGATGCTGATCTGCCCCTGGGCGTCGCGCTCGCCGTTCGAGCTGCGGATCGTCCCTCGCCGCCCGGCGCCTCGGTTCGAGGGCGACGACGTCGGCGCGCCGATGGTCGCCACCGCCCTGCGGGCGCTCGAGGCCGTCCTCGGCGCCCTGCCGCAGCTCAACCTCTGGGTCCGCACGGCGCCCCGCGGGACCGACGAGTTCTGCTGGCACCTCGATCTGCGCCCGCGCCTGACCGTCGACGCCGGCTTCGAGCTCGGCACGGGGGTGCCGATCAACGTCTATCCGCCCGAGCGGGCGGCGGCCGACCTGCGCGCGGCGCTCGAGGGCGGCTAGGCGAAGCGCGACTCGATGTTCCGGAGCTCTCGCTGGAGCGACTCGTACTGCGACTCGAACAGAGGGCGTTGCGCCCGGGCGGCTACTGTGGCGGCGTCGTGCCACCCATCCGTCGCCCATTTCCCCGCTTCATCGCGGACTCCCCACAGGAGGGACAGCCCTACGGCCGCTGGGCCGAGCGTCTCGCCGAGGAGTTCGCCGCCGCCTGCCAGCCCCATGCCGCCGAGGCGGGTTCGCCGGTCGACCCGGACACCGTGCGCTGGTTCCCCGAGCGTGCCTGGGGTGGCCGGGTCTACGTCCCGGCCTCCGCGCGCGCCACCGTGCCGGCCGGGGGCGGTGAGGACGAAGCCGAGGCGATCCTGCCCGAGTACTTCGGCTGGGTCTCATTCGAGCGTCCGGAGGACGGCGAGCCGGCCGAGCTGCGCGCCAGAGGCGACTTCACCGACGTCACCGCCGATCAGAACCCCGAGTGGCGGATCGACCTCAACGATGACGTGGTCGGCCGGTGGCGCGCCGATGGTGGGCGCGGCGGCGACGTGACCCTGGTCTGGGGCCTGCCCCTAGTCCGCGGCGCGGTCGCCGCCACCGCCGAGCTCGAGGGCGAGGTCCTCGACCAGGTCGCGGTCAAGGACGGCCGGTTCACGCTCGTCGCCGTCGACGCGGTCGAGGGCTTCGGCGACGAGCTCTACCTCGAGGTCAAGCTCTGGGACCGCCGGGTGCAGCAGATCGCCTCCGAGAGCCTGTACGCGGAGCCGGAGTAGGGTCGGCCGAGCCGGCGGCCTCTACAGCCCACTCACGAAGGCCACCAGCTCCGGCGCGATGCGCTCGTGGGCGTCCTCTTGGAGGTAGTGGCCCGCGTCCGCAAGCCTGGTCACCTTGGCGTCCGGGAAGGTGTCGAGCCAGAGGGTCTCCAAGTACTCGGGCACGAAGGCGGGATCCTTCATCGCCCAGGTGACGTGGACGGCCTTGCCGGAGCGGAAGTTCTGCCTGAGCCGTTCCTCGATCTCGGTGTTCATCGCGAGCACCGGACCCTCGTTGGTGATCGGGATCTCGCGCGGGAAGACTAGGATTGCGGTCCGCTCAGACCAGCCCCGGTGCACCGAGCGGTAGGCGCGCTTGACGGTCGGGGTGAGGCGCTCGCTGTGCACGACGCCCTGCCCGAAGAGAAACCCGCGCTTGAACGCGTCGAGTCCTTTGACGAGCACCTCGCCGACCCCCGGCGTCCGGAACAGGCGCAGGGGCAGCGGCAGCGGGACCTTCTTCTTGCCTGGGGGTAGTCGCTCGGGCTTCCAGCCATGCGCCCAGGTGTTGAGGATGAAGAGCCCGTCTACCCGCTCCGGGTGCCTGATCGCCCACGAGAGCCCGATCGGGCCTCCCCAGTCCTGCGGGACCACGGTCGCGCCCGTGAGATCGAGCGACTCGAGCAGCGCGTCGAGCCGCTCTGCGTGCCGGGGAACCCGATAGAGCTCGGGATCGTTCGGCTTGTCGGAGCGCCCGAAGCCGAGATGGTCGGGCACGATCGCTCGGTGGCCCGCCTCAACCAGGGGCGGGATGAAGTTGCGGTACAGGTAACCCCAGGTGGGGTTGCCGTGCACCATCACGACCGGTCGCCCGTCGGCTGGCCCCTCGTCGACGTAGTGCATGCGGCCGTCGGGGGAGTCGAACCACCTCGCCTCGTACGGCCACGTTCCCTCGAAGGTCCAGTCGACGACCCGCGCCACGGTCGCATCCTATGTCCGATCGGCATTGGCGTCCGTATCCGCCGCGCACGGGTCCCGTAGGGGCCCCTCCGTCATCGGCCGGGTCGGCCAGGCTGCGAAGTCGCAAGGTGTGGCTTAATAGAACAGAGCCCCGATAGCTCAGCCGGATAGAGCGACTCCCTCCTAAGGAGTAGGCCCCAGGTTCGAATCCTGGTCGGGGCGTAGCGCATTTGCAGCGGTTTCGCTGCTCCTCCTTCCGTCGCGCTCCTCGAGAGGTACGAAACGGCTACATGCCGGCCTTGGACCGACTCCTCCTAAGGAAGGGCTCGCTTGCATAGGCGAGACCTTAGTAATCGAAATCGCCGTTTCGCTTAGTAAGCTTTCGCCGACCTAAGCGATCGATTGCCTATGGCTACAGCGCAGCAAGCAAGCACACGATCGGGCGAGTTCCGCGTTGCCGAGTCGGGGTCGGATGGCTATTCGACTTTTCATCCTCGCGCGCTTCCACCTGATCCGCCGGTCGAGATCGAGGCCGAGCTACAGGCGCTTCTTGACGAGGCGAATCAAGCCCTCGGGCGTCTGGATGGCATCACGCTGCTGCTGCCAGACCCCGATCAGTTCCTCTACACCTATGTCCGTAAGGAGGCGGTGCTGTCCTCCCAGATCGAGGGGACGCAGTCATCGCTTTCCGACCTGCTCCTCTTCGAGGCGGACGCCGCGCCCGGAGTACCCATCAGCGACGCGCGCGAGACCTCGAACTACATCGCCGCTATGAACCACGGCCTCGAGAAGATCCAGTCCGGTGAATTGCCTCTCTGTAATCGGCTGCTCAGGGACGTCCGCGGCTTGCTGCTGAGCTCGGCCAGGGGCTCGCAAAGGACTCCTGGGCGATTTCGTCGTGAGCAGAACTGGATCGGCGGCTCTCGGCCTTCACTCGCCCGGTACGTCCCACCGCCCTGGCAAGAGGTCGAGCCGGCAATGAGTGATCTCGAGAAGTTTCTGCACGATGAGCCCGAGCGGACGCCGATCCTGATCAAGGCCGCCTTGGCTCACGCGCAATTCGAGACCGTTCACCCGTTTCTCGATGGGAACGGACGAGTTGGCCGCCTCCTGATCACGCTTCTCCTAGTCGTCGATGGCGTCCTCAAGCGACCCCTGCTGTACCTCAGTCTCTATCTGAAGCAGAACCGCGACGACTACTACGACCACCTTCAGAGAATCCGCACCGAAGGAGCCTGGGAAGCGTGGCTCCGGTTCTTCTTGGAGGGTGTGGTCGAGGTTGCCGAATCAACAACGGCGACCACGCGCGAACTGGTCCACATGATCGAGCGAGACAGGCAGACCATTCATGGCTTCGGTCGTGCCGCCGCAACTGCCCTCCGCGTGCACGATCTGGCATCGCGGTTCGTCGTGTTTCGGCCCCCCACGGCAGCGAAGGCCCTAGGGCTAAGCGACCCTCCCGTCTACGCCGCCGTAAGACGTCTTGAAGAGGCAAAGATCCTGCGCGAGGTCACCGGCCGGCAACGCGGAAAGCTCTACGTCTACGACGAGTACCTCGCCCGGCTCAACGAGGGAACCACTGAGCCCGCTTCATAGAGGGCTGGTCGAAACCGGGACGGGCGCAGGGGCGTCCAGGGCATCCCGCGCCTCGCGGATCGCGTCCTCTGCCGGCAGCTGCGGCCGATCCTCAAGCTCCTCGATCACGTGCCCGTAGGTCCGCATCGTCAGTCCGGCGCCGTGGCCGAGCTGGCGAGCAACGTAGATCACGCTGCGCCCCTCGTGAAGGAGCAGCGACGCGAACGAGTGCCTGAGGTCGTACGGACGTCCGCGCTCGATCCGGATCGAGCGCAGCGCCGGCGTGAAGACCCGGCGGCGCCACTTCGCCGGGTACGAACGGATCAGCTCAGAGCGCGAAATTGGTAAGCGTTCAGTCGGTCCGGCTCAGACCAGCGCGGGCGCGGGCTGACCGCGGATGGAGGCTTGGGAGACCTCGACCAGATAGGCGAACAGCGAGCGGCCCTGAAGCCGGCAGGTGATCGCCGACG
>JBOGZD010000123.1:0-8498 GCA_050697155.1 Solirubrobacterales bacterium | reverse complement strand
CCGCCTAACGGCAGGTCAGCCGAGGCCGAAGGCGATCACCGCTCCGTCATCGCTGCCTCCGGTGCCCACCGCCGCGTAGACGGTGTGGCGGGCGACGCTCACGCCCGCCCACGAGGGCGTGCCCCGGAAGCCGCCGTCCTCGCCGACCCGAAGCGGGGCCTTCAGCAGCACCACGCCGCTGGCGGCGTCGACCGCGTTGAGATAGCCGTTCCAGTCCACCGAGTAGAGGACTCCGTTGGCGACCGCCACCGGAGGGCCCCAGTGGAGCACGTCAAGGATCGGCGCCACCCAGCGCAGGCTGCCGCCGTCGGCGTCGATCGACCACAGGTAGCCCGGGATCGTGATCGGCCCGTAGATCGCGTCTCCGTCGTACGCGGTGGAGCCGACGATCCCGCCGAAGTACCCGGGCGGCCCCACGGTCGCGTTCCAGACCGGCTCCATCGTCTTCGCGTCGAAGACGTGGTAGACGCCCGACTTCTGCCCGGCGCCGACGAGCTCGCGGCCGTCGGGACCGCGGAACAGGTTCGGGGAGGCGCCGAAGTCGAGGTCGAGGTCGAAGCAGGACCCGAGCCCGGTCGGATACGGCGGCACGTTGCCGGGGAAGTCGATACAGGGCAGATCCGAGAACGCCTCCAGGTACTCCTCGGGGGTGCCCTCGCCGAAGGCGAGGATGTCGCCGAACCGGCGCTTGTGGCGGCGATTGACGTCGAGCTTCAGCACCGCGCCCGCGTGGGGATGCGCCGCCGCCGGCACGTACGGGTTCGCGGTGCCGACGTAGGCGAGCTTCGCCCGGCGGTCGATCGCGGGCGTTCCCCAGACCCCCGCCCCCGAGAAGTCGTCATCCGGGTCCCCGGGCGGGTGGATCGTCCAGGTCTTCTCGACGATCCTGCCGTTGCGCCCGTTGAGGAACACCAGCGACCCCTGGAAGTTCTCCCGCAGCGACTCGTCCGCGCTCAGCTCGGCCACCCCTCCGGAGACGCCGACCAGGACCACGCCGCCGACGATCACCGGGCTCGCATACGTCTCGGATCCCCGCTGGGTGTCGATCGGACGGCTGACCCAGTCCCGCTTGCCCGTCTTGCGGTCCAGCGCCATGACGAAGGGGCCCAGGCACGGCTCGTCCTGGGGGCAGCCGGTGAGCCCCTGGGTGGTGCGGTTGACGCTCACGTAGACGCGCTTTCGGGTCACCCCCACCGAGCTGTAGACGAATCCGCGGTCCGGGACGTCGCGCGCCCACACGGGCTCGCCGGTGTCGGCGTTGAACGCGATCACCCAGCCGCGGCTGGTGGCGACGTAGACGCAGCCGAAGCGGACCACCGGGGTGCCGGCGATGTCGCCCTCGCCGCCCGCGTCGGCGACCGAGAACACCCACTTGGCCCGCAGCCCGGCGACGTTCTGGGCCGAGATCAGATCCTCGCGCGGCTGGCTGCGGGTGTTCGAGTCGTCGTGTCCATAGCTTCGCCACTGGCCGCCCGGGGCCTTGGCGGGCGCGCAGCCCGCTCGGTCGTCGGGCGCCGCCCCGGCGGCCGGCGCCGCCAGCACGGCGGCGGCAGCCCAGGCCCCGGCGGCGACGAAGCACGAACGACGAACGACGAACGACGAACGACGGCCTAGGGCGACCACGGGTTCTCCCGCAGCGCCTTCATCACCTCGCGCCGGGTCCTCGGGCCGGGCGCGAGGTGGGAGGCGAGCGGCGCCGACTCGCGCAGCGAGCCGGGTTCCCCCTTCAGATAGCCGTCGTCGCGCAGGGCGTTGACGTCATCGCAGTCGATCCGCTTGCGGCGCGAGTCGGGATTGACCCGGTAGGCGCGGGCGGCGTTGCGCCCGAGGATCCCGTTGCGGATCGTGCGCTCGGGACGCGGCGCCTTGCGGGTCGGGTCGTTCACGTCGCCCTCGAGCCCGTGCGGCAGGCGGTAGAGCTCCTTGCCTCGCTCGGTGAACTCGAACCGCCGCATGGCGACGATCTCGGGCTGCGGTGAGCCGTACCAGAGGCTGTCGGTGCCCCAGCAGATTCGCTTCGGGCCCACGTGGGTGATCAGCTTGCCGAGCAGGTGCGCGGCCTGGTCGGGGTCGTCCATCACGCTGCGCCACACCGATCCCAGCTCGGCGTAGACGTTGGGGACGTTGCCGAACCGCTTGCCCTTCTTGCGAAACCGGGTCGCGTCGTACTGGTTCTCGCGCAGGCTCTTGATCAGCGCGTCGACCGTGTTGGTGTTCGACCTCACGTTCTCGTCGCCGGCGTAGGGACGCTGGGTGTCCCCGATGTCGTAGCCGGAGTGGTAGACGAGGAACTTGATGTCGCGGTTTGCCTTGGCGGCCGGGCCGATGTCGCGCGGGGTGCTCTTCTCCTGGTCGAAGCCGGGTAGGGCGAAGCCCTTGTGGGTGGCGACCACGGACGGGATCCGCTTGTAGGTGCGGCTGACGTTCCGGACCTGCTCGAGGAAGGCCATCCCCGTGTCGCTGTCCAGCCACCAGCCGCTCGCGAACGGGACGCTGCCCCAGGCGCAGTAGGTCTTCCAGCCACGCAGCTTGCGGCGATACTGACCCGCCCGCTCCATCATCAGCTCCAGCTCCTCGTCGAGGTACCGGGGCCGGATGTAGGGGGTGTTGTCGCCCCCCGGCGAGCCGCGGTTGGGCATCACGAACGAATGCATCACCGAGCGGCGCGTGTCGGCGAGGTCGTTGACGGTGTCGACGGTCAGCTCCGCCTCGGCGATCGGCAGCGGGTTGTCCGAATCGGGCGAGGTCGGGACGGTCGAGAGCACCGTCATCGTCGTCGCCGAGTCGAGGAAGAGCTCCTTCAGGTAGTGGAAGCGCGACAGGTTCGCGATCGGGTCGAGCTCGCCGCCGCTCTGGCCGAAGACCGGATTGGCCTGCGGCCAGATCGCGGCGAAGAACGCGTGGATGGCCGGGTTGGTGACCCGCCACATGCCGTCGGGGTCGACGTGATGGGACTGGACGTCGAAGATGAACTCGCCCGGCAGGTTGCGAAGCGTCTCCAGCCCCCTGCCGCCCGCGAACTCGAGGTCACAGGCGTCGGGCCGCCCGCCCTGGGCGGCGCCGTAGCTGCCGAACACGCCGGGCATCACCATGTCGATCGCCCAGAAGCCGATCGCCGTCGCGGCAGCGGTGCGGACGAACTCGCGGCGGCTCATGTTGAACTTGCGCCGCAGCCGCTCGGTCTCGCGGTTGGCCAGCCACATGATCTGCAGCTGCTGCGTGCTGGGCGGCGGCGGGAAGTACTCCTCGTTCGAGCACGGCATCACGTCCACGGGCAGCGCCTCGGACATGTCCGGCCACGAGAATCGCCGCGGAGCCGCCGTCAGCGCCGGCCCGTTCCGCTGCCAGTTGATCATCCCTCGCTGACCTGGAAGGCCCCGCGCATGAACGGGTGGATGCGGCAGAAGTAAGTGACCACCTCGCCGGGCTCATAACCGGCCTCACGGGTGACCGGCGTCCGCCAGCTGAGCCGGTTAGTGGCCGGGCCGATGGCCGGCACCCCGAGCCCCATCTCGGACGAGTCCAGGTCGACCGCGCGGCCGGTGCTGGTCTGCCCGTCGGCGATCGGATAGGCGGCGCCGGTCGGCCCCTTGCACGGGAAGCGGCAGGTGGTGACCGTATGCAGGATCAGCGCCCCCTCGAGGTTGTTGAACTGCAGGTTCGACCCCAACGGCACCTGCGGCACGCCACGGGTCGAGGCGGTCGAGAGGTCCCCGGGCCCGTACTGGAAGTTGAGGATGTTCACCGATTGGGTCGGGGATCCCGGGGGCGCGTCCCAGTCCCCCGACGCGTACCCGTAGTTGCCGTTCGCCGCCTGGTGACCGTGGGTTGGAAGTCCGCGCACGCACAGCTTCGGCCGCCGGGCGTCCAGGCCGAACCTCTCGAGGTCCGAGGCCGGGCCGCGGATCCGCTTGCGCAGCGATCTGCACTCCTTGCTGCGCTCGCGCGGCGCCTTGAACGGGTTGAGGCCCGGCGCGGTCCGGGTCCCGTCTGCCCGGCTGGGGGCGATCAGGCCGATCGCTATGCCCATGTCCTCGTAGGACGCCTGGTGGGTGGTGTCGTAAGTGGCGCTGATGCGCAGGCTGTCCTCGGGCTTCAGCTTGATGCCCCAGTACGGCAGCCCGGTCACCGTCATCGACAGGTCCCACGAGGTCGGGGGACCGCCGGGTAAGCGGTGCTTGCGGTGGTGCCAGTAGATCGCCTCGCTGGTGAGGATCCGTTTGGAGCGGCCGTTTCGCACCAGGTCGATGTTGTCGGTGAGGCCGCCGGGGTGCAGGTGGCCGCCGAGCCCGATCAGCGTGCCCCCCTGCCAGTTGGAGATCGGGCCCAGCCGCTCACCCGCGCCGGGAAGCTCGAAGTCGGTGCCGTGTCCCTGCCCCGGCTCGCCCTGGCCCACGGCCTGCTCGCCCCAGGGGTCGAAGTTCGCGCACTGCTCGGTCGGCCAGGTGCACTTGCCGTCCTTCCCGCCGAACCGGCGCTGGACGTTGAAGACCGGATAGGCGGACGGCCGGACGTCGAGCCAGACCGGATAGGCGGGCTTGATCCCCAGGTCATCGCCCTTGTCCTCGGGGATGAAGTCGATGTCGTAGGTGATGTAGCCGACCATCGGGTTCGGCACGGCGGAGTGGACCATGTAGAGCAGGAACCACAGCTCGGTCGCTTGGACCGGCATCCCGTACCCGCGCGGCCACGGGCTGATCGTCTTCTCCTCGCCGGCGGCCATGAACGGCCCCAGGCCTCCGCCCCCGCTGCCCGAGATCGCGTTCGAGGACAGCCAGGTCCCGTGATGGAGGTGGACCCGCTCGACCGGGGGGACGGTGCCGTCGGCGAGCACCAGGTTGGGCTCGAAGCGGGTCATGTAGCCGTCGCGCCGCGGGGACTGGATCGTGATCGGCTCGACTAGCACGTTGTTCTTCCCCGGCTCGATCAGGATCGGGCCGTAGGCGAAGCGCATCCGCTCGCACGCGCCCGGATAGCGCTCGTACTCGGGGCCCTTCCAGCCCTCGATCTTGTAGAGGCGCTTCTCGTAGGAGTCGTTGCCCTCGTAGGCGCAGGGCTCCTTCTCCAGCGGCAGGATCGCGTCGAGCTCCGGCTGCGGGGGGCCCGATGGCGGCGCGGCGGGAGCGGCGAGCGGCGAGATCGTGGCCGCGGCGGCGAGCGCGAGCAGCAACGCGATCGCGATCCCCCAGCGGACGCCCACTCGCTTCCCCATAACGCCTCCTCGGCCCGTGTTGCTACCGTCGGTAGCTACTGTCGGTACAGTAACAAACGGAGCGATGGGCAGCGAGAGGGTGCGAGGGGAGCGATCCGCCGGCTGGCGCCGGGCCCTGGTCGGCGGCGTCGCCGGGGCCGTCGCCGCGTTCGGCGGTCCGCTCGCCGCCGCGGCCGCGGCCGAGCAGGTGGTCGCCGGCCCCGCACCGACGACCTATCTCAACCCGACGGTCACGATCGAGAGCGGCGAGTCGCTCAGCTTCCTCAACCTCGACTTCACCGCTCCCCACGACGTCACCTCGACGGAGATCGGCCCGGGGGCCGAGCCGCTATTCCGCTCCGAGACCGTCGGCGCGCCCACCGAGGTGCCCGTGGGGGGCGCGGAGGCCTTGGGCGGGGGCAGCTACCCCTTCATCTGCAGCATCCACCCCTTCATGGAGGGGACCCTGACCGTCAGCGGCGAGGGGGGAGGGGACAACGAGGCGCCCTCGCTCTCGCTCCGCGCTCGCGACGGGAAGATCGGCAAGGTCCTGCGGGCCGGGGAGCTGCGCCTGCGGGCCAAGGTCGACGAGCCCGCCGACCTGCGGCTGAGCGTGAAGGTCGCCGGGGGGAAGGGCAAGATCGCCGCCGCCAAGACGCGGCTGGACCGTGGCGGCAACCGGGTCGCCGCCGAGCTGACCTCGAAGGGCAAGCGCCTGCTCGACGACTCGGAGCGGGTCAAGCTCAAGGTCAAGGGCACGGCCAAGGACGCCGCGGGAAACACGGGCCGGGCGCGGACGACGGTGAAGCTGCGCTGAGCTGGCGGTTCGGCCCGCGCCGGGTCAGCGGCGAACCTTGAGGCGGAGCACCATCGTGTCGGGGTGGATGGTGCAGATCAGCTTGTAGCGGCCGGCTCGCTTGAACTTCTTGCGGTAGTTCACCCCGGGGTCGTCGGTGGTATCGGAGGCGAAGTCCCGGCCGGGGCCCCTCTTCTTGGCGACGTTGTGGGGGTTCCGGGTGTCGACCCACTTGAACTTCACCTTGGTCCCCTTGGCGACCTTGAGCTTGGCGGGGTTGAAGAAGTCGTCTCCGACCTTCACCGTCTTCGAGCCGCCCGCACCTGCAACCCCCCCGAACGCCGCCACGCAGGCAAGTGCGGCGGCGAGCGCCGCCAGGATCGATCGCTTCCGGATCCGAATCCGCCTCGGACTCCTCGTCACCACCGTTTCTCCTCCTCTCGCTCCGCCGCGCCCTGGCCGGCGCGGGCAGCGTATAGCTACCGCCAGTAGGGATCGACCATACAGCTATCGCTCACTGTACCCTCGGCAGCATGAGCGGGGGCATCAAGACCCAGAGAGGCTCGACGGGAACGGGTCGGACGCGTGCGCCGCGCCTCGCCGCGGAGGTCCGGCGCCCGATGCTGCTCGATGCCGCCTACGCCGTGTTCCTGGAGCGCGGGTTCGCCGGCGCCTCGATGGAGGCGATCGCGGAGCGGGCGGGGGTCACCAAGCCGGTGATCTACGACTCCTTCGCCGGCAAGGACGAGCTGTTCACCGCGCTCGTGGAGCGCGAGGAGGAGCGGATCCTCGGCGACATCGCCGCCGCGATCCCGACCCGGGCCGAGGACGACCTCGAGAGGACCGTGGCGCAGGCGATCACCGCGTTCCTGCGCTCGGTGGCCGAGTCGCCCGACACCTACCGGATCGTCCTCCTCTGCGAGGGAGGCGCCAACGCCGCGATCGCAAGCCGCATCCAGCGCGGCCGAGCGCAGATCGTCAACACCCTGGCCGCGGTGACCGAGGATTGGCTGCGGCGACGTGGGGTGGAGGACCCGCAGACCACCGGCGAGCTGACCGCCTTCGCGATCATCGGCGCGGCCGAGGGAGCCGCTCGGGCGCTGCTGGCGGCGCCGGAGCGGTTCGAGCCCGAGACAGCAGGCCGGACGCTCGCCCGCGCGCTGGTCCGGGGAGCCTCAGGCGTTTAGCCGCATACCCTCGTCAGTGGTCCGCCCCGGCGCGGACCCGCTCGAGGATCGCGTCGATTCGCCGCTGGGCGTCGGCCTTGTCGGTCCAGGCGTGGTAGGGCCGCCCGCCGGTCGCCGCCCACGGAACGAGAACGTCGAAATCGAGCTCGCGGGTCAGCTCGAGGCTTTCGATGTAGGCGTCGCGGTCGCTCGATTCCAGTACCGCCGCGACCCATTCGTCGTCGGCGAGGTAGATCGTGTCGCCTGTGAACAGCATCCTGTGCTTCCCGCTCTCCCACAGAAACGCCGTCGCGCCGCTGGTGTGCCCGGGGGCGGGGATCACCTCGAAGTCGTCGTCGAGGACGTGGCCCTTGGAGAAGGTCCCGCGCACGTGGTAGCGCTTGGCCACCGACCGCCGCTCGTTCTCGTGCACGAACAGCGGCGCCTTGACCCAGTCGGAGGCGAACATCGCCTCGTGGCGGTGGTTGAGGTAATGGCGTGATATGCCGCCCAGATCGTCGATCGCCGCGGCGTCGGACTCGAGCCCGGCGACGCTGTAGACGAGCACGTTGCCGTGGTCGCGCTGCAGCAGGAACGCGCGAATGTCGAGTGCGGGCGCGAACGGCAGCGACTCGGGCGCCGAGGCGTAGAGGCCCTCGATCGCCGAGTCCATCTGAACGAGCTCCTTCATCGGTCGCTACCTCCTTGTGCCGAGCGCATTCGGGGTCACCATTGTGAGTCTTCAAGTGCGGTTGAAGTCAAGGGGGAACGGAGGCCGGATGCCCCGATCCTCATGGCCCCGGTTCAATTCATCCAAGACCGCGGCCCGGGGCTACCCTAGGCTCGCGTCCATGAGCGGTGAGATGAGCTTCTTCTCGTTGGGCGTGGGCGACGTCGATCGTGCGCGCGAGTTCTACGGCGGCCTGTTCGGCTGGGAGTTTGCCGACGAGGCCAACGGGGCGGCGATCACCACGCCGAACGTCCCGGGCGGGATCCATGGGGGCGATCCCGGCGCCAGCCCCTACCTGTTCTTCCGGGTCGGCGACCTCGATGCGGCCCTGGCGCGAGTGCGTGAGCTCGGCGGCCAGATCGACGACCCCCCCGCCAAGGAGGACGACCCCGACACGGTCGCGCGGTTCGGGCGGTTTGCCGTCTGCAAGGACGATCAGGGGTCGAGCTTCGGCCTGCACGAGCCGCCGCGCTAGCCTCCGAACCCCGAACCCGTAAGCGTTCAGTCGGTCCGGCTCAGACCAGCGCGGGCGCGGGCTGACCGCGGATGGAGGCTTGGGAGACCTCGACCAGATAGGCGAACAGCGAGCGGCCCTGAAGCCGGCAGGTGATCGCC
>JBOGZD010000122.1:0-8615 GCA_050697155.1 Solirubrobacterales bacterium | reverse complement strand
GGGGCGAGGTCGACGTTGGCGCCCAGCCGGCGCAGGTCGCGCCCCGTGGCCCGGCCCTCGCGCACCGCCGCGGCCCGGTCGCCGGAGGTCGCCAGCTCGGCCGGGGAGAGATCCGGCGCCAGCTCGGGCAGGCGCTCGACCTCACCGCCCTCCTGGTCGATCGCGATCAGGGGCGGCGGCATCCCGCCCGCGGCCGCGGCGCGGCGCAGGCCCGCCAGCTGCTCGGCGAGCGCCGCCGGGTCGGCGCCGGCGGGCGGGAACAGGGCCACGCCGCCGATCTCGCCGCGGCGGACCCGGCGACGCAGCGACTCGGTCGCCGTCGCCTCCATGCGCACGACCAGCGTTTGGCCGATCAGGCGACGGGCGTCGGAGGCGATCTCCGGGGGGCAGGCCGGCGCCGGCGCCCCCGTAGTGGGCGCGGCCTCCCGGCCGTCCTCGTCGCCGGTGCCTCCACCGACGATCGCCCCGCCGACCATCGCGACACCGGCGACCGCCGCGAGCGCGAGCCTGCGGCGACGGACGGCGGGAGGCACGGCGGTAGCTATAGGGCACCGGGCAGACGCCACCGGCGCCGCGGGGCGGGTGCTAGCCTCGCGCCGCGATGGCAACCGACGAGTGGCGAGTCGAAGTCCATCTCGACGACGTCGAGCACGGCTTTCCGCTGAGCGAGCGGCTGCGGGCCACGGAGCTGGACGACGAAGTGGTCGAGCGGCTCGGCGAGCGGGTGATCGTCACCCGCGACGGCCCGCGCCTCTACGTCTACACCCAGACGGACGAGGCGGCGCGCGAAGCGGAGCGGGTGGTGAGCGAGGTGGTCGCCGCGGACGAGCTCAGCGCTGAGATCCGCCGCCGCCGCTGGAACCCCACGGACCGCTTCTGGCAGGACGCCGACCAGCCGCTGACCAGCCCCACCGACCCCGGGACCGCCGTTCACGAGGCGGGGGAGGACGAGGGCGTCCGCCACCCCCTGTTCACCTTCATCGAGGACCACGAGCCCCGCTTCATGCGCGACCTCGGGATCTAGGGCGCCGACCGGCTCGGCCGCCGTTCAGACGTCGTAATACAGCGCGAACTCCCAGGGGTGGGGGCGCAGGCGGACCGAGTCGCACTCCTCGCGGCGCTTGTAGTCGATCCAGGTCTCGATCAGGTCCTCGGTGAACACGCCGCCCTTGAGCAGGAAGGCGTGGTCGGCCTCGAGCGCGTCGAGGGCGTCGTCGAGCGATCCGGGGACGCTCGCGATCGCCGCCAGCTCCTCGGGCTCGAGCTCGAAGAGGTCCTTGTCGACGGGGTTGCCCGGATCGATCCGCTCCTGGATCCCGTCCAGGCCGGCCATCATCATCGCCGAGAAGGCCAGGTAGGGGTTCGCGGTCGGGTCGGGCGGGCGGAACTCGACCCGCTTCGCCTTCTCGGCCGGCGAGTAGACCGGGATCCGGCAGGCCGCCGACCGGTTGCGCTGGCTGTAGGCGAGGTTGACGGGGGCCTCGTAGCCGGGGACCAGGCGGCGGTAGGAGTTGGTCGTCGGGGCGCAGAACGCCATCAGCGCCCGCCCGTGGGCGAGCAGGCCGCCGATGTAGTTGAGCGCCTCGCGCGAGAGCAGCCCGTAGCCGTTGAAGTCGTACATGACGTTCTCGCCGCCGAGGAACAGCGACTGGTGGACGTGCATCCCCGAGGCGTTCTCCTCGAACAGGGGCTTCGGCATGAAGGTCGCCGACTTGCCGGCCTGGTGGGCGACGTTCTTGACCACGTACTTGTAGGTCTGAAGGTTGTCGCCCATCCGCAGCAGCCGGTCGAAGCGCAGGTCGATCTCGGCCTGGCCGCCCGCCGAGACCTCGTGGTGGTGGAACTCGCACGGGATCCCCATCTCCTCGAGCACGACCACCATCCGCGCCCGCAGGTCGGAGTGGGTGTCGCCCGGCGGGGCCGGGAAGTAGCCCTCCTGCGGGCGCAGGGTGTAGCCGAGGTTGCGGGCGCCGTTGGCCCCGTTCCCGCCGGCGCCGAATCCGAGGCCGCGGTTCCAGAACCCCTGCGAGGAGTCGACCTCGTAGTAGGCCTTGTTCACCGTCTGGTCGAAGGCGACGTGGTCGAAGATGAAGAACTCCGCCTCCGGCCCCATGTAGCAGGTGTCGGCGATCCCGGTCTCGAGCAGGTAGCCCTCGGCCTTCTGCGCGATGTAGCGCGGGTCGCGGGTGTACGGCTCGCGGGTGATCGGGTCGAAGACGCTGCAGATGATCGACATCGTGCGCTGCTCGTGAAACGGGTCGATCACCGCCGTCGAGGGGTCAGGGACCAGGATCATGTCCGACTCGGAGATCTCCTGGAACCCGCGGATCGAGGACCCGTCGAACCCGAGCCCCTCCACGAACGCGTCCTCGTCCAGCCCGTGGATCGACAGCGAGACGTGCTGCCAGGTGCCCGGCAGGTCGGTGAACTTGAAGTCCACCATCCGCACGCCGTGCTCGCGCGCCATCGCCAGCACCTGGCGCGGCTCGGGCTGGGCCGTGTCGGCCCACTGCTGGATCGTCAGCGACGGGCTCTCATGGGTCGTGCTCACGGACATCGGTCTACTCCTCGGCGCCCGCGTCGGCGCCGTTGCCGCTGCCGGTGCCCGGCAGCGCCTTGACCAGCTCGTCGAGGCGCTTGCCGGTCAGCGACTCGAGCACGTCGGGCAGCTCGGCGACGATCTGCATCACGTCCCGGGTCACCCGATGCGCGCCGACGCCGGAGCCGTCCCCGTTGCCGATCATCACGATCTTGTCGGTCTTCGACAGCGGCTCGGCGACGGCGGCGGCGAGCTGGGGCAGGATCGAGAGCAGGCGGTCGGCGATCGCCGCCTCGTTGTACTGGCCCCAGGCGCCCGCCTTGGCGGCCATCGTCTCGGCCTCGGCCATCCCCCGCAGACGCACCGCGTCGGCCTCGCCGGCGCCCTGTGCGGCGAGTTCCTCCTTGCGCGCCTCGGCAAGCGCCTCGATCCTGCGCGCCTCGGACTTCGCCGGCTCGATCACCTCGGCCTCGAGCTCGTTTACGCGGCGGTGCACCTCGGCCTCCATCAGCTCGATCGCCTTCTGCCGCTCGACGATTTCGACCTGGAGCTCCTGAGCGCGGACGGCCTGCTGGCTGATCGCGCGCTGGAGGTCGTAAGCGAGGTCGGCCTGGGCGACCGCCTTCTGGCCCTCCTCCTTGAACGAGGCCTTGCGGATCTCGTAGTCGCGCCGGGACTCCTCGATCGCGGTGTCGGCGGAGAAGCGGGCCGCCTTCGCCTCGCGCTCGGCCTCGGCCTCGCCGCGGATCGCGTCGCGCTTGACCTCCGCGGTGCGCGGCCGCCCGAGCGCCTCGAGGTAACCCTGCTTGTCGGTGATCTGGCGAACCGTCAGCGAGACGATCCCGAGCCCCATCTGCTGGAGGTCTGGCTCCGCGAGCTGCTTCGTGTCGGTGACGATCCTGGCCCGCTCGCGGTAGACGTCCTCGATCGAGTGCGCGCCCACGGCCGCCCGCAGATGGCCCTCGATCGCCTGCTGGGCGGTGCGCGCGATGTCGTCGCGCCCGCCGGCGAGGAACTGCGCGGCGGCGAGCTGGATGCCGTGGTCGGAGGGGTCGACCTTGACCATGCAGACGCCGTCGACCTGCATCGGCACGCCGTGCATCGAGTAGGTCTCGCCGGTGCGGACGTCGAACTGCATCAGCTCGAGCGACAGGCGCTGGACCTTCTCCCGGAACGGGCGCACGTAGGTGCCGCCGCCGCGGACGATCCGGTAGCCCACCAGCTCTCCGTCCGGCCCCTTCTTCGGGCGGCGTCCCGAGATGATCAGGACCTCGTTCGGACCCGTCTTCGTGTACTGGTGCGCCCAGACGATAAAGGCGATGAGCAGCAGCCCCAGCGCGACGGAGCCGGTGACGATCAGCGCGACGGTCATGTGGTCGGTACCTCCTGATTGGTTTCGGACTGGGTCCAGATCGAGTCGGGGTCGAGCGTCTCGGCCGGCGCCTGGCGGAGCTCCTCCGTGCGCAGGTCGGCCGGGTCGCGAAGGAAGCCGGCGCGGCTGAGAAAGCCGGCCGCTGCGGCGGCGAGCGCGTCATCGTCGCCGGCCAGGAAGACGCAGATGCCGGCGTCGCGGTCGCGAAGGGCGCCGACGGACTCGCCCGCCGCCGTGTGCCGAATCGGGATCTCGATCCTCTCGCCGCCCTCGAGGTGGGCGCTCAGGACCCGCGCAGACGGGTCGGTCAGCTCCTCGGTCCGTGCCCAGATCTCGGGCCGGACCACGGTGGCATAGAGGGTCCAAGGGTTGAGCAGCCTGCCCTCGCGGACGAGCTCGGCGCCCAGGTATCGGAGCAGGCCGGTGACGTCGGGCGCCGACGGCGGCGGCTCGACGACGGGGGCCCGGCGAATCCGGAAGCGGGGCGGCAGCTCGGCCGGATGGCTGAGCAGCCCGACGACCGGGCCCTCGCCGGAGGCGCCCTCGACGGTCGGGATCCAGAGCTGCGGCGCGTCGAGGCAGCGGATCTCGGCGGCGGGGGCGACCAGCCGCAGGTCCGAGGGCCTCACGACCAGCACCTCGGGCTCCTCGTCCTCGCTCAGGTACCCGGAGGTGCGCAGATGCCGCACGACCGGCTCCCGCAGCTCGGCGAGCCCCTCGGCGCGCAGCTTCGGCCCGGCGAGCACCGGGCAGACCAGCTTCGACCCCTCCTCGTAGACCGGCAGCGAGTAGTCGTAGCGCGGCGCGCGGAAGTAGCACAGCGGCAGCGAGTGCGCGGGCGCGATCACCTCGAGCTGGGCCCGGACCTTCTCGCGAAGGGCGTAGATGTTCGCGGCCTCGAGCGTCTTGCCGGCGACCTCGCAGTGGTAGATCTCCTTCAGCACGGGGTGCGCGGACGGGTTCTCGTTGCGGTACACGGGCAGGCCGGCGCGGGTGCGCCCGAAGCCGCCCTCGATCCCGACCCGGAGCAGGAACAGAGGCACGTCGGGCGGGTTGTGCGCCCCGAGCTCCACCACCGCGCCGGGGTTGCGCTCGAGGTCGACCGCGACCGGCTCGAGCCCGCCCGTCTGGTCGCCGACGACCTGCTTGATGTAGCCCCAGGCGCTCATCTGGATCGCGACCGGCGCTCAGTACCCCCAGCCGGCCGGGGCCGTGTGGCGAAGGACGTCGACGCCGCGCTCGCCGGTGCGGATCCTCACCGCCTGGCCGACGGGGAGCACGAACAGCAGCCCGTCGCCGGTCTCACCGGTATAGGCGGCGCCGACGATCGCCTCGACCACGCGGTCGGTGAGCTCGGCGGGGACGACGCTCTCGATCTTCAGCTTCGGCAGCAGGCTGATGTTCGCCTCCGAGCCCCGGTAATGCTCCGTGTAGCCCTTCTGGCGCCCGCAGCCCTTGACCTCGGTCACGTTGAGGCCGCTGACGCCGATCTCGTCGAGCGCGTCCTGGACCTGCTGCAGGCGCTCGTAGCGGATGATCGCCTCGACTTTGTTCATCTCGGGCATCGCTCACCTCCTCCTGGTCATGGTCGTCCCTCCGCCGCGCCCGGCCCGCCGAGCCCCACGGGCGCCGGCCTGGCGGCGGGGCGCCCGGCCGGCGGGCTCGGCTGGTGGTACTCGTAGCCGGGCACCGGCATGAACTGCTCGGGGTAGCCCCACATGCCGTGCTCGACGATGTCCAGCCCGTAGCGCTCCTCCTCGGGCTTCACCCGGAGGCCGTAGACCGCCTTGATCGCGAAGAAGATCAGGAAGCTGATCGCGAACACGCTCGCGAACGCCGCGACCACGCCAAGCGCCTGGACGCCGAGTTGCTCGAAGCTGCCCGAATAGACGAGGCCGCCGAGGAACTCGCCGTCGGCACCGGTGGCGCCGATCCCGTTGTACTCGGCCAGGCGCGGTGCCGTGAACAGACCGCACGCGAGCGTGCCCCAGATCCCCGCGAGCCCGTGCGCGGACAGCGCGCCGACCGGGTCGTCGAGCACCTTGTCGATCAAGATCACCCCGACGACGACGATGATTCCCGCGATCACTCCGATCACGGGCGCGAACCAGAGCTCGACGTAGCCCGAGGGCGCGGTGATCCCGACCAGGCCGGCGATCGCGCCGTTCAGGGTCATGCCGATGTCGAAGCTGCGGGTGACGATCCAGATCGTCGCCATCGCCCCGAGCACGCCGGCGGCGCCGCCGAGCCAGGTCACGATCGCCACCTCGGCGAAGCGGCCGTCGAGGGTGGACAGCGTCGAGCCCGGGTTGAACCCGAACCAGCCGAACCAGAGGATGATCACGCCGAGGCCGACGAGCGGCATCGAGTGCCCCGGGATCACGTTCGGGCGCCCGTCGGGCCCGTACTTGCCTTGGCGCGGGCCGAGCAGCAGCAGCGCGGCCAGCGCGCCCGTGGCGCCGACGAGGTGGATCACGGTCGAGCCGGCGAAGTCCTGCATGCCGAAGTTCGCCTGCAGCCAGCCGCCGCCGAAGATCCAGTGGCTGGCCAGCGGGTAGATGACCGCCGCGAAGATCACGGCGTAGATCAGGTAGGCGCCGAACTTGATCCGCTCGAGCGTCGTCCCCCAGACGATCGCCAGCGAGACGGCGGCGAAGGCGAACTGGAAGAAGAACTTCGAGCCGATGGTGGCGTCGGAGAACGAGAGCGCCGGGGCCGCGATCTCGGCGGTGTGGTGCAGGAAGAACCCGTCGGTGCCGGCGAACCAGCCGGTGGTCGCCGCGTCGGGAGAGCCGGAGCCGCCGAACGCGAGGGCGAAGCCGACCGCCCAGTAGGCGAGCGCCGCGATCGAGAGGTTGGCGATCACCTTCGCCGCGACCGTGCCGACGTTCTTCATCCGCGAGAACCCGACCTCGAGCAGCAGGAAGCCGGCCTGCATGAACATGACCAGGACGCCGGCCATGAACACCCAGAGGGTGTCGACCCGCGCGTTGGTGAGGCCGTTGAGCTCCTTGGCGAGGTCCTTGACCTCGGCCGTGGTGTCGGCAACCACGAGCAGATCCACGGGCACTCGCTCCTTTCCTCGGGGGCTTCCGCAACCGGCGCACGAACGCAGACCGCGCCGCGAGGATTGTCCGAGCGTCCGCCCGACCGCGCACTATCCGCGCGTACAGGATTCGACTGGGAGCCTTTGTCCGGATGGAGAAAGCCTCTTCCCAAAGAGCGGAATCGCGCCTGATCGTCACCGCCGACGACTACGGCTACGCGCGCGGGTACGACGCCGGCATCCTGGCCGCGTCGATGGCGGGCGCGGTGGACGCGGTGAGCGTGATGGTGAGGGGTGCAGGTGGCGCAATCGGCGGACGGCCGTCGGGCTCGCTGAGCGCCCATGGCCACGATCCGGACGCCCTGATGGCGACCGGGATCGAGATCGGGCTACACCTCGTCCTCGGACCCGAGCTGCTCGGCGGCGGGCGCGCCGGCCCGGCCGCGCGCGACGCCGCGCTCACCGAGCTCGATCGCCAGCTCGGCGAGTTCGGGCGCCTCTACAACCGCCCGCCCGCGTTCGTCGACGGGCACCGCCACTGCCACGCCGCCCCCGGCCTGGGAGCCGCGATCGCCCGCACGTGCGCCGACCACGGCCTGCCGCTGCGCTCGGTGAGCGGCAACCACCGTCGCACGCTGCGCTGCCTCGGCGTCGCCACCCAGGACCGCCTGATCGGCCGCCTCGACGAACACGAGCCGCTGCCACCGCCCGAGATCGCCAAATGGCTCGAGACCGGCTCAGGCCCGCCGGGGGTGACCGAGTGGATGGTGCACCCCGGCCACGCCGACACCGAGAGCGGCTCCTCCTACGACGCCGGCCGAGTGGAGGACCTGGAGCTCGTGCTTCGGCTCGCCCGCGAGCCGGTGCTGGCGGCGGCTCGATCTACTCACGCCGACGCCTTGACTTGAGCTTGGCGTCCAGGACGGCGTCCACGCAGGCGTCCAGGTCCATGCCCTCCCCGCTGCCGGCGAGGTAGGCGTCGCTGGTGATCTCGAGCCCGCGGGCGCCGTTGTGGTCGCGGAGCGCTTGCGTATCGGATCGCGGAGGCGAGGGAGAACCCGGCAGGAGAGTTCCGTCGGGCCGCCTGAAATGGAGCACACCGGACTCGTCCCGCTCGACTGAGAACCCACCCTCGTGGACGAGGCGGTGATGGTGGCGGCAGAGGAGGGTCAGGTTCTCGAGGGTGGTCTCGCCGCCGTGCGCCCAGTGCTTGATGTGATGGGCGTCGACGAACCGCCAGCGCTCGCAGCCGGGGAACTGACAGTGCCCGTCGCGGGCGACCAGCGCCCGGCGGGTGGAGGGCGGAACCGTGCGCGTTCGATCTCCGACGCCGAGCGGCTCGCCGTCCCGCTCGAGGATCGTCGCCAGGCTGGAGTCGCAGCAGAGCCGGCGCGCGGTTTCGGCGGCGATCCCGGGGCCGTTCGCGATTGCGCACGAGCCGCCGGGCTCGTCCATGGCGAGGGTTTCCGAGTCGACGTGAACCAGCACCTGGTAGCGCTCGCCACCTGAAAGGCCGGTCGGCGGCCGCGCCAAGGCGGCCTCCGCCAACGCCGCGAACGATTCGGCGTTGGTGGGGGAGAGGGGCGGCGGGGGCGGTGTAGGGTCGGCGGGAGGCCGTCGCGGCCCTTGGGGCCTTGCGACCAGCGGCACCGCTGGGC
>JBOGZD010000121.1:0-8647 GCA_050697155.1 Solirubrobacterales bacterium | reverse complement strand
CTGCGGCGCTCGGCGGCGCGGCGGCGACGCCGATCGCGCCGCCCCTCGCGCACCCGCACCTCGTCGCCGACCCGCTCGAGCTTCGGCGCCCGCTTGCGCAGCCGGGTGCCGCAATACGGGCACTCGGTCACGTACGGGCTCACCTCGGCGCCGCAGCTCTTGCAGACCACCGACAGCTCGGGTCCTGCCTCGGGCATGCTCCGAGAATACCCCCGCGCGGGTGCAGTTCCGCCCCACTCTCGTCCCACATCCGGCCGAAAGCGGGGAGTCCGGCGAGGCGCTTCGGTTCAGTATGGAGTTGAGTCACCAAGGAGGTCCGATGCCCGATCCCCGCTTCACCCCGCAGACGTTCCGCTTCCTGCGCGAACTCGCCGCCAACAACCGCCGCGAGTGGTTCAAGGCGAACAAGCAGCGCTACGAGGAGACGGTGCTCGAGCCGGCGCTCGACTTCGTCGAGGAGTTCAGGCCGCTCCTGCACGAGATCAGCCCCCACTTCCTCGCCGACGCGCGGCCGGTGGGCGGGTCGCTGTTCCGGATCTATCGCGACGTGCGCTTCTCCAAGGACAAGACGCCCTACAAGACCCACGTCGGGATCTACTTCCGCCACGCCGACGGCGACGGCGCCGCCGCCCCCGGCTTCTACCTGCACCTGGAGCCGCGCAACGTGTTCGCCGGCGCCGGCCTCTGGCACCCGCCGACAGAGAGCCTCGAGCGGATCCGCCGGGCGCTCGTCGCCCAGCCCGCGCGCTGGCGCGCGGTCACCGCGAACGGACGCTTCGCCGAGCGCTTTGTGCTCGGCGGCGACAGCCTCAAGCGGGCGCCGCGAGGCTACCCGCCCGACCACCCGCTGATCGACGACCTGCGGCGCAAGGACTTCATCGCCTCGACCACCCTCACCCAGCGCGAGGTGACCTCGCGCGACTTCCCCCGGCGGTTCCAGGAGATCTGCGCGAGCGGCGCGCCGCTGGTCGAGTTCGTCTGCGAGGCGACCGGGCTCGCGTACTAGGCGCCGCCCTGCCGCCGCTCTCCCGGATCAGAGCTCCCAGGCGACACAATGCGGGACCGCAGCGTCTAGGCGCGGCTGGTCTCGACGATCTCGGCGACCAGCGTGTGCATGTCGCCGCTGCGCTCGTAGAGCTCGAGCTGGCGGTGGGCGCCGGTGCCGATCTCGAGCAGCTCCTTGATCCCCTCGAGCTCCTCGCGGCAGCCGAGCTCGACGGCGTTGTCCGACACCAGATCGATCAGCTTCAGCGCCATCTCGGGCGCCCGTACCTGCTCGCCGCGGCGAAAGTCGACCAGCTTGCCGTCGACGCCGCGCAGCGCGGCGCGCACCTTGTTGTCGTCGACCAGCTCGGTCGGGTACTCGACCAGCGGCTCCTCGGCGTCATAGAGCCGGCACAGCCGGTGCGCGATCGCGGCCACGAGGGCCGCCAGGGCGACGGTGTACTCGAGCCGGGTCGACTGGTCGAAGACGCGGGTCTCGACCGTGCCCAGGTTCGGGTGCGGGCGCACGTCCCACCACAGGTAGGTGTAATCGTCGATCGCGCCCGCGCGCATCATCAGCTCGACCCGGTTGGAGAAGATCTCCCAGGTGCCGTAGTGGGGAGGGATCCCGGCGCGGGGAAAGGCGCGGAAGATCGCCGTTCGCGAGGAGAGCATCCCCGTGTCGCTGCCCCGCCAGAAGGGCGAGTTGGCCGAGAGCGCGAGCAGCAGCGGCAGGTAGCGGCGGATCCCGTCGGCGACGTAGATCGCCCGGTCGGGCCCCTCGATCGCCACGTGCACGTGGGTGCCGAAGATCAGCTCCTGTCGGGCGATGTACTGGAGGTCGGCGGCGAGCTCGCGGTAGCGGGGGCGGTCGACGATCTCCTGGTCCTCGAAGAGCGCGAACGGGTGGGTGCCGGCGGCGGCGACCAGCATCCCGTTGGCCTCGGCGATATCGGCGACCGCGCGCCGCAGGGTGGCGAGCTGCGCCCCGGCCGTGCGCACGTCCGGGCAGGGCGTGGTGGCGATCTCGAGCACCGGCTGCATCAGCTCGGGCTTCACCTGTCCGTCGAGCTCGGCGGGCACGTTCTCGAGGATCGTCTCGATCCCCTGCGCGAGCCCCAGCCCCGATTTCTCGAGGAGCATCAGCTCCTCCTCGATCCCGACGGTGAAGGGCGGCCCGGCGAATTGGTGCGCGAGCACGCACCTATACTGGCAGCGCAGTCAGCAGAACCGGAAAGCGACCGAAGAAGAGGTAATGGAAGCCGCAACCACCGCGCCGATAACAGAGCAGAAGTCCCTCCTCGCCACCCTCTCGACGGGCAAGCGCACCCGCCTGCGCCGGCTGCTGTTCGAGTTCGGGCCCGGCAACGGGACGCTCCTCTTCCTGCCGATCGACCAGGGGATCGAGCACGGCCCGCGCGACTTCTTCCCCAACCCGGCCTCGAAGGACCCCGAGTACCAGTTCCGGCTCGCGGCCGAGGCCGGCTACTCGGCGATCGCCTGCCAGATCGGGCTGGCGACCAAGTACTACCCCGACTATGCGGGCCAGGTGCCGCTGATCCTGAAGGTGAACGGCAAGACCGACGTCCCCTCCTCCGACGACGCGCTCTCGACCACCAACGCCTCAGTCGAGGACGCGGTGCGCCTCGGCGCCGACGCAGTCGGCTACACGCTCTACGTCGGCTCGCCGCGCCAGGACGCCGACCTGCGCCAGCTCCAGGACGTGCGCGCCGACTGCGACCGCTTCGGGATGCCGCTGGTGGTCTGGGCCTACCCGCGCGGAGCGGCGATCGAGAAGAAGGGCGGGCGCGACTCGTTCTACGCGATCGACTACGCGGCGCGGATGGCGATGGAGATGGGCGCCGACGTGGTCAAGCTCAACATGCCGAAGCTCAACCCGGACAAGGACAAGGACTCCCCCGCCCCCTACAACGAGATGGACGTCTCCCAGGAAGAGGCCATCCGCCACGTGGTCGAGTCGGCCGGCCGCTCGCTGGTGGTGCTCTCGGGCGGCTCGAAGGTCGACGACGAGCAGCTGCTCGGCCAGACCCGGTTCATCATGGAGGCGGGCGGCTCGGGCGTGATCTACGGCCGCAACGTGTGGCAGCGCGAGTGGTCCGAGGCACGGGAGATCATCGAGCAGATCAAGGAGATCATGCTCTCCAGCGTCCGCCGGATCCCCTGAGACGCTGAAACGCACCCCCAGTCTCGGCGCGATCGCGCTGCTGATCCTGCTCGTCGTCGTGCTGGTGAGCGGCGACGGCGAGGAGAACGGGCGCGAGGAGCGCGATGGCCGGACCAACCGGCAGGAGGAGCGGAGCGGAGCCGAGCGTCAGCGGGGTGAGCGGGGCGACCGGCGCCGGGACGGCGACCGGGACGGTACCGGCGACGGGACCGAGCGGGAGCCCGGAGACGGGGGTGGCGGATCGCCGCGGGGCGGCGTGGTGGTGCCGGTGGTCGACGTCGTCGACGGCGACACGATCGAGGTGCTGCTCGACGGCGAGGAGGAGGACGTGCGCTACATCGGCGTCGACACCCCGGAGTCGGTCGCGCCGGGCGAGCCGGTCGAGTGCTTCGCCAAGCGGGCGAGCGAGTTCAACGCCGAGCTCGTCGCCGGCGAGCGGGTGCGCCTCGTCTTCGACGCCGAGCGCCGCGACGTCTACGGCCGCCTGCTCGCCTACGTGTACGTCGGCGAGCGGTTCGTCAACGCCGCGCTCGTCCGTCGCGGCTACGCACGCACGCTCACGATCGAGCCCAATGACGCTTTCGCCGGGCTCTTCGACCGCCTCGAGCAGGCGGCCGGCAACGCCGGCCACGGGCTCTGGGGCGCCTGCGGCCCGTAGAGACACGGCCGCGCCAAGCACGGACCGGAAGTTTGCACGCCCCCGCGGGGTTTGTCTCGGTATGCGTGACAAACCCCGCGGCAGGCGGCGCCACGGCCGGTCCCGGGGGGTAGACTCGCGGCCCGATGCGGGCGAGTCGCGCAGGGGGCGTCGGGATGCCGGTGGCGCCCTGCGCACTCATCCTCGCTGCCCTGTGGCTCGCCGGAGCGGCGCTTCTCCCGCCGATGGCGATCGCCGGACCCGACGGCTCGGGCAGGGAGCGGATCGAGGTGCGGGTGGCCTCTGCGGCTCCCGACGCGCGGCGGGTCAAGGAGTCGTACGTCTCCCTGCACGCCCCGCTGCCGGCCTCCGCCCCCGCTCACCCCGCGGCCTGCGACCGGCTCGGCTACCTGCGCTTTCGCCACCGTGACGGGCCCCGGAAGGCGAAGCGCGCCGATGCGGTGCTGGTTGCGATCCCGGGCTTCCTCGGCGGCGCCGCGTCGTTCGACCAGGTGGCGCGAAACACGGTCCGGCGGGCCGCGAGGCGCGACCGGTACGTCGAGTTCTGGGCGCTCGACCGCCGCGCCAACTGCCTCGAGGACCACACCGGCGTCCAGGCCGCGGCCCGGGCGGGCGACCCGGGGGTCGCCTTCGACTACTACTGGCACGGTGGCGCCGTTGACGGCCGGCGGTTCGACGGCTTCGCCACCGCGGCCGATGCCCAGTTCCTGAAGCGGTTCGGGCTCGAGCGCACCCTGCGCGACTGGTACACGGTGGTCAGGAGCGAGCTCCCGGGGCGCAAGCGGCGGGCGCGCAAGCTGCTCTGCGGCGGGCACTCGCTCGGCGGGCCGCTGACCAACCTGTTCGCGAGCTGGGACTTCGACAGCGATCCGGCGACGTCGAACGACGCCGGGCACGCGCAGTGCGCCGGGTTCTTCGGGCTCGACACGAGCTTCTCGTTCACCGACTCGGAGAGCGGCCTGCCGGGCCTCGGCACCGCGAGCGAGCTGGTGGCCGAGACCGGGGCGCTGCCGTTCGTCGAGCTCGGCTTCCTCGGCCCGGAGACCTTCCAGGTCCCGGCGGTGTTCGGGGTCGGCGCCTTCCACCAGCCCCAGGCGACGAACCTGATCGAGCTGCTGCCGCAGACCGTGAACATCGACCTCGCCCAGCGGCTGCTGTTCTCGCGCGACGCGGTCAGCTTCGCGATCGGGCCGACGATCCGCGACTTCACCCTCACCAACGAGCTGGCGCTCGGCGGCATCTTCGACGACAACTCGAACCCGATCGGGATCCTTCGCTCGAGCGTCGGCTTCGCCACCGGCGGCCCGATCGCCGACAAGAGCTTCCCCGCTCCGGACCCCACCCTGGCGATCCCCGAGGATCCCGACAACCCGGTCTACTCGTGGCAGAGCTACGACGAGGTCGGGGCGGACGGCGCGCCGCTGGAGCTCAACGACGCGGGGGCGCCGTACACCTCGCGCGACAGCGAGGTCTCCGACCTGCGCCAGCTCGCGCGGGCGATGTTCGAGGCGCCGGCGAACTTCATCGAGCAGTACTTCCCGACCCGGATCCTGGTCGACGTGATCGCCGCCGAGGCGGGCGACGCGAGCGGCCCGTTCGAGGACCGGCTCCACGACGGCGTCGGACAGCGCCCGGCGCTGCTGGTCCAGGCCGGCGACAGCGAGTCGAACTCGGGAGAGGGAGGCGGCTTCGAGATCGGCGAGCCGCCCAACGACAACCCGCTGAGCAGGGAGGTGATCCTCGCCGGCTACAACCATCTCGACGTGGTCACCGCCGCCCGCCGCCAGAACGACGGCGGGCCGGAGGGCTCGAGCCGGGCGCTGGCGAGGTTCGCGCTCGAGGTCGCCGGCAAGCGCCGGCGCGCGGGGCGCTAGTGAGGCCCCACTAGTCGGGAGGCTCAGCGCGCCTCGACCAGCTTCGTCGCCAGCTCGTCGGGAAGCCCGGCCTCACGCATCTCGGCCGCGACAGCTTCGGCCGGGTATTCGACCCGGACCAGCTCGACCTCCGGGCCGGCGCCATCGCCGGAATCGACGATGGCGAAGCAGCCGCGCGGATCGCCGTCCTTGGGCTTGCCCACCGAGCCGCAATTGACGAACAGAACGCCGCCGAACTCGCGCACCCATGGCACGTGGGTGTGGCCGAAGACGAGCACGTCGCAGTCCGCACCCGCTGCGATCCGCTCGAATGTCCGCGCCGGCTTGTCCTCGAACAGGTACTCGTTGACTTTGCGCGGCGATCCGTGGACGAGCCGGACCCGCCGCCCGTCGAGCTCGAAGCGGAGGTCGAAGGGCAGCTCGTGCATGAACCGCTTCGACGCCCGATCGGTATTGGCGAGGGTCCAGTCGATCGAGAGCTGGCCGAGCTCACGGTCGTGCTTGTCGACGTAGGCGCAGCCGCAATCCTCGTCGTCGCGGGCGATCGCCCAGTCGTAGTTGCCGTAGATCGTCGGCACGCCTCGCTCCTCGATCAGCCGGCAGACCTCGTTGGGGTGGGGCCCATAGCCGACCAGGTCGCCGCCGCAGTAGATCCGCTCGATCCCGAGCCCCTCGACTTCCGCCAGCGCCGCCTCGAGCGACAGCAGGTTGGCGTGAACGTCGGTGATCACGGCCACGCGATCCATGGCCGAGGTTTTACCGCTACGGCGCCACCTCGTCGAGCAGGGTCCGCACCCGGTCGCTGATCTGGTCGCGGATCGCGCGGACCGTCTCGATGTCCTGGCCCTCGGGGTCGCCCACCTCCCAGTCCTCATAACGCTTGCCGGGATAGATCGGGCAGGCGTCGCCGCAGCCCATCGTGACCACCGCGTCGGCGGCCCTCACGACCTCGTCGGTCATCGGCTTCGGGAACTCCTTCGAGACGTCGATCCCGAGCTCGCCCAGGGCAGCGATCACGTTGGGGTTGACCTCATCGGCGGGCTCGGAGCCGGCGGAGCGCACGTGCACCCGTCCCTCCGCGTAGTGATCGAGCAGCGCCGCGGCCATCTGGCTGCGTCCGGCGTTCTGGACGCAGACGAACAGGACCTCCGGCACCTCCTTGGTGATCGCCCCCTCGACCTGGCCCAGGGCGCGTAGCCGCTCGCGAGCGAAGCGGTGGACGAACAGGGGCACGAAGTCGGTCAGGCGCGAGCCGGCCAGAGCCTCCAGCGACTCGGCCATGAACCGCTCCACCGTCTCGGCCGAGAAGATGCCGGCGAACTCCTCGGTCAACGAGTCCAGGCCCTTGTCGAGGTGGCCGCGGATGATCACGTCGACGTCGAGGTCATCCAGCGTGGTTGCTGACATGGCGGTCCTCCTCCTGCCCCATCGATGCCCGGGACCCGAAGACTATTCCATTGACATTCTTGATTTCAATTGATATATGTAGATAGATGGCCGTCGATCTGGAGCTCGCTCCGAAGCAGAAGCGCCCCATCGGCGAGCCGTGCTGCGAGCCGGTCGTCTATCCCGAGATCGAGCGCGAGCACGCCGAGCGGATGGCCGCGGTGGCGAAGGCGCTCGGCGACCCGATCCGGATGCAGCTCGTCGACGTGCTTCGCCAGCACGCCGGCAAGGTCTGCGTCTGCGAGCTGGTGCCGCTGTTCGACCTCTCCCAGCCGACCGTCTCCCACCACCTCAAGGTCCTGCGCGAGGCCGGCATCGTCGGCTCCGAGCGCGCCGGCCTCTGGGCGTACTACTACGTAAACGACGACGCGGTACAGGAGATTTCGCAATGGCTGAGCAACTGAACGATGATCGCGAGGTCCGCGAGGCGGTCCGGGAGCGCTACGCCGAGGCCGCCAAGGTCGCCGGCGCCGGGGCGAGCGCGAGCTGCTGCGGGTCGGGCGAGTCCTCGTCCGGCTGCGGCCCGACCGTGCTCAGCGAGGAGCAGGCCGATGCCTTTGGCTCGAGCCTCTATACGGGAGCGGAGCGCAACGTTCTTCCCGACGCCGCCAAGCTCGCTTCGCTGGGGTGCGGCAACCCGACCGCGGTCGCTGCGCTCGGCGAGGGCGAGACCGTGCTCGACCTCGGCTCCGGCGGCGGCATCGACGTCCTGCTCTCGGCCCGCCGCGTCGGCCCGACGGGCTTCGCCTACGGCCTCGACATGACCGACGAGATGCTCGAACTGGCGCGGGCGAACCAGCGCCAGGCGGGGGTCGAGAACGTCGCGTTCCTCCGCGGGACGATCGAGGACGTGCCGCTGCCCGATGACTCGGTCGACGTGATCATCTCCAACTGCGTGATCAACCTCTCCGCCGACAAGGGCGCGGTCTTCCGCGAGGCCGCGCGGGTGCTGCGGCCGGGTGGGCGGTTCGCGGTCACCGACATCGTCGCCGACGACGACATGGACGATGCCACCCGAAGGGACATGGCCCAGTGGACCGGCTGCGTCGCCGGCGCGCTGACCCCCGACGACTTCCGCAGCGAGCTCGCCGCCGCCGGCTTCGAGGCGGTCGAGATCCAGGAGACCCACCGCGTCCACGAGCACGCGGGCTCGGCGATCATCCGCGCCCGCAAGCCGTAGCGATGGCGCCACGGGAGCTACCGATCGCAGAGTGCCGGCTCGATCTCGCCGGCAGCCGCGCGCAGCGCGACCGCTATCGAGCTCTCGGCGAGCACGTCGCGGATCGGTCACGCGGACCCTGCAGGCTCATGGTCCGCTTCGACGCTGCGGTGGACCCGATCCTGCTAGCCGAGACGCTCGCGATCGAGCGCGAATGCTGCGACTTCTTCGACCTCCGCTACAGCGAGGCGGAGCGCGAGCTGGAAGTCACAGTCGCCGACAAGCGGCAGGACCCGGCGCTCGACGCGATCGGCGAGTCGCTAGGGATCCGCTCGGGCTAG
>JBOGZD010000120.1:0-8759 GCA_050697155.1 Solirubrobacterales bacterium | reverse complement strand
CCTCGCATCGGCTGGTCCTGTCGCGGTCATCACCAGTAAGGACACTAGTTTCCGCTGGAACGGACCGACCGTTCCGTTATCGCCCTCGGCGGTGTCTCAACGGGCAAGCACCCGAAGTCGCGTTGAACAGGAGGACGGCCCTAACCAGCTTTGAGCGAGCCAGGAATCAAACCCACACCGAAGGAGGCAAAAGATGAGAAGAGTGATCGTTTCGAACAATGTGACACTGGACGGGAGAGTGGACGAGGTCCGGGATTGGGCGCTTCCGTACAACGACGACGAGTCGGTCAAGTATCACACCGACCTTCTGAGCCACAGCGATGGTCTGCTCTTGGGCCGCAAGACGTACGAGTTTTTCGCCGCCCTCTTCCCATCGCGATCAGGAGAGTTCCCCTACGTCGACCAGATCAACAGCATGGCGAAGTACGTTGCGTCAACCACGCTCAAGGACCTGGAGTGGGAGAACTCCCATCTGATCGAGGGCGATGTCCCGGAGGCCGTGGCCAAGCTCAAGCAACAGCCTGGTCAGGACCTGATCATGTATGGCTGCCACGACCTCATGCACAGCCTGTTGGAACACGACCTCATTGACGAGTATCGACTCTGGGTCTACCCAGTCGTGCTCGGGAAGGGGAGGAGCTTCTTCAAAGACGGCGTGGAGCGAATGGCCCTCGATCTCGTCGACACCACCGTGATTCCACCCGGGGTGGCCATTCTCACGTACCAGTCGGAACGGTAAACAGGCCTCGCCGGCGGCGCGAGGCCCTTGACCGGGCTTCGCGCCGGCGGCGCGCGTCGCGCCAGGGAAGGTGGATGCCAACCAGGGACCGGGGAATCCGGACGCCGCTCGTTAGTCTGGATCAGGTGACCCTCTCCAACGTCGCTGGCTTTCCTCGGATCGGACCGGCGCGCGAGCTCAAGTTCGCCACCGAGGGCTACTGGCGCGGCGAGATCTCCGAGGCGGAGCTGCTCGCGACCGCAAAGCGGATCCGGCGCGACAACTGGCGGCTGATGGCCGACGCGGGGATCGACCTGATCCCCTCGAACGACTTCTCCCTCTACGACCACGTCCTCGATGCGATCGCGCTCGTCGGCGCGGTCCCGGAGCGCTACGGCCAAACCGGGGATCGGGTCTCGCTCGAGACCTACTTTGCGATGGCTCGGGGACGGCAGGACGAGGGCGTCGACGTGACCGCGATGGAGATGACGAAGTGGTTCGACACCAACTACCACTACATCGTCCCCGAGCTCGGCCCCGACCTTCGCTTCGGGATCTCGTCCTCGAAGCCGTTCGACGAGCACGCCGAGGCGATGGACGAGCTCGGCCTCGACACGGTGCCGGTGCTCCTGGGCCCGCTCTCGTTTCTCCTCCTCGGTAAGCCCGCCGAGGGGGTCGGCGAGGACTTTGATCGGCTCACGCTGCTGGAGCCGCTGGTCGCCGTCTACGGCGAGGTGCTGGAGCGGTTCGCCGAGCAGGGGGCGACCTGGGTGCAGCTCGACGAGCCCTGCCTGGTCGAGGACCGCACCGCCCACGAGCTGGACGCGTTGCGGCTCGCTTACGAGGGGCTGGCACGGGTGCGCGAGCGGCCCCGGATCTTGCTGAAGACGTACTTCGGCCACGTCGGCGACGCCTACGGGATCCTGCGCGACCTGCCCGCCGAGGGGATCGGCCTCGACCTCGTCCGTGGTCGGCGCAACATCGAGCTGATCGCCAATCAGGGCGGTCTCGAGGACCAGTGGCTGTTCGCGGGGATCGTCGACGGCCGCAACGTCTGGATCAGCGAGCTGGAGCACTCGATCGACCTGGTCGACGGCCTGCGCGACCGCTGCGCGGAGCTGGTCGTCTCGACCTCATGCTCGCTGCTTCACACCCCGGTCGACCTCGCTGCCGAGCCGGGGCTCGATCCGGAGCTTCGGTCCTGGCTGGCGTTCGCGACCCAGAAGCTGGACGAGGTGGCGACGATCGCTCGCGGCGTGGGCGCGGGGCGCGAGGCGATCGCCGCCGAGCTGGACGCGAACGACCGCGCGCTCGAGGGACGACGGATCTCGAGCCGCCGGCGCGACCCGGCGGTGCGCGATCGGGTCGCGGCGCTCGGCCCCTCCGACACCCGGCGCGAGAGCCCGTTCGAGCTGCGCTCCCAGGCCCAGCGCGAGCGGCTGGGCCTGCCGCTCTACCCGACGACCACGATCGGCTCCTACCCGCAGACGGCGGACATTCGCCGGGCGCGGGTCGACCTCCGGCGCGGCGAGATCGACGAGGCCGAGTACGTGCGACGGATGAAGGCCGAGATCGAGAAGGTGGTCCGGTTCCAGGACGAGATCGGCCTCGACGTCGTCGTCCACGGCGAGCCGGAGCGAAACGACATGGTCCAGTACTTCGCCGAGCAGCTCGACGGCTACCTCTGCACCCAGAACGCCTGGGTCCAGTCCTACGGCTCCCGCTACGTGCGCCCGCCGATCCTCTACGGGGACGTCAGCCGCCCCGAGCCGATGACGACCCAGTGGATCGCCTACGCCCAATCGCTCACCGCGCGCCCGGTGAAGGGAATGCTCACCGGCCCGGTGACGATGCTCCAGTGGTCGTTCGTCCGCGACGACCAGCCTCGCGCCGAGACCGCCAGGCAGCTCGCGCTGGCGATCCGCGACGAGGTCGCCGACCTCGAGGCGGAGGAGATCAAGGTGATCCAGGTCGACGAGCCGGCGATCCGCGAGGGGCTGCCCCTTCGCCGCGAGGACTGGGACGAGTACCTCGGCTGGGCGGTCGACTGCTTCCGGCTCGCGACCGCCGGCGTCCGCGACGAGACCCAGATCCACACCCACATGTGCTACTCGGAGTTCCGCGACATCATGGACCGGATCAGCGCCCTCGATGCGGACGTGCTGCTGATCTGGCACGCGCGCTCGCACATGGAGTTGCTCGAGTACTGGCGCAGCCGGGGATACGACAAGTGGATCGCCCCGGGCGTCTATGACATCCACTCGCCCCGGGTCCCGTCTACGGCGGAGATGGCGGAGATGCTGCGTGCGGCCGCCGAGGCCCTGCCGACCGAGCGGCTCTGGGTCGCCCCCGACTGCGGACTGAAGACCCGCGCATGGCCGGAGATCGACCCGGCGCTCCGCAACATGGTCGAGGCGGCCGGCCAGCTCCGCGAGGAGCTCGCCCCGGTCGCTCCCTAAGAGGGACCCGCCTGATCGAAGTCCGCTCAGGCGCCTCGGTGTACATCGACGCCGGGCACTCGGCCTGGAACGGGGCCGCGGTTACCGCTCGCCGCCTGCGCCGGGCCGGCGTGCGCCGGGTGCGCGGCTTCGCGCTCAACGTGAGCAGCTTCCGCCACACCACGACCGAGGTTGCCTACGGGCGCAAGGTCGCAGAGCGGCTCGGCGGCAAGCACTTGCTGATCGACACGAGCCGTAACGGCCTCGGCCCGGCTTCCGACGACGCCTGGTGCAACCCGCCCGGCCGCGCTCTCGGCCCGGCGCCGACCGCGGCCACCGCCGACCCGCTCGTCGACGCGTACATGTGGATCAAGCCCCCAGGCGAATCCGACGGCCCCTGCAACGGCGGCCCGGCCCCCGGTGAGTGGTGGCCCGAATACGCGCTCGGCCTGGCAAGGCGGGCGCCGGAGGGGTGAGGCCCTTAGAGGCCGCAGGCGGTGTCGTTGGGTGTCCTGCCTAGGTGGGCAATACGACCATCCAGGCAGGACAGCGCCTCGCTACGCGGCCTCGGCCAGGACCCCGGGGAACGCGCCGAGCAGCTCGCCGAGGCGCTCCGGGCACTCGACCTGGGGGCAGTGGCCGCAGTCCTCGATCAGCTCGAGGTGGGCGTCCTCGACCTCGGCGAGGATCCGCTCGGCGCCGCTTGCGAACACCATCCGGTCGCGGTCGCCCCAGACGACGAGAACCCGGCACGTGATCCGCTCGAGCCTGAACGGCTGCTGGATCTCCGGTCGCAGGCGCCGGGCGGTGCCCGCCATGCGGACCACGTCGCGGCGGCTGCGCACGTGGCGGGTGAACGAGCTGACAACCGCGGCGTCGACCGCACCGGGGCGAGCGAAGGCGAGCACCCGGTAGACGCGACCGACCGCCTCGCGGACCGCGAGCTCGGGCAGCGGCACCGGCGCCCGCAGGATCGTCCGGATCAGCGGCGCGCCCTCGACGATCGCGATCCAGCCCGCCATGTCGAGGCCCGCCGGCGCCACCGGGACGATCGCGGCGATCGGAAGCTCGCGGTCCTCGGCCGCGCGCAGCGCCGCGAGACCCCCGAGGGAGTTCCCGGAGACCACGACCGCGACGCCGCCGGCCTCCCGGGAGGCGTGCCGGACCGCCGCGGCCACGAAGCGATCGAGCTGCGGCAGCACCTCGGCCTCGCGGTCGAGGCGGTCGGCCTGGCCGAAGCCAGGCAAATCGAGCGCCAGCGCCGAGCGTCCCTGCCGTCCGAGTTCGCCGAGCACCGGCCGCCAGGTATCGGCCGAGTCCGAGAATCCGTGCAGGAGGACCAGCGGGGGCCCGGCCCCGTCGGCCCCCGGGTCCAGTTGCAGCGCCCGCGTCCCGAAGCCGGCCAGCTCGAGCCGCCGCTCGCGGATCGTCGACATGCGCGGCTGATGTGTACTCGATCGTCCGGCGGTGGGGCGCCGGTCGACTAACGCTGCGCGAAGCGCCACACGCCGCCGCTCAGCGAGACGGCGTAGAGGCGCTTGCGCGCGTCGAGGCCGAAGCTGGAGAGCTGCGGGATCCGCTGCACCCCGACGGCGCCGTCGCCGCTCGCCCCTCCGGTGCGGGCGCGGAGGCTGCGGACCTCACCCTCGCAGAAGTCCCCGTAGAGGTAGCGGCCGCGCAGCGCCGGCACGCCGCGGTCCCGGGCCACGTAGCCGCCGGTGATCGCGCAGTTTCCGCCAGTGGTCGGGTAGGTGAAGATCGGCCGCTCGTGGCGGGAAGGCGCCGGGGGCTCGACCAGCGAGTTGCCCTCGAACGCGTCCCAGCCGAAGTTCGCGCCCCGGGCGCCACGGATGCGCTCGTAGTCGACCTCCTCGATCGCGTCCTGGCCGACGTCGCCGATCGCGATCCGCTTGCCGTCGAACGAAAAGCGCCACGGGTTGCGAAGCCCGCGCGACCAGATCTCATCCCGCCCGCGCTTTCCCCGGTAGGGGTTGTCCCGGGGGATCCGGTACGGCTTGCGCGCACCCCTTCGCAGCGGGTCGATCCGCAGCAGCTTGCCCAGCAGGCTGCCCTTGTCCTGGGCGTTCCCGGCGGGGTCGTTGGAGCCGCCACCGTCGCCGGTGCCGATCCAGAGCTTGCCGTCGGGGCCGAACTGGAGCTGGCCGCCGTTGTGGTTGGCGAAGCGCCGGTGCGGGATCTCGAGCACGTTGCGAGCGGAGCCGCGGCCGGCACGGAGCCGCTCGCCTCGCTTGCGCCGGTACTCGACCACGCGGATGTCGCCCTGGCCGTCGGTGAAGTAGACGTAGAAGCGGCGGTCGCGCCTGTAGTTCGGAAACGCGATCGAGAGCAGCCCGCGCTCGCCGCAGCAGGAGACCTTGCCGGCGATGTTCAAGAACGAGCCGCGGAGCTTGCGATCGCCACGCAGCACCTTCACCCGCCCCTCCTGCTCGGTGACGAACATCAGGTCCCCAGCGCCGCGCGGCCCATGGACGTAGGTCGGCTTGTCGAAGCTCGCGACCCGGTCCAGCCGCAGGCCGCCGCCGGCCCGGGCTGGATCGCCGGTGCCCGCAGCCGCCAGGCCGAGGCCCGCGAGCGCCGCCAGCGCCGCTGCCGCCCGCACCCTCAGGGCGCTACCTCTACAGCCCGAGCCGGTTGCGAAGCCCGCGCGCGTTGAAGAACCGGTAGATGCGGCGGACGAAGCGCCGTTGCCTGGGGCTGTACGGGAACCAGAGCAGCTCGCGCTTGGGCTGCGGCAGCCGCGGGATGGTCAGCGACTCGGTGCGGCAGTACTTGCGGATGCCGATCGCGCCGTGGCGGTACCCGATCCCCGAGCTCTTCCAGCCACCCATCGGCAGGCCGAGCACCGCGTAGTTGGTCGGGTAGAGGTCGTTGACGGCGACCGTGCCGGCCTCGATCCGTCGCGCGATCCGCTCGCCGTCGGCGGTGTCGCCCGCGAACACGGAGCCGCCGAGCCCGTAATCCGTGTCGTTGGCCAGCCGGACCGCCTCGTCGACGTCCCTGACCTTCATCACCGGGACCACCGGGCCGAAGGTCTCCTCGCGCATCACCTTCATCGACGGGTCGGCGTCGGCGATCAGGGTTGGCTCGTACCAGTCGCCGGGCCCGTCCTTGCGCTTGCCGCCGGTGAGGATCCGCGCCCCGGCGCTGCGGGCGTCCTCGACGTGATCGGAGACGATCTCGAGCTGCGCCGGCGAGGTCATCGCGCCGAGCTCGGCCGTATAGGCGCGGCCGTCGTCTCCCTGGCGCAGCCGCTCGATGTTCTCCTTCACCTTGCCGACGAACTCGTCGTAGATCGGCTCCTCGACGTAGACGCGCTCGACCGAGAGGCAGATCTGCCCGGTGTTGAGCAGCCCGCCGAAGGCGGCGGCGTTTGCCGCCCGCTCGAGGTCGGCGTCGCGAGTGACGATCATCGGGTCCTTGCCGCCGAGCTCGAGGCTGACCGGGGTCAGGGTGTCGGCCGCGCGCTTCATCACGATCTTGCCCGTCCGCTCCGAACCGGTGAAGCCGATGAAGTCGCACTCGTCGACCAGCGCCCCTCCGGTCTCGGCGGTGCCGTTGACGACGTCGAGGACGTCGGGCGCGCCGACATCCTCCTTCCAGGCGCGGACCAGCTCCATCAGAGTCAGCGGAGTGAGCTCGGAGGGCTTGATCACCAGCCCGCATCCGGCGACGAGGGCCGGGATCCCGTCGCCGAGCGAGAGGATCAGCGGGAAGTTCCAGGGGCTGATGATCCCGACCAGCGGATATGGCCGGTAGACGATCTTCGCCCGCCTCGTTCGCAGCAGCGGCACGTGAGGGGTGACGAGCTCGTCGGCGAGGTACTTCGGCCCTCGCTCGCACCAGAAGTTGATCGCGTCGATCAGGTAGAAGGCCTCGAGCGCGGCGTCGGCCCGGACCTTGCCGCTCTCGGCCTGCATCCGATCGTCAACCTCGTCTTGGTTGTCGAGGATCCAGTCGCGCAGGCTCTCGAGCCAGCGCTTGCGGCCGGCGAAGCCGATCGCCTCCCACTCCGGCTGCGCGGCGCGCACCCGCGCCACCACCTCCGCAACCCGCTCGGGCGGGTCGACCGTGATCGTCTCGAGGACGGTGCCGTCGACCGGCCGGTGGACCTCGATCGTCTCGCCGCCGGCGTCGGGATGGCCGTTGGTGGCCGCGCCCTTGCTGGCCTCCGTGGTCTCGGACTGGGTCGCGGACTCCATCTGGGCCTCCTCGCTCGCGAGCCGTTGCCGCGGGACTCTACAGCCCTCTGGAATCCCTCATCTACCCCTGGACCACCCGGTAGACGGGCCCGTCGAGGGAGACGGCGTAGAGGCGATTGCGAAAGCCCTCCCCGAACGAGCTCAGGCTGTCGACCCGAAGCCCCGTCGAGCCGTCCGTCGCCGGCGGATCGGGCGCGTCCGGGTCGAGCGAGTGGACGAAGCCGGCGCAGAAGTCGCCGTAGACGTAGCGGCCACGCAACGCCGGCAGGCCGCGGTCGCGGACCACGTAGCCACCGATCACCGAGCAGGTGCCGCCAGCGCCGCTCGCGTACTCGTGGATCGGCGGGACGTAGTTGGGCGGGGGATTGTCGAGGTCTCCCTCGAACTCGTGATTGCCCTCGAACAGGTTCCAGCCGAAGTTGGCGCCCCGGGCGCGGGCGAGCGAGACGTGGTTGATCTCCTCCCACTGGTTCTGGCCGACGTCGCCGATCGACAGGTCGCCGGTCTTGGCATCGAACGAGAATCGGTAGGGGTTGCGCAGGCCGGTCGCGAAGACCTCGTCGCGGCCGGGGACGTCGCCCGCGAACGGATTCGACGCCGGCGAGCGGTAGCCGCGCTTGCGCTTCGGGTCGATGCGCAGGATCTTGCCCAGCAGGCTCTCCGGGTTCTGGGCGTCGCCCTCCGGGTCGCCGGCCCCGCCGCCGTCGCCGGGACCGAGGTAGAGGAACCGGTCGGGGCCGAAGCTGAGCTGGCCGCCGTTGTGGTTCGACGCGGTCGGGTGGGGGATCGCGATCACCAGGCGGCGGGACTTGCGCTTGGCGCGGGTGCTCGAGCGGCGCTTGCGCTTGAACGAGTCGACGCGCAGGTCGCCGCCCTCGGTGACGTAGTAGACGTAGAAGCGCCGGTTGCGCTGGTAGCGGGGATCGAAGGCGAGCCCGAGCAGACCTTCCTCGCCCCCGAAGCTGACCAGATCGCTGATGTCGAGGAAGGGCCTGGCGAGGGTGCGGTTCTTGCGCATGACCGAGATCGTCCCCGCCTGCTCCACCACGAAAAGGAGCCTTTTCGCCCCCGGTGCGTTCTCGACGTAGACCGGCGAGTCGAAGTTGCCGAGCTGACGCAGCCCCAGGTTCCCGCCACCGGCCGCGGGCTCGGGCAGCGATCCCGCGGCGAGCAACGCCAGGACGGCGAGCACGATCGCCACCACGGGCGCGCCGACCCTCCTACGGCTCCCTGCCGTTCCCGCCATCGCGAGGAACACTAAGGGCTCGCGCATAAATAAACGCGCGTAGTTGGGAGGTTCAGGGTGGTGGGCGGAGAATCTTGGGCTGTGGTCGACGAGGAGGCGATCGGCGCAAAGTTCCGGATGTTGGTCGGCCAGCTTGA
>JBOGZD010000119.1:0-8767 GCA_050697155.1 Solirubrobacterales bacterium | reverse complement strand
CGGCACGCGTCCGTAGGCCCACCGCGCGGGCCGCGCCAATGCCGGGCGAATTCGAGCTGATCGCCGCGCTTCGCGATCGAGTCGAGCGCGCTGGCGCGCCGGCCGCATCGGCTGAGCTGCGCCTGGGAACCGGCGACGACGCGGCGATCACAGTCCCCGCTGGGGCGACGGCGACCAGCGTCGACGCGGTGGTCGAGGGCGTCCACTTCCGCCGCCCGCCGTTCGACCTCGAGAGCGTCGGGCGCAAGGCGCTCGCGGCCGCGCTCTCCGACCTCGCCGCCGTCGGCGCGCGCGCCGGCGAGGCGTTCGTCCAGCTCGGGTTGCCCGAGGATGTCGGCATCGATGGCGCGCTGGAGCTCGCCGACGGGCTCGGGGCGGTGGCGGCGGGCCACGAGGTCGCGGTCGCGGGCGGCGACGTCAGCCGCTCGCCGGTGCTCTTCTGCGCGCTCACCGTGATCGGTCACGCCGTCAGCGAAGGCGACCTGGTGCGCCGCTCGGGCGCTAGCCCCGGCGACGTGCTCGCGGTCACCGGCGAGCTCGGCGGCGCCGCCGCCGGCCGGCTGCTGCTCGAGCGCCCGGAGCTCGGCGACGGGCTGGATGATGCGGCGGCCGACGCCCTGCGCGAGCGTCAGCTTCGCCCCGAGCCGCGACTCGCGGCCGGCCGGGCGCTGGCGGGTGCGGGGGCCAGCGCGATGATCGACCTGAGCGACGGGATCGGCGGCGACGCGGCACACCTGGCGGCGGCGAGCGGGGTTGAGCTGAGGATCGAGGCCGGGAGGCTGCCGGTCCAGGCGGCGGTCGCTGCGATCGCCGACGCCGCCGGGTCCGGGGAGGCAGAGCTGGTCGTCGGCGGGGGCGAGGACTACGAGCTGCTCGTCGCGCTGCCGCCGGGGCGTGCGGACGAGGCCATCGGCGCGGTGCGCGCGACCGGGATCGAGCTCACGGTGGTCGGCGTTGCGGCGGCGGGATCGGGCGCTTCGATCAGGGGACCGGGAGGCGACCCGGTGGCGGCATCCGGCTTCGACCAGCTTCGAAGACGCTGATCGCAGCGCGGCCGCGTCGCACCAGCCGCAGCTTGGCGAGGATCTCGCCGGCGACGGTCGAGGCGTCGACCTCGTACCGCGCGAGGGCGATGTCACGCTTCAGCTCGCTCAATCTCGCCTCCGCTTCGTCTCCTTCGGACTCCGACTCGCTGTACGGATCAATCCGCCACGGGTTCAGCATCGGTCGCTCAGTGCCCACAATCGGTCGCGCGCAAACCTGCCGCGATCGAACTTGCGTCCACCCTCGACGCTCGTCCGAGCGGCCGGGCGCCGACCCGGATCCTTGCCTGGGGGAGCCCCCCTAGGCTCGATCGGGGGCTAAAGGACTGGTGGCGCGGGCGGCGGCGGCGATCGAGCCGACCAGGGCGCCGGCGACGAAGCAGGTCGGCGCGGCGACACCGAGGCCGATCTGGCCGTCGGCGACCAGCAGGGCGTAGGTCCAGGGCGCGTCGGCGCCGAGGTCGAGCGCCCCGGCGACGCTGGCCAGCGCCAGCAGCGGCGGCAGCGCGGCGACCAGCGCCGCGGCGGCCGCGATCGCCGCACCCCGGGCGCCCCCGGCGCGCATCGACAACACCCACACGTGCGCAGCGGGGGCGGTGAGCAGGCCGAGGTAGGGGTTGGCGACCCAGATCGTGAGGCAGCCGACGGCTGTGACCAGGCCCAGCGCGGCTGGAGCGGCCTCGGGCGCCGCGCCGGCGCCGATCCGCAGCCGCCGCAGCAGCATCGCGGTTGCTGCGGCGGCGACCACCATCAACGCCAGCGAGACCCCGGCGCGCAAGCCGACCGGGTGCCGGCCCGGATCGAACGGAAAGGCCGGGCGCGGGATCACTCCCACGAGGGCGAGCGCGTAGAGGATGGCGAGCCCGCCGAGCAGCGGCAGCGCCCAGGCGAGCGCCCAGGCGAGCGAGGCGGCGATCGGTTGCGAGCGCCGCGCGGCCCGCGCGAATCCGTCGACCGCCGCGACCACGGCCGGCAGGATCACCGCCAGCGCGAGCAGCGCAAGGGTCCAGCCGGGGACGAGGTTGCTCGCGACGCCGACGTAGGTCGCCGGGCCGCGGTCGAGGGGCTCGGTCGCGGCGTCGAGGGCGCCGACGGTCGACTGGACCGCGCGCCCGAACCCGTCCACCATCTCGACGGAGACGTCCTCGCCCTCGTCGGCCGAAGGCGGCAGCGGCGCCTCGCCGGCGGAGGAGATCGCGACCGCCTGGGTGCCGTCGGCGATCAGCGGCGCCTGGGCGCCGAGGCCCGAGGGGAACGCGAGCCGAGCGAGCTCGGCGAGGGCCGACGGCTCGCGCGGCGCGGTGCCAACCTGGGTCTCGACCGCGAGTGCCGCGGTCTCCCGCAGCTCCACCGGCGGGCTCTGCTCGGCCGTCGAGCTGGCGACGACGTAGGGCTGGCGGGGCTCGGCCGCCCCCGGCTGCGAGATCACGACGACCGCCTCCACCGCCTCGCGCTCGGGAAGGCCGCCGGCCAGCTCGAGCGCCCCGGTCGCGCTCGCCCCGTCGCCCGGAGTCGAGCCGAGCACGAAGGTCTTCTCGTGGCTGGCGACACCGAGCGCGCTCGCGAGCTCGACCAGGACCCCGGTCGCTGCGGCCGTGGTCGCGGCGCCGGGGTCCCGGGAGGAGCTTCGCGGGGCAACCACGACCACGGTGGCGGCGGCGTCGCCGGGCAGGGTGAGCAGGACGTTGCGAAGCTCGACCTCGTCCCCGTCGAGGCTCGCCTCGAAGGTCTGCTCCGAGACGGTCCCGGCCCGCACCTCGCCGAAGCGACCGGCGACCAGGTCCGCGACCTCGGCGTCGCCGGGGCCGCCGGGCTCGCGCTCGGGGGCGACATCGGCGATCAGGCGTGCCGTGCCCGCCGCCCGCCCGCCGTCGAAGGAGCCCGGGGGGATCGCGGGCTCGAGGGGATCCGCGGGCCCCTCGAGCGAGAACATCATGGTGACCACGGCGAGCACCGCGGGCAGGAACGAGAGCCGGTAGAGGCGCCAGTCGATCACGGGCGGGTGCATACTGCCGACCGGGACCGCCGACGGCGCCCGTCTACGCTTTCTTGCATGACCGCGGCCGTTCGCTCACGCGAGGGATCGGCTCGCATCCTGCTCGTCGACGACGAGCAGGCGGTGCAGACGCTGCTCACCTATCCGCTGCGCAAGGACGGGTACGACGTCGTCGCCGCGCACGATGGGCGCGAGGCGCTCGACCGCTTCGCCGAGCAGCGCTTCGACCTCGTCGTCCTCGACCTGATGCTGCCCAAGATCGACGGGATCGAGGTCTGCCGCAGGCTGCGCAGCCGCAGCCAGGTGCCGATCATCATGCTGACGGCGAAGGACGACGAGATCGACAAGGTCGTCGGCCTGGAGATGGGCGCCGACGACTACATCACCAAGCCGTTCTCGGTGCGCGAGTTCCGCAGCCGGGTGCGGGCGGCGCTGCGCCGGGCGGAGATCTCGGCGTCGCACCCGGCCGCCGACGAGCCGATCGTCGCCGGCGGCCTGCGGATCGACTTCGAGCGCAGGGCGGTGAGCGCCCGCGGCAAGCCGGTGCGGCTGACCTACGTCGAGTTCGAGATCCTCGCCGCGCTGGCGCGCGCACCCGGGCGGGTGATGACCCGCGAGCTGCTGCTCGAACGGGTCTGGGGCAACTCCGACTATCGCGACCCGCGCACGGTCGACGTCCACATCCGCCATCTGCGCGAGAAGCTCGAGCGCAACCCGCGCGAGCCCGAGTACCTGTTCACGGTGCGCGGGGTCGGCTACCGCTTCCGCGACCAGGAATGACATGAACGAATGAACAGCGTTCGGAACAGGCTCGCCCTCCTGTTCTTCCTGATCGTCGCCGCGGCGGTCGGGTTCATCTACCTCTACGTGGTGCCCCAGCTGCGCTCGAGCCTGACCGCGGAGAAGCTCAGTGGCCTCGAGGAAGCGAGCACGGAGCAGAGCGCCCGCCTGGAGTCGGCGATGCAGCGCGGGGTGAGCCAGGAGCGCCTGCGGCTGCTGATCCGCGACATCGCCACCGACACCGGATCGCGGGTGACCGTGCTCGGGGTCCGCCCCGGCCCGTCCGGGCTCGAGGCGTTCGTGGTTGGCGACTCGCAGCTCGAGCGCACCGCGGTGCTCCCGGACTACCCGGCCGCTGACGCGGCGGCGAGTGCCGCAGGTGCGGTCGCGACCTCGGTCGAGCAGGTCTCCGGAGAGCGCATGGGGGAAACCGCGATCGCGCTCTCGGACGACGGGGAGCCGACCTGGGTGGCGGTGTTCTCGGTCTCGCTCGAGGACGTCGACGACAACGTCGCGCTGATCCGCCGCCAGATCCTGATCGCCGGAGCGATCGCGCTGCTCGCCGCGCTCGGCGCGGGCTGGCTCGTCGCCCGCGCCCACGCGCGCCGCCTGCGGCGGTTGGAGGCCGCGGCCGAGAAGGTCGCCGACGGCGACTTCTCCACCCCGATCCCGGTCGAGTCCACCGACGAGGTGGGACAGCTCGCGCGCAGCTTCAACGAGATGCAGAAGCGCCTGGCGCGACTCGACAGCGCCCGCAAGGAGTTCATCGCCAACGCCTCACATGAGCTGCGCACCCCGATCTTCTCGCTCGGAGGCTTCGTCGAGCTGCTGGAGGACGACGACCCGGATCCCGCGGCGCGGAGCGAGTTCGTGCGCACGATGCGCGAGCAGGTCGAGCGCCTGCGCAAGCTGACGGTCGACCTGCTCGACCTCTCCAAGCTCGACGCCGACGCGATCGAGATCCGCGCCGAGCCGGTCGAGCTGGGCGAGGTCGCGCGCCGGGTTGCCGACGAGTTCAGGCCGGTCGCCGAGCGGCACGGCTCGGTGCTCGAGGTCGCCGATGGGGCCCCCGGCGCGGCGAGCGCCGACCCGGACAGGGTCGCGCAGATCATGCGTATCCTGATCGACAACGCGCTGACGCACACCCCGCAGGGAACCGCGATCTCCGTAACAGCACAGATACAGAACGGCTCTGCCTGTCTGGTCGTCGCCGACGATGGCCCGGGGATCGAGGCGCGCTCGCGCGATCGCGTCTTCGAGCGCTTCTACACCGGCGACGAGGTCAGCGGCTCGGGCCTCGGCCTGGCGATCGCCCGTGAGCTGGCGCTGCGGATGGGCGGGTCGATCGAGCTTCGCTCGCGGCGCGGCCGGACCGAGTTCGAGCTGCGGCTGCCGGCCGCCGCGCGGGCGGGACGGCTCGGGCGATGACGCGGCACCATCCGACCGCCCGCCGGCGGGTCGCGGCGCTGCTCGCCGCGGCGGCGCTGCTTGCCGGCTTCTCAGCGTGCGGCGAGGACGAGGACGAGGGCGGCGTCGATTCCCCGGTCGCGGCGGAGGAGAGCGAGGGCGACGCCCGGCGGGTCGTGATCGAGGCCGAGGAGGGGGCCTTCAACCCACACGCGATCTTCGAGGCCGCCGCTCCGGGCGTGGTCACGGTTCGCGCGGTGCTCGGCAACCAGTCCTCGAGCCTGTTCGGCGGCCCCGGCGGCGGCCAGGGCCAGGGCTCCGGCTTCGTCATCTCCGAGGAGGGCGAGATCGTCACCAACGCCCACGTGGTCACCGACGCCGAGCAGGCGGGCGGTGGTGGGTCGATCAACGAGGCGCGCGAGGTCTACGTCCAGTTCGCCGACCTGAACCAGGTCGAGGCCGAGATCGTCGGGGTCGACCCGTTCGCCGACGTCGCGCTGCTGCGGGTCGATCCCGAGGGGCTCGACCTGAAGCCGTTGCCGCTCGGCTCGGAGGACGACGTGCGGGTCGGCGACGGGGTCGCCGCGATCGGCAGCCCGTTCGGCCAGGAGCAATCGCAGTCGCTGTCGATCGGGATCGTCTCGGCGAAGGATCGCTCGATCCAATCGCTGACCGAGTTCCAGATCGACGGCGCGATCCAGACGGATGCCGCGATCAACCCCGGCAACTCCGGCGGGCCGCTGCTCGACGCCGAGGCCGAGGTGGTCGGCATCAACCAGCAGATCCGTACCGCCTCGGGCGGGAACGAGGGGGTCGGCTTCGCGGTACCGATCGACCTGGTCGAGCGCTCGATCGAGCAGCTGCGCGACGACGGCGACGCCTCCTATTCCTACATAGGGGTCCGCACCACGGCGCTCTACCCGCAGCTCGCCGAGCGACTCGGGCTCGAGTCCGACACCGGCGCGCTGGTGGCCGAGGTGGTCGAGGACGGGCCCGCCGACGAGGCCGGGCTGCGGGGCAGCGACAGCGAGATCCGGTTCCAGGGACAGGACCGCGAGGTCGGCGGCGACGTGATCACCGCGGTCAACGGCGATGAGCTGGTCGCCAACTCGGACCTTCCCCGCCTGATCGCGCTGCTCGATCCCGGCGACGATGTCACGCTCGACCTCGTTCGCGACGGGGAGGAGGAGCGGGTCGAGCTCACCCTCGGCGAGCGGCCGGACCAAGTCGAGTAGATGGACTCAGCCGCGGCGCGCTCGCTCGCGCTCGAGCTGGCCGGCAACCTGCGCGAGCGGATCGCGCCCGAGCTCGGCGCCCACGATGGGCGCGTGCACGCAGGCTCGGGGGCCGGCGGGGACGTCACCTTCGCGATCGACGAGCGGGCCGAGGCGCTGATGGAGCAGTTCCTCGCCGAGCGCGCCCCGGACGTTGCCTTCTACTCCGAGGACCGGGGGCTCGTCTCCGGCGTCGGCGACCCCCGCTGGGTGCTGGTAGTCGACCCGATCGACGGCACCCGCCCGGCGATGGCCGGGCTCGAGTCGGCCTGCGTCTCGGTCGCAGCGGCGCCGCTCGGCGACGGCGAGCCGACGATGGGCGACGTCGAGGCGGGCTGCATCGTCGAGATCAAGTCCGGGCGCCGCTTCGTCGCCGTGCGCGGCGGCGGGCTCGACCCGGAGCCGGCGCTCTCGCCCAACACCGCGCTCTCGCGGATGTTCTGGAGCTACGGCCTGCGGGGCCGGCCGGCGCGGGCGATCGCGGAGGTGATCGGAGACCTGATCGATGCCTCGTCGGTCGGCGGCGCCACCTTCGACCTCGGCTCGGCGACCTACGACATGACCCGGATCGCGACCGGCCAGCTCGACGCCTACGTCGAGCCCGGGCCGCGGATCGTCGCCGACGTCCCGGGGATGCGGGCCGCGTTCGAGCGCCTGGGCGGCGGGGCGGTGCTCAACAACTCGCCCTACGACATCGCCGCTGCCGTGCTCTGCCTCGAGGAGGCCGGCGCGGTGGTCACCGACGCGTACGGACGCTCGCTCGACGAGCGCCCCCTGCTCGGCTCCGGCGTGGAGTTCCAGCTCTCGTGCGTTGCCGCGGCGAACATCGAGCTGCACGTCGCGATCCTGGCCGAGATCGAAACCGGGATCGAGCGCCTGGTGGCCGCCCAGTAGCCTGCCGCCCGTGCTCCAGGAAGTCGGGCTCGGCCAGAAGTCGCTCGCCGACTACACCCACATCGCCGGGCGTGGGCTGATCAAGGAGATCCGCGAGCTGGCGGAGCCGCTCAAGGGGCGGTCGGTCCTGCACGTCAGCGCGACCGCGTTCGGGGGCGGGGTCTCGGAGATCCTCTACACGCTGGTGCCGCTGATGCGGGACGTCGGGCTCGATGCCCACTGGCAGGTGATCCTCGGTCGCGAGGACTTCTTCAACGTGACCAAGCTGCTGCACAACTCGCTCCAGGGCGACACGCAGGCCATCAGCGAGGAGCAGTGGGAGGTGTTCGAGGCCTACAACGCCATGAACGCCCAGAGCCTCGACGGCGAGTGGGACGCGATCGTCATCCATGACCCCCAGCCGGCGGCGATCCGAACCAACGTCCCCGACCGGGCCAAGCGCTGGATCTGGCGCTGCCACATCGACCTCTCGGCGCCGAACGAGGAAACGCTGTCGCGGCTGCTGCCGGTGATCATGCATTACGACGCCAGCGTCTGGCACCTCGAGCAGTACGTCCCTGCGTCACTCGACGGTGGCATCCGGCGAATCTGCCCGCCGGCGATCGATCCGCTGTCGCCGAAGAACATGGCGCTCTCGCCCGACGACGCGGCGTTCGTCTGCGAGCAGTTCGGGATCGACACCGACCGGCCGCTGATCTGCCAGGTGTCCCGCTTCGATCCGTGGAAGGACCCGATCGGCGTCATCGACGCCTACCGGGTGGTGACCGAGCAGATCCCCGAGGCGCAGCTCGCGCTGGTCGGCTCGATGGCGACCGACGACCCCGAGGGCTGGGAGTTCTTCCAGCAGACCTTCCATCACGCCGACGGCGACCCCGACATCAAGATCCTCAACAACCTCAACAACGTCGGCGCGATCGAGGTGAACGCGTTTCAGTCGCAGGCCGACGTGGTCGTGCAGAAGTCGATCCGCGAGGGCTTCGGGCTCACGGTCACCGAGGCGCTGTGGAAGGGCCGCCCGGTCGTCGCAGGCAACGTCGGCGGAATCCCGCTGCAGATCACCGACGGGGTCTCGGGATTCCTCGTCTCGACGCCCGAGGCGGTGGCGCAACGCTGCGTCGAGATCCTCGAGGACCCCGAGCTCGCAAAGACGATCGCCCGCGCCGGGAAGGCGCACACCCGCGAGCACTTCCTGACCCCTCGCCTGCTGCGCGACTGGCTGCGGCTGTTCACGGATCTCGAGGTGTAAGTGGTGGAGCGGCTGGTGATCGTCTCGAACAGGGGGCCCGCCCAGTTCGAGCGGGACCCCGACGGCGCCCGCACGGTGCAGCGCGGCGGCGGCGGGTTGGTGACCGCGCTCACCGGCCTCGTCTCCC
>JBOGZD010000118.1:0-8844 GCA_050697155.1 Solirubrobacterales bacterium | reverse complement strand
TGACCGACGGAACCGTCAGGAGACTCTCTTTTGTTGCCGGATATGAACAGGTGTTATGCCGGCCATGCCGCGTGCGTTCAGCAGGCGTCGTGGGGGCCGACGACGCGCGGCTGCAAGGCAGGCATCGGACAGCAGCCCTCACCGCGCGACGTCGCGAGTCCCTCCCTGACCGCGACACCGGCGATCAGGAGCGCCGCGATCGGATCGAGCCACCACCAGCCGAAGAGGGCATTGCCCGCAAGCCCGAGGAAGACCGCCCCCGCCAGGTAGGCACAGAGCAGGTTCTGGGCGCCTTCGCCGTGAGTCGCCGACGAGCCCAGCGTCGCGGCGAGGCGCTGCTTGGCGATCCCGAGGAAAGGCATGCCGACAAGGCTCGTCGCCGTCAGCGCCATTCCGAGCACGCTGATCTCGGGTCGCTCGGCGCCAGCCAGGTGCTGGATCGCCTCGAAGGCGACGTAGGGCGCGAGCAGGAAGAACTGGATCGCAACAAGCTTCTGGGCGCGGTCCTCGGCCACATGCGACAAGAGCCTGTGGCCGGTGAACCGCCAGACGATCACCAGGCTGGCGAAGCCCTCGATCGCCGAGTCGATGCCAAAGCCGATCAGCGCGATCGAGCCGGCGAGGATGCCCGCGACGATCGCAACCGCGCCCTCCGCTCCCATCCAGACAAGGCTGAGCCAGGAGAGGGCCCTGGCGCGCCGCGCGGCTTGGAGCCAGTGCGCGCTCGGCGCGGGCGCGGCCGCTGGGGCCGGGGGCAGCGAGTGCAGCGCGGCGTCGGCTACGCCGGCACCGCCTCGGCGAGGGCCAGCGCAAGCAGCTCGCTGCCGCGATCGGTGAGGGCGTAGATCACCATCTTGCCCTCACGCCGGCTCGTGACGAGGCCCTCGGAGCGCAGGATCCGCAGGTGGTGCGAGACCAGGTTCTGGGCGCGCTCGAGCACCCAGGCGAGGTCGCAGACGCAGAGCTCGCCGCCATCCGCGAGCGCCGCGGCCAGCGTCAGTCGAGTGGGGTCGCCGAGCGCCTTGGCCTGGCGGGCGGAGCGATCGGCGCGGGCGGGGTCGAGCCGGCGGGTACGCAGCGCCTCGGCCTTTTCCAGGTCGAGGCAGAGCAGGTCGCAGCGGTCATCGGACATGGCCTCAATCTAACAGTAATTGAGATGTTGAGCCCGGGAGAGCGTGCGGCGCCCGACGGTTGTGCCGATCGCACTCGGAGACTCCGCGGCCGCGCCCTCCTGGCGCGTAGAGTGCTCAGGATGAACCGCGGTCGGGTTGCGGTGGTCGCCGTCGCGGTTGGCTGCGCGCTGGTCGCCGCGCGGTCGCCGCGAACCACGTGCTGGCGATCCAGGTGGTCGGCGCCGCCGCCGGGGCGGCGATGACGACCGGTGGCGTCGCGCTCGTGGTGTCGTCCTGGCCCCACCGGCGGATCTCAGAGCTCCGGCACCTGCTCACAGGTGTCGGCTTCTTTGTCACCTGCGTGGCATATTTTTTGCTCGCCGGGGCGGGGCTGTATCACTGACGCGAGCACCCTGCCCGGGATCGTCGGTCCCATCAGGCCGACCGCGGGAAGGCATCCGTTTATGGATCCTTAACCCGCGAACCCGATCCTGACATCCTGCTACTCGGTGTAGCAGGATGGGTTGACGGCCATGGCACTGCTCGCCGGATTCGCCTTTGTCGCAGGGTTCGCCACCTGCCTCTCGCCCTGCGTGCTGCCGGTGCTCCCCGCGCTGCTCTCCGGAGGGGCGACGGGAGGCAGGCGCCGGCCGCTGGGGATCGTCACCGGCCTCGTCCTCTCCTTCACCTTCGCGACGGTCGCGCTCGTGTACGTGATCGCGGCCCTCGGGCTCCCGAACGACATCGCGCGCACGCTGGCGGTGCTGGTCCTGCTCGGCTTCGGGCTCTCGCTGATCGTCCCGCCGCTCGCGGCGCGCCTTCAGGCGAAGATCGCCCGTTGGGCGCGCGCTCCCCGTGCGCGCCGGGGCGAGGGGTTCCTCTCCGGCCTTCCGCTCGGTTTCGGGCTCGGCTTCCTCTACGCGCCGTGCGCCGGGCCGATCCTCGCCGGGGTGATCACCGTCTCGGCGGCGCAGACGTTCACCGCCGCGCGCCTCGGCGTCGCCCTCGCCTACGCGCTCGGCTCCGCGCTCGCCCTCTACCTGATCATGCTCGGTGGGCGGCGGGTGGCGCGGCCGCTGATCCAGCGCAGCCTGCGGGTGCAGCAGGCGCTCGGGGCGCTGATGGTCGCCGTCGCGGTGCTCGTCTTCTACGACTTCGACGTCCGCTTCCAGACCGCGGTGGCGAGCAGGCTGCCGGGCTTCCTCACCCAGCCGGCCCAGGACCTGCAGCAGAGCGAGGCGATCGCCGGCGCCCTCGCCGGCACCCGCGGCTACTACGGCACCCACGAGATCGGCCAGGCCGAGGCCGCCGCCGGCCGCCGCCTGCCGGTGGTCGGCCCGGCGCCCGAGTTCACCGAGACGCAGCAGTGGTTCAACACCTCCGGCGGCGGGCCCCTGTCGATGGCCGAGCTTCGGCGGCGAGGCAGCGTCGTCCTCGTCGACTTCTGGACCTACACCTGCATCAACTGCATCCGCACCTTCCCCTTTCTGCGCTCGCTCGACGCCACCTACCGCGACGACGGGCTGGTGATCGTCGGCGTCCACACCCCCGAGTTCCCGTTCGAGCGCGAGGCGGACAACGTCGCGGAGGCGATCGAGCAGAACGAGCTCCGCTACCCGGTCGTGCAGGACAACGAGTACGGAACCTGGGACGCCTACGGGAACCAGTTCTGGCCCGCCGACTACCTGGTCGACGCCCGCGGGCGGCTGCGCTACGTCCACTTCGGCGAGGGCGACTACGAGACCACCGAGCGGGCGGTGCGCTCGCTGCTCGCCGAGGCCGGCCGTCCCCGACTCGGCGCGATCGCCGAGGTGGAGACCGAGCGACCCTCGCGGGGGCAGACCCCGGAGGCCTACCTGGGGGCGAAGCGGGCGCAGGGGTTCGTGAACGGGCCGATCGTCCCCGGGGCCCGGGACTTCGGCGACCCGCCTCCGCGCCTACCGCTCCACGCGCTCGCCTACGGCGGCCGCTGGACGATCGGCGAGGACGGCGCCGAGGCCGGACCGGGCGCCTCGCTGCGCCTGCGCTTCCGCGCCCGGCGAGTCTTCCTCGTCATGGGCTCCCCGGCGCGCTCCGCGACCGTGCGGGTGCGGCTCGACGGCAGGCCGATCCCCGATCGCCTCGCCGGCGAGGACGTCCGCGACGGGGGCGCCCGGATCGGCTTCGAGCGCCTCTACCGGCTGGTCGAGCTGGTCCGCGTCGGGCGGCATTACCTCGAGCTGCGCTTCGCGGCCGGGGTCTCGGGCTTCGCCTTCACCTTCGGCTAAAGCCTGGCGGCGTCGGCGCCGATCTACTACCCTAAGTCGTTATGGAAGTCGCGCTGCTCGTCGCCGCCGTCCTGGTCGCCGGCCTCGCCTGCCCGGCGATGATGTGGTGGCAGCGGCGGCGGGGGCGCGAGGCCGCCTGCTGTGCCCCGGCGCCCCGGGGACGCGAGAGCGGCGAGCTCGAGGCGCTGCGCGAGCGCCAGCGCGAGCTCGCGGCGCGGCTCGCCGCCCTCGACGGCGACGCCGAGGACCGGGTGCCCACGCGCGGGGAGACGGGCTAGTCGATGGACACCAGCCTCTTCTTCGGCGGCTCGGTGGTCGCCGCCGTCGTCGCCGGGTCGGTCTCGCTGTTCGCTCCCTGCTGCATCTCGGTGATGCTGCCGGCCTACTTCGCGACCGCCTTTCAGAACCGCCGCCTGCTGGTCGCGATGACCTTCCTCTTCGCCGCCGGCGTGGCGACGATCGTGCTCCCGATCGCGCTCGGCGCGGCGGTGCTCAGGGACCTGCTGCTCTCCGAGCACACCGCGATCTACGTCGGCATGGGCCTCGTGCTCCTCGCGCTCGCTGGCTACACCCTGCTCGGCGGCAGGCTCCGCATCCCGATGCCGGGCGGGCGCGCCGGGGGGCGGGCCGGCCCGCTGAGCGCCTACTCGCTCGGGATCTTCTCCGGCGTCGCCAGCTCCTGCTGCGCGCCGGTGCTCGCCGGGGTCGTGGCGCTCTCGGGCGTCGCCGGATCCTTCGGAGCCTCGCTCGGGCTCGGCGCCGCCTACGTCTTCGGCATGGTCGCGCCGCTGTTCGCGATCTCGCTGCTCTGGGAGCGCGTCGACTGGCGCTCAAGCCGCCTCTTCCGGCCGCGCACCTTCAGCTACCGGCTCGGCCCGCTGCGCCGGACGATCTCCGGCAGCGCCCTGGCGAGCGGGCTGCTGCTGGCGGCGATGGGCGGGGCGGTGCTCTGGATCGGCCTGACGAGCGACGCGATGCCCTCCCCGGAGGGATGGGTGGCGCGGGTCTCGGCGGAGCTTCGCCACTACGGCGACACCGTCACCGACGCGCTCGCCTGGGTTCCGAGCTGGGCGGGGGCGATCGCCCTGGTCGCGGTGGTGGCGCTGCTCGCGCGGCACGCGCTGCGCCAGCTCGAGCGTGGCTCCGGGAGCGGCGGGGAGGGTGAAACGCCCGTCCCCGCCGGGGGGCCGGAGGTCGGCGAGCTCGAGCGCGCCGCCGAGGAGGCGCTCGAGCGCGAGTACGCCTGAGGAGGGGCGCGAATGGCAAGCAAGACGAAGCGCAAGAAAACCGAGCGCGAGGCGCTCAGACAGGGGCGACGGCGCGAGCGGCTCGCCCGCGAGGCGGAGGCGCGGCGCGCGCACGCGGCGCGCGCGCTTCGCCTGCGGATCGCCGCCGGGCTCGGCGTCGCCCTGGTCGTGCTCGCGGCGGTGTTCGTGATCGGCCGCGGCGGCGGCCCGTCCGCCGGCGGAGGAGCCGGCGAGTACGACTTCGAGGTCGGAAGCCCGGGGCCGGGCGATCGGGCCCCCGACGTCGAGCTGACGACCACCGAGGGCGAGGAGTTCGACCTCAGCTCGCTGCGCGGCAGGAGAGTGCTCCTCTACTTCCAGGAGGGCATCGGCTGCCAGCCCTGCTGGGACCAGCTCACCGACATCGAGCCGCGCTTGGACGAGTTCAGGACGCTGGGGATCGACGAGATCGCGACGATCACCACCGACCCGCCCGACCTGCTCGCCCAGAAGGTCGCCGACGAGGGAATCTCAACGCCGGTGATGACCGACCAGAACGTGATCTACTCGCGCGCCTACGCGACCACCGACTACGCGATGGCAGGGATGGGCCCCACCTTCAACGGCCACAGCTTCGTGCTCGTCGACGAGAAGGGCATGATCGAGTGGCGCGCCGACTACGGCGGGCCGACCACTGGCAACACGATGTACGTGCCGGTGGACAGCCTGCTCGCCGACATCGAGGAGGGGACGAAGGGGGCCAGCTCCTGAGATGGGCGCCCACGATCAGACGGTCGAGGTGCTGCTCCTGACCCAGGACGAGTGCACCTACTGCGAGCAGGCCCGCGAGCTGCTCGAGCGCCTCTCCGGCGAGTACCCGCTCGACGTGAGGAGCCGGGAGCTCGACTCCCCCGAGGGCCGGGAGCTCGCCGCGCGCGGCGGGATCTTCTTCGCGCCCGGGATCTTCCTCGACGGCGAGCCGTTCTCGTACGGGCGGCCCTCGGAGCGGCGGCTCCGGCGGGAGCTGCGGCGCCGCCTCGCGGCCGCGGGGAGGGCCGATGCCTAGCGCCCTGTACCTCCGCGTCGCCGGTGCGGTCGCGGCCGCCCTGGTCGCGCTGGCTGCGATCTTCCTGCTCAGCAACGACTTCGGCGACCCGTCCGCGGGCGGGGCCGCGGCCTCGCCCGGCGAGCCGAAGTTCGGCAAGGCCGGACGCTACGCGTCCGACGTCGGGAGCCCCGGTCCCGGCGAAGAGGCGCCTGCGATCCGCCTTCAGTCATCGCATGGCAGCCTCTTCGACCTCGCCGAGGAGCGGGGCGGCAACGTGCTCCTCTACTTCCAGGAGGGCCTGATGTGCCAGCCCTGCTGGGATCAGCTCACGGCGATCGAGGCCGAGCCCGAGGCGTTCGGCGCGCTCGGGATCGACCGCGTGGTCAGCATCACAACGGACCCGGCCGACCTCGTTCGCCAGAAGGTCGCCGACGAGGGGATCTCGACCCCGGTGCTCTCCGACGAGGATTGGAGCGTCTCGGGCGCCTACCGCACGAACACCGACGAGCACGTGATGATGCAGGGGATGGGCGGGATGCACAACGGCCACTCGTTCATCCTCGTCGGGCCGGACGGCCGCATCCGCTGGCGCGCCGACTACGGCGGCCCTCCCGAGTTCACGATGTTCGTGCCCGTCGCCGACCTGGCCGCCGACATGCGCGCTGGGCTGCGCGGTGGCCGCGGCGGCGTCCGCGGAGGTCCCTGATGCCGATGGCCCTAGGCGCGCTGATCGCCCACGCGGGCCATCCGGCCGAGTGGCTTCCCTTCGTCGCGCCGATCCTGCTCGTCGCCGTGGCGTGGCTCGTAATCAGGGCGAGGGAAGCGACCGGCCCCGAGACCGTCGAGCGGGAGCCCGCGGAAGGCGATGAGCGGCGCGGCGAGCGGCACGAGCCACCAGCCGGCGGGGAGGTGGCAGGGCGACCGGCGGATCGCGACGAGGTACCGGACCGCCTCTAGCGCTGCGGGCGGATGTCGCCGCCCTGCGCCGTTCCCGCGATCCGGCCGCTCTTCGCGGCCCTGATGCCAGCGGTCATCTGTCGCTGAGAGATGACCCCAATGACGTGGCTGACCACGCGGCCGCGGGCGCTGATGAAGTACGTCTCGGGGATCCCGGTCGCCCCGTAGCTGCGGGCGACCTCATTCGAGGGCTCGCGGATCGTGGGGTAGGTGATCGAGAACTCGTCGAGGAAGTCGCGCGCGTCGCCGGTGAGGTCCTGCATGTTTAGCCCGAGGAACAGCACACCTCCCGGCCCGTAGCGCTCCCAGCTGCGCTGGAGGAGCGGTGCCTCCTCGCGGCAGGGGATGCACCACGAGGCCCAGAAGTTGAGCAGCAGCGGCGTCCCCTCGAGCTCGTGCAGCGCGAGCTGCCCGTCGCCGATCGCCGGCCCCACGTCGCCTCGCAGGGGTCCCGGCAGCGCACCTTCCTCCAGCACCTCGAGGTCGAAGCTCGGCGCGAGCGGCGCCTCGCGCTCGGCGAGGCTGTCGTCGATAGTGGTCGATGGCGCGGAGGTGAGCAGGCCGTAGGCGAGCAGGCCGACGAAGAGCAGGACGCCGCCGAGCGCGAGTGCTCGCGGCCACCGCCGCGAGCGTGCCGGCGCCCCTGCGGCCTCGGCCTCGGCGCTCATCCTTCGCGCGTCCCCGGGGCTGGCGGCTCGATTCGCACGGGCCGGTCGAAGGCGAAGTAGCGACGCTCCATGAAGTGGCCGGAGGTCGTCATCTTGTCCGCGAGGGTCCGCATCGAACCGAGCTCGATGCGCAGGCGAAACCAGATCGGCGGCGCCGAGTCGTTCATGATCGCGACCTCTGCCACGCGCCGGGCGCCCTCGCGACGGATCCCGAGCAGCCGCGTGACGCTCGCGTAGGGCGTCCAGCGGAAGAAGTCGGCGCTTCGGAACGGGTCGCCCGCCCCGAACGGGCCGGCCTCCCAGCGTTCGCCCTCCGAGCGACTCCATCGCCGCGAGCCGACGATCACCGCCTCCGCCCCGGTGCTGGTGCGGTAGGCGAAGCGGTTCGGGGCTCGGAGCACGTAGCGGGTTCGCACGGTGGTCTCGGGCCCGCCGGCGAGGCTCTCCACCTCGCGCAGGCTCTGCAGCGAGCGCATCGTCGCCTGCGTCTCTGCGACCAGTCGCCGCGCCCTGCCGCTGCCATTCGCGTGCCACCGGGCGGGAACGCTCGCCCGGTACTCGTCCCCATCCTCCTCGACGAACGCCGTCACCCGCTCCGGCGTTTCAGGGAGGCTGAACTCGAAGCAGCCGATGCCGCAGTCGGCGAGCTCCGCGCCGGGTGCGCGCACCGCGGCCTCGGCAGGCCTGGAGCCGGTGTCGAACAGTCGCAGCGTCCCCTCGAGCCGATCCCCGTCGCGGCGAAGCCAGAACCCGACCACGCGCGAGCCGGCGTCGTCGGCGACGGCGAGCTCGTCTGCGTCCGGTTGGGGCACCGGGCAGGGCGAGCAGGCGCCGGCCTCGGCCGCCTCGCCTTCGGCGAGCTGCTGCGGGGGGAGCGGGAAGGCGACCAGCGCCGCCGCGGCGGCGGCGACGAGGACGCCGAGGGCCGGCTCCGCGGACAGAAGGCGCCAGTGACGGCGCTCCTGCCGCTCCGGCGGGTGGGGGTTCCCTGCGAGGAGCCGCGGCCTGAGGCGGATTGCGTGCAGGTAGCTCGCCAGGGCGATTGCCCCGGCGAGGGCGATCTTGACAGCCAGCACCCGCCCGTACGCGGTCTCCCAGAGCGCCGGCACCTCCCCGAGCTGGATCAGGGCGTTGGTGAGCCCGGTGGCGGCGACGACCAGGAACGCGGGCAGCGCCAGCAGGCCGAAGCGGGCCAGCACCGAGCGCATCGCCGCCCGGCGCCCCTCCGGCTCGACCCTGCGCGCGAGCGGGACCCAGGCCCAGGCGACCTGCGCGATCCCCCCCACCCAGACCGCGCCGGCGACCAGGTGCACCCAGTCGGTGAGGACGGCGGGGCCCCGAAGCTCGGCCGCGTACGCGTGCCCGGAGATCGCGATCGTGAGGAAGGCAAGGGCGAGGGCCGCCGAGGCGGCGATCTGAAGCCGCGCCGCGAGCGCGGCGGCGAGGAGGACGAACACCACCGTGCCCAGGCGCGCCAGCCCCGCGGTGTTGGTGAGCAGGAAGTCGTGGAGGCCGCCGGCGCTGAGGCCGCCGGCGGCGTCGAGGGCCTCGACCGCGGCCGCGCCC
>JBOGZD010000117.1:0-8870 GCA_050697155.1 Solirubrobacterales bacterium | reverse complement strand
GCGCGCGAGCGTGCGGGACCGCGGGCGGCCACCGCGATCGCGGCGGCGCTGGTGGTCGCGATCGTCATCGAGGGGCGCGGGCTGCCGTTCGATCCGACCGACCTCCAGGCGCAGCCGACGGTGCCCGAGCCCCGGGCCGACCTCTCCGATGTCCCGGCGCCCCAGCTGCACCTCCCGGCGGGCCTGGCCGTCGACAACCGCCGCTACCTGCTGTGGTCGACCGACGGCTTCCCCGAGCTCGTCAACGGGCGCTCGAGCATTCAGCCCGAGCTCACCACCGAGCTGATCGCAGGGGCCGAGGACTTCCCGGATGCGGCCAGCGTCGCCGCGCTTCGCGACGCCGGGGTTCGCAGCGTCGTCCTGCATCCGTATCGGGCCGCGGGGACGCCGCTCGCGCGGGCGGCGGCCAAGCGCGTCGACGGCCTCGGGATCACGCGGGAACGCCGCGGCGAGACGATCGTCTACGAGCTCAGGTCGCCCAGCGCCAGCTCGGCCGTGATCGGCTCGCGGCCCGAGCGCCTCTCGGCGCGCGCTCGGTAGCGGTACACGGCCAGGGCGGCGAGTGACGCGAGCGCGCCGCAGGCGACGACCAGCAGAGCCTCCGGTCCGCCGTCGAGCGGCGTAACCGGCTCCTCGGCGATCGTGGGCCCGAGGGCCGAGACGGCGACCCAGCCCAGCAGCGCCCCGATCGCCAGCTTCGCATCGATCCGGGCGACCGCGCCGCTGTGCGGGGTCGCGCGGGCCCCGAGCCACGCCGCCACCGCGAGCGCGAGCACCACCGGGACGATCGCGATCCAGTTCGACCCAACGCCGAGCACCGACAGCAGCGTGTGCTCGAGCCTGCCGTCGCCGATGTACTCGACCCACAATGCCGTGCCCTGCTCGCCGATCAGCGGGTAGGTGAGGCTCGCGGCGAGCATCCACAGCGCCGAGGGAACCGCGAGCGCCAGCGTCGTTGCCGGGAAGCGACGGTAGGCGAACGCCAGCCCGAGCGCGAGGAAGGGCAGGCACGGAACGAGGAAGCGCGGACCCGGCGTGCCGCCTCCGAACGGCTGCCAGTACCCGCAGTTGTAGAGGAAGTAGGCGAGGGCCACGGCGGCGATCGTCACGGCGGGCGCCCGGTGGCCGCGTCGATACATGAGCACCACTCCGACCACGGCCATCACCAGCACGGGCGTGAGCACGAGCGCCCCGCGACCGCCGAGCAGCAGGTCGACGGCGGCGTCGAAGCGCGGCAGGGTGATGCCGAAGAACCCGTCGTCGTTGAGCCCGATCTCCTGGTGGCCGCTCCGCCCGATCTCGGCGACCGCGTCGCCGTAGGCGAGCCGCAGCGGCGACCCCAGCATCCACCAGTTGAAGGCGAGGGTCGGGATCGCTCCCGCGACCGCGCCCGCGCCGTACGCGGCCGCGCGCCTCAGCGCCCCGCTGCGGGCGATCGCGAGGCCGAGGAGGACCACCCCCACGAGGCCGACCTGGACCTCGAAGGTGAGCGCGAGCCCGGCGAGCAACCCGGCCGCGGCGACGAGCAACGGACGCTGCGGCCCCGCCCGCTCCTGGATCAGCACCGCGAAGGCGGCGAAGCCCAGCGCGGCCGAGATCGCGTGGGAGAAGAACTCGGCGGCGAAGATCATCAGGATCGTGCCCGTCCCGAGGGTGACCGCAGCCGCCGTCCCATAACCCGGCTCGAGCCGATCGGCGAGGCGACGGACGCCGAACAGCAGGAGCACCGCCGGGATCACCGCCGCGACCAGGGTCAGGAACCAGACCACCGGCGTCGCGTCCTCGATCCGCTCCTCGACCCTCAGCGCCCGCGCCGCGTCAAACCCGTACTGGGCGTAGGGAGGTCCCTGGTCGGAGATCCACCGCGGCTGATCCGAGCGGCTCGTGTTCCGGGCTGCGTCCGCCGCGACATCGAGGCCGCCGACCGCCTCGAGGCCGAGATAGAGGGGCACCGAAAGCGCCGCCACGCCCGGTGACTTGACCGAGTAGTAGTGGCCGTCGATGTAGGCGACGTCCCCGCTCTCCCAGTGCCACGGGTCGACGTCCTTGCGCCCGTCGGCGAGCGCCTGCACCTCGGCGAAGTGGGCGAGCTGGGCCCAGCCCATCTGGTGCATGACCGTGCCCCAGGCTATGCCGAGCATGACGATCGCGAGCATCCCGGGACGCGCCCGCGCCCAGGCGAGCGCTCGCAGCAGAGCGTTGGTCGGCTTCATCGGCCGCCGATCGTACCCCCGGCGTCCCCAGGCCCTGCACTAGGCTCAGCCCGCCGTGACGCGGCTTTCGGACTACTTCCTGCCCACCCTTCGCGAGGACCCCGCCGACGCCGGGGCGGTCTCGCACCGGTTGATGGTCCGCGCCGGGCTGATCCGCCAGCTCGGCGCCGGGCTGTGGACCTGGCTCCCAGCCGGCCACCGGGTGATCCGCAAGGCCGAGGCGATCATCCGGGAGGAGATCGACGGGATCGGCGGCCAGGAGATGCTGATGCCGGTGCTCCAGCCGGCCGAGCTCTGGCGGCGCACCGGCCGCTATGAGATCGAGGAGCTGTTCAAGCTCAAGGACCGCAAGGAGTCCGAACACGTGCTCGCGATGACCCACGAGGAGGCGCTCACCTTCCACGTGGCCCGGGACCTGCGCTCCTACCGGGAGCTGCCGAAGATCCTCTACCACCTGCAGGTCAAGGAGCGCGACGAGCCACGCCCGCGGGCGGGAGTGCTGCGCACCCGCGAGTTCACGATGAAGGACTCCTATTCGTTCGATCGCGACGAGGAGGGCCTGGCGGCGAGCTACGAGCTCCACCGCGGCGCCTACGGGCGGATCCTCGACCGCTGCGGCCTGCGCTGGTACGAGGTCGAGTCGGACGTCGGGATGATGGGCGGCACGGGCGCCCATGAGTACATGGCGCCGTGCGAGGCGGGCGAGAACGAGGTCGCGCTCGCACCCGGCTACGCCGCGAACGTCGAGATCGCATCCGCCCGGGCACAGCCGGTAGAGCTGCCGCCGGGGCTCGACGAGCCGCGCGAGGTGCCGACGCCCGGCCTGACCACGGTCGAGGAGGTCTCCGACGCGCTCGGGGTGCCTCGCGGGGCGGCGCTCAAGGCGCTGCCGGTGGTGGTCGAGGGCCGCGGCCTGGTGCTGGTGCTCGTGCGCGGCGACCACCGCCTGAACGAGATCAAGCTGCGCAATGCGCTCGGCGCCGAGCTCCGCCCGGCGCGGAGCGAGGAGATCGAGGCGGAGCTCGGCCCGCCGGGCTTCATCGGCCCGGTCGGGGCGAGCGTCCCGGTGGTCAAGGACGCCGCGATCTCGGGCGACGGCTACTTCGCCGGCGCCAACCGGGCCGATGCACACCTGATCGGCGTCCGCCCCGGCCGCGACTTCCAGTTCGAGGAGCTCGACGTGCGCACCGTAGAGCCCGGCGACCTCGCGCCCGGCGGCGACCCGATCGAGGTCGAAGCGGCGATCGAGGTGGGCAACATCTTCAAGCTCGGCACCCGCTACTCCGAGCCGCTCGGGGCCACGTACCTCGACCCGGATGGCAACGAGCGGCCGCTGGTGATGGGCAGCTACGGGATCGGTCCGGCGCGGATCGTCGCCGCGGCGATCGAACAGAACGCGGACGAGAAGGGAATCGTCTGGCCGCCCGCGCTCGCTCCGTGGGCGGTCGAGCTGGTCGGGCTGGGCAAGGCGGGCGACGAGGTGGCCGAGGCCGCCGACCGGCTGTACGAGCGGCTCGCCGACGCCGACGCCGAGGTCCTCTACGACGATCGCGACGCCGGGCCGGGGGAGAAGCTCACCGACGCCGAGCTGCTCGGCTGCCCGCTGCGGCTGGTGGTCGGCAAGCGGGCGCTCGCGGAGGGCGAGGTCGAGGCGCAGGTGCGGCGCAGCGGCGAGGACCGGCGACTCGCCGTGGGCGAGGCCGCCCGGCAGGCGGTCGAGATCGTCGCCGAGCTCGACTGACGGGGCGGACGGCGACGATGCCGACCAGCACCAGGCGGCGGCTGTTCGGGATCGATCGCTCCGGCCCGATGCCGCGCGAGACCCGCCGCGGGGCCCCGCTGCGCCCGTGGACGATCCCGAACCTGGTCGGCTACGCCCGCCTGGCTGCGATCCCGGTCTTCTGCGTGCTCGCGTTCGAGTCCGGAGACGGCCGGGCGACCGCGGCGACGCTGCTCTTCCTGGCGATCGCCGTCGGCGACTACGTCGACGGGTTCCTCGCCCGGGCGACCGGCCAGTACTCGCGCATGGGGGCGCTGCTCGACCCGGTCGTCGACCGCCTCGCCGTGCTCGCCGGCCTCGCGGTGTGCTGGCACTTCGAGCTGCTGCCGCGCTGGGCGCTGGCGGTGCTCGCCGTGCGAGAGGCGATCACCCTTGTGCTCTCGCAGCTCGCCCTGCGGCGAGGGATCGAGATCGAGGTCAACTGGATCGGGAGGATCGGCGTGTTCCTGATCTTCGGCGGGATCTTCTGGAGCTTCGTCGTCGACTGGTGGATCATCGAGGCGGGGTTCGTCGCCGGGGTCGCGATCGCTCTCGTGGCCACCGTGGTCTACGTCCGGGCCGGTCTTGCCCCGCACGCAATTGTGCAAGGGTCAACCTCTACTTGAAGTTTGCTTCTCGCGCTTATAATCGCCCGATGAGCAGCGAGTACGACGAGACCTTCCCCGACATCGGGTCGATGGACGACGATGAGCTCAAGGAGCTGATCGACCAGCTGACGGACGAGGAGCGCGAGGTCTCCTACCGGCGGCGAATGCTCCACGGCAAGATCGACATCCTGCGTGCCGAGATGGTCAACCGGCTGAAGGGCAAGCGCGAGGCGGGCGACGCCACGATCACCGGCGCCGACATCCAGCAGCTCACCGACATCCTGCTCGGCAAGGCCCCGTCGCCGCCGGAGGAAGAGGGGAGGTAGCGGTGGCGCTCCACTGTCCGGAGTGCGGGTTCGTCAACCCGGAGGGCGCCAACTACTGCCAGAAGTGCGGCGCCTTCCTCGGACGCCCCGAGGGCGGCGACGAGCCGACGACGATGACCTACAAGGTCGATGAGACCGGCGAGTACCAGCCGATCGACATCGACGAGGAGGTCGGCAAGGCCGGGGCCGCGCTGGTGATCCGCTCCGGCGGCGGCAGGGCGGGGGAGAGCTTCACGGTCGACCAGGAGCGGATGAGCATCGGGCGGACGCCCGACGCCGCCGTCTTCCTCGACGACGTCACCGTCTCGCGCAACCATGCGTTGCTGGTCCACCGCCAGGACGGCTACTACATCGACGACCTCGGCTCGCTCAACGGCACCTACGTCAACCGCCGCCGGATCGAGTCGCACCGGCTCGCCGACGGCGACGAGATCCAGATCGGCAAGTACAAGCTCAGCTATCTCGAGCGAGGGGACGAGTAGCGGATGGCGGTGGCGACCGAGACCCAGAGCACCAGCAGAGGCGGCAGCGGGGATTCCCGTCCGCGCAAGGCGCTCACCATCGGCGCCGTGGCGAAGATCCTCAGCCAGGAGTTCGACGACATCTCGATCTCCAAGATCCGCTACCTCGAGGACCAGAAGCTGCTCTCGCCGCGGCGAACCGCCGGCGGTTATCGCCTCTACAGCCAGGCCGACGTCGAGCGGCTGCGCGCGATCCTGCGCATGCAGCGCGACGAGTTCCTTCCCCTGCGGGTGATCAGGCAGGAGCTCGCCACCGGGGACTTCACCGGGCGCTCCTCGGGCGAGGGGGCGAAGCGGCGCGCGGCCTCGGTCGACGCCCCGCGAACCACCTTCGCGCAGGAGGAGCTGCTCGAGCAGGCTGGGGTCTCGGAGAGCTTCCTGCGCGAGCTGCAGGACTTCGGCATCGTCGCCGCCCAGCGCCGAGGCGACGGGCGCGCGAGCTACGACGAGACCGACCTCGAGATCGTCCGCGCCGCGGCCGAGCTGTCGAGGTTCGGAGTCGCCGGGCGCAACCTGCGCGTGTTCCGCACCTCCGCCGACCGCGAGGCGGCGCTGCTCGAGCAGCTCGTCGGGCCGGCGCTGCGTTCGCGCAGCCAGGCGCGCCGCAAGGAGGCGATCGAGAACCTCGAGAGCCTCGCCGCGGTCTGCGGGCACCTCAAGCACCTGCTGCTGGTCCGCGACCTTCGGCGCCTGAAGGCAACCGCTGACTGAGGCCCGATGCCCAGGGTCTCGCGGGCGCGAGTGATCGCAGTCGATCCGGGTCACGTCTGGGATCTGATCTCCGATCCACACAGCCTGCCCCGCTGGTGGCCGCGCACCCTGCGCGTCGAAGACGTCGAGGACGGTGGTGAACGCAGCGACGCAGCGAGCCGTTGGACGCTCGTGCTCGAGACCGAGCGGGGCAGCGCCGTGCGTGCCGACTACCACCGCACCGAGCACGAGCCGGGTCACGCCTACGCCTGGTCGCAGGAGGTCGAGGGCACCCCGTTCGAGCGGATCCTGCGCGCGTCGCGGCTCGAGATCGAGCTCCAGGCCGCCGGCGGAGGCGCCGGGACCGAGGTCCGCCTGACCAGCGACGAGACCCTGCGCGGCCTCTCTCGGCTCGGCTCGACAATGCTGCGGGGCGCCGCCCGGCGCCGACTCGACGAAGCCCTCGACGGGATCGAGCGTGCCCTGGTCGGCGACCCGGCGAAGACGGACGATGGCTGAAGCGCACGCCTACGGCGCCCCGCCGCCGAAGTGGTGGGGCTGGGGCGATCCGGGCAAGCGGCTGGCGCTGCCCGAGTCCGCGACCGAGATGCTGCGGGCGGAGGTCGGCCCCGCCGAGCCCGAGGCCCCGGTCGCGTTGGAGGAGGTCGTGCTGCCCGAGCCCCGGGCGCTGCCCGCCGCGCTCACCGACGCGGTCAACCGAGCGAGCGTGCTCACCGCCCACGAGCAGCGGCTGCGCTGCGCCGCGGGCAAGAGCTACCCCGACCTGGTCAGGGTGCGCCGGGGCAGGCTCGACACGGCCCCCGACGCGGTCGTGTTGCCGGGCTCGGTCGACCAGATCGCCGCGGTGCTCGAGGTCTGCGCGCGGGAGCGAATCGCGGTGGTGCCGTTCGGCGGCGGCACCAGCGTGGTCGGCGGCGTCGAGGCGCTGGCGGGGCCGCACGACAGGGTGATCTCGCTCGATCTGCGGCGGCTGCGGCGGGTCGAGGTCGACCGAACCTCGATGACCGCGTCGCTGGGGCCGGGCCTTCGCGGCCCCGAGGCCGAGGACGCGCTGCGCGCCGCGGGGCTGACGCTGGGCCACTTCCCGCAGTCGTTCGAGTACGCGACCATCGGCGGCTATGCCGCGACGCGCTCGGCGGGGCAGGCGTCGAGCGGCTACGGGCGCTTCGACGAGCTCGTGACCTCGATCCGCATGGTGGCGCCCGCCGGCGAGCTGGGAACGCTGGAGACTCCGCATACCGCCGCGGGCCCCTCGCTGCGCGAGCTGATCGTGGGCTCCGAGGGGGCGCTCGGGGTGATCACCGACGTGCGGGTGCGAGTTCGCCCGGCGCCGGCCCGCCGCCGCTACGAGGCATGGGTGGCAGCCGACTTCGAGGCCGGGAGGGAGCTGATGCGCTCGCTGGCCCAGGCCGACGCCCTGCCGGACGTGGCGCGGCTCTCCGACGAGGCCGAGACCCGGGTCTCGCTCGCGCTGTCTGGCACGGTGGGCGCGAGGCGGGCGCTGCTCGGCGCCTACCTGCGCCTGCGACGCCGTGCGGGGGGCTGCCTGGCGATCTGCGGCTGGGAGGGCGAGCGCGAGTCGGTCGAGCGCAGGCGGGCGCTGTCCGCGCGCCTGCTGCGCTCAAACGGCGCCGTCTCGCTCGGCGAGGGGCCCGGCCGGGCGTGGGAGCGCGGGCGCTTCGAGGGCCCGTACCTGCGCGACGAGCTGCTCGACCTCGGCTACCTGGTCGAGACGCTCGAGACCTCGCACACCTGGTCGCGCCTCGACGAGCTCTACCGCGCCGTCGGCCCGGCGCTCGGGGCGAGCCTGCGGACGGGCGCCGGCGAGCCGATCGTCATGTGCCACGTCTCGCACGCCTACCGCGACGGCGCCTCGCTGTACTTCACCTTCATCGCGCCGGGCAGGCCGGGCGAGGAGATCGAGCAGTGGCGAGCCGCGAAGACCGCCGCCTGCGAGGCAATCGTCGCCACCGGGGGGACGATCACCCACCACCACGCGGTCGGCCGCGACCACGCGCCCTATATGCGGGCGGAGGTTGGCGAGCTCGGGGTGGAGGCCCTGGCGGCGCTCAAGGATCGGCTCGACCCGGCCGGGATCATGAACCCCGGCAAGCTGCTTCCCTAGCTCGAGCCGCCCCCGCCGCGCGCCCGGGGGACGTCGCCCGCGAGCACGGTCGTCCCCGGCTTCCTCAGCAGCAGGTCGGCGACGCTCGCGTCCGGCTGTGACGCGCGCTGCTGAGCATCCGCGATCAAGCGGGCGAGCTGCTCGTCCTCGGCGATCGAGATGTCGACGAACTGGACCCGGGAGACCAGCGGCAACGCGGTCGCCGGGATCGCAAAGCGGTCCTGGAAGCTGCCTTGCTGGTTGACCGTGATCGGGGCGATCGGGTAGCCCCGTTCCTCCGTGAGCAGCAGCCAGATGACGTAGGTCCTGCCGCGCGGCGCCGGGTCGAGCCCGCTGAGCGAGACGTCGACGAACGGCTGATCGCCGGTGGCGAGGCCGAAGACCGCCTCGCCCTCCGCGTTGCCGCCTCCGCCGGCCGAGAGCGGCACCCGCTCGATCGTCTCGTCGCCTTCGCCCGTGGTCGCCGTGGCGTCGGTCCCCGCCGCCGTCTCGTCGCCGTCGTCGCCGCCGAAGGCTCCAGTGAGCGCGAGCACCGCGATGACGACCAGCAGCGCCGCGCCCGCGCCGCCGGCGAGCAGCCGCGTTTGGCGCGCGCTGAGCCCGAGGC
>JBOGZD010000116.1:0-8887 GCA_050697155.1 Solirubrobacterales bacterium | reverse complement strand
CGCCGGCCGGGTTGACCGGCCGGCGGGCGCCTTCCCGATTGGTCAGGCGCTCAGCGCGCCTCGGTGTTACTCGAGCGACGTGAACGAGAGGTCCCAGTTCGCGTTGAACAGGTTGATCACGCCGGCCACGTCGGTCGACTTGATGTTGACCTGGTTGTCCCACACGTACGGGACCGCCGGGGCCTGCTCGGCGATCATCGTGTCGATGTCCCCGTAGGCCTGCGCCCGCTCGTCGGGGTCGTCCACCAGGACAGCGTCGCTCAGCGCGTCGTTGATCTCCGGCACGTCGAGCTGCGGCCAGTTGACGTTGTTGGAGCTGGGGATGTTCTCGCCGTTGAACGTCGGTCCCAGGATCGATTCGCCGTCCTGGAAGTCCTTCAGCCAGCCGACGCTCGGGCAGACGTTCGGCGCCTGGTCGGGCGAGCCGCAGAACCGCGTGTACATCACGTCGCGTGCGACGTTCTGCAGCTCGACCTCGAACCCGAGCGACTCGAGCACGCCGGTGAACACCTCCGACGTCTCCCGGTCGGGGGATGCGCCGTCGCCGACCATGGTGACGGTGCAGTCGCCCTCGCATTGGCCGCTCTCGTAGCCGGCGTCGCGCATGTACTGCGCCGCGAGCTCGGGATCCCCGTTCGGGTTGGCGAGGAAGTCGACCCCACCCTCGAGCCCGCCGGCCTCCTCGTGCCCGGGGATGCCGGGCGGGATGAAGTGGCTCGCCACCGGACCCACCAGCTCGCCGCCGCGGGTGTTGCGCAGCGCCGTGCGATCAGCCGCGGCGACGACCGCCTTGCGGACATCGAGGTCGTCGAACGGCGGCTCCTGGGTGTTGAGCGCCAGGTAGCGGTTGCCGCCGCTGGGGCTGGCGACCATCTGGCCCTCCTCGGCCTCCTGAGCGGCCTCCTCGATCACCGTCGGCGGCGGCGTGATGTCGCCGTTCACCTGAGAGCTGCCGTCGAGGATCTTCCGCGACGCCGAGGCGACGTCACTGAAGCCCTCGTCGATCTGGATCGAGTCGAGGTAGGCGGGCCGGAAGTCGCCCGTGGCCTCGCCGTCCCAGTTCGGGTTGCGGACCATCCGGATCTCCCTTCCGGGGTTGTAGCCCACGAGCTCGCCCGACTCGTCGTTCTCGACCATGTACGGGCCGGTGAAGGCGACGTGCTGGCCGTAGGTCGACGGGTTCTCGGCGTCGAACTCCTCCGCGTACTCCTCTGGCACCGGTGCGCTGATCGGCAGCGACAGCGCCTGGATCACGGTCGCCGAGGTCGGCCGCTCGAGCTGGATCTCGAGCGTGCGGTCGTCGGTCGCCGTGATGCCCTCGATGTCCGGCGCGCCGCCAGTCGGGTCGTCCTCGGCTTGCTTCTGCGCGTCATCGAAGCCGGTGACGTCGCCGAGGTAGGGACCGACGTATCCGTTCGCCACGCCGGGCAGCAACCCGCGTTCGATCGCGTACTCGACGTCGGCCGCGGTCACCTCGCGGTCCACCGGTGGGCTGAACCTGACCCCCTCGCGGATCGTGAAGGTGATGGTGAGCCCGTCGTCTGACACCTCCGGCTCGCTCTCTGCGAGGTCGGGACCCGGCTCCTCGACATCGTCCGGCCGCCACGAGAGCAGCGCCCGGTGCGACGCGCTGGTCACCATGTAGGTGAACTGGTAGTAGGCCGCGCCCTGATCCATGTAGTCGATGTCGTCCGTGGCGATCACCCTCAGCTCGCCGCCCTCCTGGGCGTCGTCCGGCGCCGCCGTCGGAGCAGTGAACTCCTCCGGCACTCCTGTCGCCTCGGCAGCGCCGTCGCCGCCGTCGTCATCGTCGTCTCCACAAGCCGACACGGTCGCCGCGAGTACCGCGACTGCTGCGAGCGCCAATAGCCAGCGCAGCTTGGATCGCATCGTGTTCATCCTTTCGGTTGGGGGTGGGTGTCTGAGCATCGAATCAAGTCGTTCACCTGCCGCGCTTCGACCGCGGGTTGAGCGCGTCCTGGAGCGCGTCGCCGACGAGGTTGAAGGCGAGAACGGTCACCAGCAGGGCGAGGCCCGGGAACAGCATGTACCACCAGGCGTCGCTGAAGATCGGAGTGGCGTCGGAGAGCATCTGTCCCCAGCTCGGCCGGTCGGTGACGCCGACGCCGAGGAACGAGAGAGCCGCCTCGTAGAGGATCACCTGGGGGATCAGGATCGACGCGTAGACGACGATCGGCGCGGTCAGGTTCGGCAGCAGCTCGCGGAAGACGATCCGGGCGTTCGACGAGCCGACAGACCGCGACGCCTCGACGAACTCCTTCTCGCGCAGCGAGAGCGTCTGGCCGCGGATGATCCGCGCCATGTACGTCCAGGTCGTGAACGCGATCACGAAGATCACCACGCCGAGCCCGGGCTGGATCAGCCCGCCGAGGCAGCCGCTCTCGCCACCGCCGATGCCGCCGGCGGTGCAGGCGGCGGCGAGCCCGGTGGCCAGCAGCAGGTAGGGGATCGCGAGCAGGACGTCGACGCTGCGCGAGACCGCGACGTCGACCCAGCCGCGGTAGAAGCCGGCGAGCAGCCCGGCGACGATCCCCAGGACGGTTGCGATCGCGGTCGCGGCGAAGGCGACGATCAGCGAGACCCGGGCGCCGTAGATCGTCCGGCTGAGGACGTCGCGGCCGATCTGGTCGACTCCGAAGAGGTGCTCGGCGCTCGGGCCGGTGGGGGTTGCGAAGATCGGGTCCAGCGCCCCGCTGTCGCGTTCGTCGGGCCCGGAGGCGCCGGCGATGTCGACGACCACCGGCGCGAAGATCGCGACCAGGGCCAGGAAGGCGATGAACACGAGCGCGCTCATCGCCAGCCGATCCTCGCGAAACCGCCGCCAGAAGAGCTGCCACGGGGAGCGGGCGGCGATCGCGGTGGGATCGATCTCGGTTAGGTCCGCGGAGGCGCCGACCGGCGCCGCCTGCGGCTCGGAAGCCTGCCCCGCTTCCACCTAGCGTTCCGTCCTCGGTCGCGTCAATTCGTCCGGGCACTCCTCCGCGGGCGAACACTACTACCGCCGAAATCAGGTAGTTCCCGGCGGCCGAGCAGGTGAAATGCGCGTGTCCGGGCCGGTGGCCCCCATTCGTTCACCTCGCACGCGCGAACGTAAACTCGCCCGGCTGGAGATGGCGGATTCGTTGCGTCAGGAGTCGCCCAGTCGAATGCGGGGGTCGAGGGCCGCGTAGGCGACGTCGACCGCGGTGTTGACCACTACGACGAAGAACGCCCCCAGCATCGTCACCCCGAGCAGCGGCGGCAGGTCGAGCTGTCCCACGGCGTCGGCGGTGTACTGCCCGACGCCCTGGAGGTCGAACACCGTCTCGGTCAGGATCGCGCCGCCGCCGATGACGACGGCGAAGTCGAGGCCCCAGACGGTGACGACGGGCACGAGCGAGCTGCGCAGCACGTGGCGCAGCCACAGCCGGCGCTCGGAGACGCCCTTCGCGCGGGCGGTGCGGACGTAGTCCTCGCCCATCGCCTCGAGCGCGTCGGCGCGCACGATCCGCGAGTAGATGCCGACGAACAGGATCGACAGCGCGGCCCAAGGCAGCAGCAGGTGGTGGAGCCATCCGAGCGGGTCCGCCGTGAGCTCGACGTAGCCGCCGTTGGGAAACAGGTCGAACCCGAGCGTCCGCGAGAGCTCGAAGCCGAGGTAGTGGTTCATCAGCGCTCCGATCCAGAACACCGGCATCGAGACTCCAACCAGGGCGAGCACGGTCAGCAGCCGGTCGGACACCCTGCCCGCCCGGACCGCGCCGAGCAGCCCGAGCCCGACCCCGACCAACGCCCAGATCACCGCGGCGCCGATCGCCAGCGAGAGCGTTCGCGGCAGCCCCTTCCAGATCTCGTCTGTGACGTTGAGCCCGGTGAAGTAGCTGACCAGGTCGCCGGTGAGCAGCTTCTCCATCGTGGTCCAGTACTGGACCGGCAGCGGCTCGTCGAACTCCCACTCCTCGCGGATCGCCTCGATCTGCTGCTCGGTCGGCTGCTTGCCGGCCATCCGCACCGCCGGGTCGCCGTTCGGGATCACGTTGAAGATCAGGAACGTGATCACCGAGACCGCGAACAGCACCAGGACCATGGAGAACATCCGGCGCGCGACGAAGCCGCCCAGGGTCGAGCCGGGCCGGGATCCCGCCGCCATCAGCGTCCGATCCTCAGGCCGGTGCGCGGGTCGAGGGCGGCGCGGACCCCGTCGCCGAACACGTTCAGCGCCAGCACGGTCAGCACCAGCATCAGGCCGGGGGCGATCGCCAGGTAGGGGGCGGTGACGATCCGCTCGACCCCGTCGTCGATCATCGACCCCCAGGACGGGTCGGGCGGCTGCACCCCGGCGCCGAGGAACGAGAGGGCCGCCTCGAGCAGGATCGCGTTCGCGACCAGCAACGGCAGGAGGACGAGGATCGTCGGGGCGACGTTGGGAAGGATCTCGCCGGCGATCACCTGACGCCCGCTCATCCCCTGGCCGCGGGCGGCCTCGACGAACTCGCGCTCGCGCAGGGAGAGCACCCGGCCGCGGATCGGCCGCGCGACGTAGGGGACGTAGACGAAGGCGATCACCACGATCGGGATCAGCAGGCTGCCGCCCTCGATCTCGAGCGGGCCGAGCCGCAGGCCGTCGATCGCCAGCGCGCTGCCGAGCGCGATCCCGAGCAGGACCACCGGGAACGCCCAGAGCACGTCGAGCAGCCGCGAGACGACCGCATCGACCCAGCCGCGAAGGTAGCCGGCGACAAGGCCGAGCAGGACGCCGAGCGCCGTCGTCGCCAGACCGGCCGAGATCCCGATCAGCAGCGAGTTGCGCCCGCCGTAGAGCAGGCGCACCATCGTGTCGCGGCCGTTGCGATCGGCGCCGAGGAAGAACTCGCCCCGCCAGGTGGGCCCGATCGGGACCCCGTTGCGATCGACGACGTCGACCCGCCCGCCGTCGACCTCGACCGTGTCCGAGAGGTGGGTTTCGAACGGGGTCGTGTGGGCGACGTGCGTCGCCCACAGCGGAGCCGCGATGCAGGCGGCGACCAGCACGACGAGCATGACGCCGAACCCGAGCGCCACCGGGTCGTCTCGCAGGAGACGCAGCGACAGGGCCGCCGCGGGCATCGGCCCTATCCCCCTTCCTTCAGCTCCCAGCTCGAGTAGTCGTTTCGGTACAGCGGGTGGAAGATGGCGCTCCCGGGATCGATCCGCTCGGACAGGAACGTGGCGATCTCCTTGTGGCCGAACGGCGCCACGTGACTCTGCGCCGGGTCGACCAGGTAGCGGTCGAGGCTCTCCCAGTCATCGGTCACCGCGTCGAGCTCGGGCGCCCCGCGGAGCCTGTCGATCTCCAGGTCCACCTGCAGGTCGTCGACGTTGCCCGGGTTCTTGTTGTTGGTCGCCTGGATCGAGTCGCCGTCGACCAGGAAATAGAAGTTGAGCGGGTGGGGAAAGTCCTGGAACCAGGTGTTGAAGCCGGTCTGAGCCTGGGTCCTCTGGTTCTCGACCGTGGCGTAGTAAATGCCCGCGTCGACGATCCGCGGCTCGGCGACGAGGCCGATCTGGTTGAGCATCTCCGCGTAGGCCTCGGTCACCGCCTGGGTGTCCTCCTCGTTGCTGCCCCACACGGTCACCCCGGTGCCCGACGCTCCCGCTTCGGTGATCAGCTCTCGGGCGCGGTCGAGGTCGGGTGGCTGCTCGGGATCGCCGTAGGGACACTCGCTGGTGTCGAGCGCCTCGTCATAGCCGGGCATCCCCGGCGCCAGGAACGCACAGCCCGGCTTGAGCGTTCCGGCGTAGATTCGCGCAAGGCCGGAGCGGTCGAGGCCGTAGTTGACCGCCGCGCGTACCTTCGGGTCGTCGAACGGCGCCGTGCGGTGGTTGAGGAAGAAGTAGTACGTGGAGACCGTGGCGTGCTCGGTGTAGCGGTCGCCGGCCTGCTCGAGGACGGTCGGCTTCAGGTCGGGCGGGGGCGGGTCCTGCATGTAGTCGAGCTCGTTGTCGAGCACGTCCTGGGCCTGCTCGCGCTCGCTGCGCACGATCCTCGTCGTGATCTTGTCGATGTTGCCGGTGGGTATGTCCGGGATGTCGAGCTCGTCGAAGCGCTGGTTGCGCTCGAGCACGAACTGGCGGTTCGGCGACGACTCGGTGATCTCATACGGGCCGACCCCGGGCGGCGGGTCGGCGGTCATGTTCTCGAACGGGGTGTCGCCCGGGACCAGCCCGGCGAAGTTCATCGCCAGCACGTTGGAGAAGGTCGCGTCGGGCTCGGTCAGCGTGATCGTGATCTCACCGGTCTCGTCGACGGTCTCGATCCCCGAGATGTCTGCGTCGGGATCTCCCGCGCGCAGGTACTCCCGCGCGCCGGCGATCCCGTCGTAGAAGCCCAGCCCGCCGCTCTCGAGCGCCAGCACCCGCTTGATCGTGTGCTCGAAGTCGCCCGCCTTCGCCTCGGTGCCGTCGGAGTACTCGAGCCGGTCGCGCAGCTCGAGCTCGTAGACGGTGCCGTCGTCGGAGACCTCGGGCAGGTCGGCCGCCAGCCCGGGGATCAGCTCGGCGCCGTCGGTGCCCTCGGCGTGGCGATAGGTGAGCAGCGGCGTGTAGACGAGCCACAGCGGCTCCCACGAGTTGACCTCGTAGGAGAGCGCCGGGTCGAGGCGGTCGGGCTGCGAGGTCTGCGAGATCACGATCTCGTTCGTGGCCGGCTCCTCGGTCCCGCAGGCCGCCAGCAGGCCGGCCACCGCGAGAATCGGAAGCGCGCTCGCTAGGTGTCGCACCGGCGCATCAGCGGGATCGGCCCGGCGAGGGGAACTGGACGCGCATCGCCGCGTCCCAGACGCGGTCCGGCGAGAGCCGGCGGCCGAAGAGGGCGAGACGGGCGGACGGGGTCACCTTGTAACGCGGGCGCGGCGAGCGGGCGCTGAGCGCACGCTCGATCACCTTCGCCACCGTGTCCGGCGGCCCGCCGAGATATCGCAACGGTCCCTCGTAGGCGCCGGCGGTCACCGAGCCGACCGCTGCGTTGAACCGCGCGTAGGGATCGACCTCCTCCCCGAGCTCCGTCCGCCCGTCGGCATCGGCGATCGAGCCCGCCGCGGTCTCGCCGAACCGGGTTGTGATCAGGCCCGGCTCGATGATCACCACCTCGACCCCGAACCCACGCACCTCGTAGCGCAGCGCGTCCGACAGCGCCTCGACCGCGTGCTTGGTCGCGTGGTAGGCGCCGCCGCCCGGAAAGACGAGCTTGCCGCCCATCGAGCTCAGGTTGACGATCCGTCCCCGGCCGGCCCGGCGCATGCCGGGCAGCACCAGTTGGCACATCCTGATCAGCCCGAAGACGTTGGTTTCGAACTGCGCCCTGATCCGCTCCATGGGCACGGTCTCGAGCGCGCCCGACTGGCTGTACCCCGCGTTGTTGACCAGGGCCCCGACCGAGCCGGCGGCGCCCTCGACCTCGTCGACCGCCGCCCGCATCGATCCCTCGTCGGTGACGTCGAGGGCCAGCGTCCGACAGCCCGCCTCGGCGAGTCCGGCGATCGAATCGGGACGGCGCGCGGTCGCGTAAACCGTCCAGCCGCGGCGCGCAAGGCGTCGGGCCGTCTGCTCGCCGATTCCCGACGAACAGCCGGTGATCAGCACCGCTCCGGGGTCGTTGGCCATCGTTACCTCCGCTTCTGACTGGTCGGGTCCCCCAACCCTAACCTCGTAGAGTCCGGCGCCGATGCGGGCGGTCACCTTCCAGGCGCCGGGCGAGGTCGGGATCGAGGATCGTCCCGACCCCGAGCCGCAGGCGGCCGACGACGTCGTGATCCGGGTGGAGGCGACCGGGGTCTGCGGCTCGGACCTCCACATCTACCACGGCCGGGTCGCGGTCGAGCCCGGCTTCACCCTCGGCCACGAGTACGTCGGCACCGTGGTCGCCGCCGGGGACGCGGTCGAGCAGGTCGGGGTCGGCGACCGGGTCCTCGGCACCTACTGCACCGCGTGCGGCGACTGCTTCTTCTGCGCCCGCGGCGACTTCCACAAGTGCGACCGGGGGCGGGTGTTCGGCCACGGCAAGACCCTCGGGTCCCTCCAGGGCGCCCAGGCCGAGCGCCTGCTGGTCCCGAACGCCGACCTCACTCTGCGCCGCGTCCCCGAGGGGATCGACGACGACGTCGCCCTGTTCGCCGGCGACGTGATGGGGACCGGCTACCACGCGGTGGTTGAGGCGGGGGTGGGCGACGGGTCCGCGGTCGCCGTGCTCGGGCTTGGCCCCGTCGGCCTCTGCGCCGTTCAGGCGGCATTCGCCGCCGGCGCCGCGCAGGTGATCGCCGTCGATACCGTCGACGACCGCCTACGGGTGGCGGAGTCCTTCGGGGCCACCGCGGTCCACCTCACCGAGGACGACCCGCGCTCGGCGGTAAAGGCGGCGACCGAGGGCCGCGGGGCCGACGCGACCATCGACGCGGTCGGCCATCCCGACGCGCTCGAGCTCGCCTGCCGCCTGACCCGCAAGGCGGGAGTGGTCTCGGCCACCGGCGTCTACGCCGAGCGGATCGAGATCCACATGGGGATCGTCTGGATCAAGGCGCTCACCCTTCGGACCGGGCACGCGAACGTGATCAAGCACCTCGATCGGGTGCTCGAGGGGCTCGCAGCGGGCAGGCTGGACCCGCGGCCGCTGGTCACCCATCACATGGATCTCGACCAGGCCGCGGAGGCGTACGAGATCTACGATCGACGCGAGGCGCTCAAGATCGTGTTGCGCCCATGAGCGCGGAGCAGATTTCGACGGTTCTAGCCCCGATCTTGCACCAAGGTGAAGCGCCCCGGGTTTCCCGGGGCGCCGTTTCGTCCGCCTGAGCAGCGATTCTTCAGCTTGTCCAGAGTCGAAGCTCGAACCCAGGAGGATCACCTTGAAGGT
>JBOGZD010000115.1:0-8930 GCA_050697155.1 Solirubrobacterales bacterium | reverse complement strand
CTCGTCGGGACCGCCGACCGCGCCCAGCGCCGCGGCCGCCGCCGTGCGCAGGCCCTCGGCGTGGCGCAGGCGTTCGCGCTCAGCCGCCAGCTCGGCCTCCTCGCCGGCGTCCGGGGCGGCGGATTCGATCTCGGCGAGCTCGAACCGCAGCAGGTCGAGGTCGCGCTCGCGGGTGCCCTCACGCTCGCGCAGCTCCTCGAGCTCGCGCCCGATCGCCGTCGCCTCGCCGTGCGCGGCCCGATGGCGGCGCCGCAGGTCGAGGTGCTGTGTGCCGGCGAACGAATCGAGGATCTCGAGCTGCGCCGAGGCGAGCGTCAGCCGGCGATGCTCGTGCTGGCCGTAGAAGGCGACCAGGCGCGAGCTCAGCGCCCGTAGATCTGCCGCCGAGGCCGACCGGCCCGCGACGAAGGCGCTGGTGCGCCCGCTGGCGCCCACGCGGCGGCCGAGCACGATCTCCTCGGCACCCTCCGGAAGGCGGTCTGCGAGCTCGGCCAGCTCGGGATCGTCGACCAGGTCGGGCGGGACCTCGAAGGCGCCCTCGACCCACGCCTCCTCGGCGCCGGGGCGGACGATCTGCGGTCGCGCTCTGCCGCCCATCAGGAGGTCGAGCGAATGGGCGAGCACCGTCTTTCCCGCGCCGGTCTCGCCGGTGATCACATTCAGGCCGGGGCCGAGGCACAGCTCGGCGCGCTCGATCAGCAGCAGGTTCTCGATCCGCAGCTCGAGCAGCACCCGTCCGTTCTAGCGGCGGGCGCCGACGGATTCTTGCCGGTCAGCCCGCGACCGGCACCGGGGCGCGCTCGCCGGCGAGCAAACCGCTACCGCGCCAGGCGGCCGAACTTGTCCCGGATGCGGCGGTAGAAGTTGGAACCCGAGAGCTGGGCGAGGCGTCCGACCCCGTCGCGGAAGCGGACCTTCATCTCGGCGCCGCTGGCGAGCTCGGCGACGTGCTCGCCGTCGAGCACGACGTCGACCGAGTCGCGGCCCGCGGCGTTGCGGATGCTGAGCGGATCGTTCGGCGCGACGACCAGCGCCCGCGCGGTGAGCGTGTGCGGGGCGATGAAGCTGACCACGTAGCCCTCCACCCCCCAGGCCAGGATCGGGCCCTGGTTGGCGAGGTTGTAGCCGGTCGAGCCGGCAGGGGTCGCGGCGACGAGCCCGTCGCAGCGCACGTGGCCGACCTCCTGGTCGCCGAGGCTGTAGGCAAGCTCCGCTACCCGGCTGTGCGGTCGGCGGATCAGCGAGACGTCGTTGAGCGCCAGTTGCCGAGCGGCATCGACGCTCGCCTCGAGCCCCGGCAGCATCATCACCTCGAAGTCGCCGGCGAGCGCGCGGGCGAGGCCTGCGTCGAGCTCGTCGGGCTCGATCGCGGCGAGGAAGCCGATCGTGCCGAAGTTGAACCCGAACACGGGCACCTCGGTCTCGGCGTAGGCGGCAAGGCCCTTGAGGATCGTCCCGTCGCCGCCGAAGACGATGCACACGTCCGGGTGACCGTCGAGCTCCTCCACTCGCTCGATCCCGTCCGCGGCGTCGCCGTGCTTGTCGAACTCCTCGGCCGCGGCGACCAGGGTGGCGCCGCTCGCTCGCGCGGCCGCGACCGCGCCGCGCACCGCCGCGGACGTCTGCTCGGGATGGGTGTGGGTGAGGACGACGGCGGTGCGGATCGCCGCCGGGGCCTCGACCGCTCGATCGCTCACGGCTCGACCTCGGTGATCGCTGAATCGACGCCCGCTGCCTCCTCCGTTTCGCGTCCGGAGGCGGCGAGGTTCGTGGCGGGCTGGCGCGCGCAGTGGATGAAGGTCTCTCGGTTGCCCTTCGGCCCCGGCAGGCCGGACGAGGCGAAGCCGAGCACGGCGAGCCCGGTTGCCTCGGCGACGGCGGCCACCGATCGGAGGGCATTGCGCCGGTCGGCCGGCGAACGGACCACGCCGCCCTTGCCGACCCGCTCGCGGTCGAGCTCGAACTGCGGCTTGACCAGGCCGAGCAGCCGGCCGTCCGGCGCCAGGCAGGCGGCCACCGCCGGGAGCACCTTGGCGAGCGAGATGAACGAGACGTCGATCGCCGCCAGCTCCGGGGCGAACGGAAGGTCGGCGGGGCGCAGGTCGCGCGCGTTCGCACGCTCGACGACCTCGACCCGGGGGTCGTTGCGAAGCCCCCAGTCGAGCTGGCCATGGGCGACGTCGAGCGCGATCACGCGCTCGGCGCCGCGCTCGAGCAGGCAGTCGGTGAACCCGCCGGTCGAGGCGCCGACGTCCAGGCACGAGAGCCCCGCGACCTCGATCCCGAGTGCCTCGAGGGCGTTGGAGAGCTTGATCCCGCCCCGAGAGACGAACGGCGGTGGCTCGGAGAGCAGCAGCTCGGCCTCCTCGGCCACGAGCTGGCCGGGCTTGGTCGCAACCGGCCCGTCGTGACCGATCCGCACCCGCCCGGCACGCACCGACTGCGCCGCGCTGGTGCGCGACGCCGCCAGCCCGCGCTCGGCGAGGAGGGTGTCGATCCGACGCTTCATGCCGGCGGAAGGTTACGCCGAGCCCGGCGCCGGGATGAGTGACGACCGGGTGTCGAGGTGGTGGCAGGATGTGCCGATGGTGATCCTCGACGCCGCGTTCGAGTTCATGGCTGCCCACGCGCGGCTTCTTGACCGCCGTCGCCTCGACGTCGTCCTCAGCGACGCTCCAGCTGACGGGGCGCTTGCGGCCCTGAGCGCCTACCGCAACCCCGACGGCGGCTACGGCTGGGGGCTTGAGCCTGACCTGAGGGCGACCGAAAGCCAACCCGGGGCGGCGCTGCACGCGTTCGAGGTGTTCGAGGACATCGCCCCCGCGACGACGCCACGAGCCGCCGAGCTCTGCGATTGGCTGGCATCGGCTTCCTTGCCCGACGGCGGGCTTCCGTTCGCGCTTCCGATCGCCGACAGCGCCGGCTGCGCACCGTTCTGGGCCGAGGCCGACCCGACGGTCTCCTCGCTTCAGATCACCGCCGTCGTCACCGCCATCGCCCACCGCGTCGCCGCCAACGACCCGGTCGTCGCCGGACACCACTGGCTCAGCAGAGCGACGGACTACTGCCTCGCCGCGATCCGGGCGATGGACGAGGCCCCCCACGCGCTGGCGCTGACCTTCGCCGTGCAGCTGGTGGACGCCGTTCACGACACAGATTCGGAGGCGGCCGACCTCCTCGCCAGGCTGGGCGAGCACATCCCCGCCGGCGGGCTGGTCCACGTTGGGGGCGGCCTCGAGGAGGAGATGATGCGCCCGCTGGACTTCGCTCCGGCCCCCGACCGTCCGGTGCGAGGGCTCTTTGCCCCGGAGGTCATCTCTGCCGAGCTGGAGCGTCTCGTCGACCAGCAGCAGGACGACGGCGGCTGGCCCGTCGACTTCGCGAGCTATTCGCCGGCGGCCACTCTCGAATGGCGCGGCCACATGACCGTGCGCGCCCTGTCGATTTTGAAGCGCAATTCCATGATCTGAGCTGCCCTCCGGGTAGGCTCGCGCCACCGGTGGCGGTCCTGAAGCTCTCGCGCTTGCCGTTGTTCCCGCTGATCGTCGCGCGCGAGAAGCTCGCCCGCGGGCTGCGCGCTCGTCAGGTCGGCGGCGAGCCGGCGGTGATGGACGAGCCGCAGGGGGTCAGAGAGTACGACCAGCTCGGCGCTGGGGGCCAGGTCGGCATCCACCAGTTCAACGCCCTGGCGATCAGCCGCCTGTTGGCCGAGGACGGAACGCTGCTCGATCTCGGGTGCGGCTCGAGGCGTCTGCTCGCGCGACTGGCGCACGGCCGTCCCGACGCACGGATCGTCGGCGTCGACCTCTCCGCGCCGCAGCTCGACGCGCGCGCTGAGCCCCGCGCGCTCGAGCAGCTGCCGGCCCGTTTCGAGCATCGGCTCGGGAGCGGTACGTCCAACCCGAGGTCCGACTCGTACGGCGGAACAGCCTTCGGCTCGTGCCCGTCCGCGAGCTCGAGCGCTGGGTCGAGGAGAACGCGGCACACGCCTTGGACGATCGGCGATGCGGACCTGCGCGATCTGCGGCGCGTCGCTCGAAGGCCGACGGCCACATGCGATCTATTGCTGCGACGGCTGTCGGTCGACGGGCCGCGATCGCCGGCGCGCCGCCCGGAGGTTTGATCCCAAGCGCCCGGGCTGCCCGGTCTGCGGCGCGTCGATGGTGGGGCGACGTGATGGCGCGGTCTATTGCTCCGCCGCCTGCCGCGCCCTGGCCTCCGCTGCCCAACGCAAACGGTCCACCGAAGGTGATCCCACCGGGGCGCTTGGTAGAAGGGTGCAGAAGCGCAACGAGCGGCGAGCGAAGGAGGCGGAGCGTGGCTGAGGGCATCACCAGGCGACACTCGAAGGGGTGTCCCTCGCGGAGCGGTCGGCGCTGCAGCTGCAACACGGGCTGGCAAGCGTGGGTCTACCTGCCGCGGGAGGGTCGGAAGGTGTATCGGAGCTTCCCTCGCGAGGCCGAGGCCAAGGCGTGGCGCGCAGATGCTCTCGCCGCCGCGAATCGCGGCACGCTTCGGACGACACGGCGTGACACCCGAACGCTCGCGGCCGCCTTGGGCGAGTTCGTCGCCGGAATGGAAGCCGGTGCCGTGCGTCCGAAGGGCCGCGGCGCGTACAAGCCAGCGACGGTCCGCAGCTACTCGCAGCAGCTCCGCGTCTACATCGAGCCGTCACGTCTGGGTGCGCTCAAGGTCACCGACGTCACCCGCGCCGATGTCCAGGCGTTCGCCGACGAGCTGCTCGCCGCCGGCCTCTCACCCGGAACCGTCAGCAACGTCTTGAGCCCGATCCAAGCGTTCTACCGTCGCGCCGAGGACCGCGAAGAGGTCGGCTACAACCCGACCCAGCGGATCGACCTTCCGGGTAGCTCGGGCGCCACGCCGACGCGGATCGCCTCGCCGGCCGAAGCGGCCGCGCTCGTCGCTGCTCTAACAGAGGGCGATCGGCCGCTGTGGGCAACCGCGTTCTACGCCGGCCTGCGCCGCGGCGAACTGCAGGCCCTGCGGTGCTCGGACGTCGATCTCGGCGCGAGCCTGATCCGCGTCGAGCGCCAATGGGATCAATACGAAGGCGCGATCGAGCCCAAGTCGAGGTCGAGTCGACGCACCGTTCCTCTCCTGGGACTCCTCCGAGACCACCTCGACGAGCACCTGCTTCGGACGGGCAAGTCGGACGACATGCTCACCCTCGGGCGGTCAGCAGCGGTGCCCTTCGCCCCCATGGCGGTCGGCAAGCGCGCCAAGCGGGCGTGGCAGGACGCGGGCCTGACGCCACTCACCCTGCACGAATGCCGGCATACCTTTGCCTCGCTGCTGATCGACGCCGGTGCGAATCCGAAGGCGATCCAGACGTTCATGGGGCATTCGAAGATCCAGACGACCTTCGACACCTACGGCCACCTGATGCCGGGGAGCCACGACGAGGTTCGCGAGCGGATGGATAGCTACCTCGCCCGCGCCGTCTCTCAGCCGACCCAGGCAGCAGCCGCCACTGGAGACCTTGATTCCGGCTAGCTTGGCCGTAACCTCAGTGCCGTGACGGAGCCACGAGAGATCGAGCTTGTCTTCGAGCCCGAGGAGGAGGGCGGCTACCACGTGTACGCCCCCGACCTCCCCGGGCTCCACACCCAGGGCGCCGACTTCGACGACGCGCTGGCGAACGCCGAGGAGGCCCTCGCCCTCTACGTAGGCGTTCGCTAAGCGGGCGCCAAGACCGGATCGAGCTGCTGCGCCGAGAGCTCCGCCTGCGGCCAGGTCACGGCGATGGCTCCCGCCCGCGCCAGCGTCGTCCGAACGTTCATCAACTCCAACCCGATCACAGCTCCCTGCTCGTCGTACTCGACCGTGTGCCCCTCGGGGGTTTCGAGGGCCCGCGCAGGCTCGCGGGGTGGGCCGACGTGCAGATACAGCGTGTCACCACGCTCATCGTAATCGTGGTGGTCGAACTCGATTCCGGCGATCGACAGAGTCATCGGGAGCTGCGCCTCCGCGGATCGTTGTCCTGAACCGCGGCTGTCACGATCCACGCGGGCGTCTCGTTGAAGTCTACGACCACTCGCAGCCACCTCCGAAGGTCGATGTGCTGACGGTAGAAGCGCTCACGACCGGGGCGCGGATCGTCCTCGCGATGGTCGGGACGGGCCACGGCCTCGAGGATCACGTCAATGTGCTCGAGCAGCCACGGACGGCGGCGCGCGAGGTGCAGGTGTGAGCCCGCGTCGAAGACGACGGTGCGGCCGTCGGGGTCCGTCGTTCGGTTAGCCGGGAGCTCCACCACGGCGGAAGCTAATCCGGGCCGCGGACGGTGGCTCTTCCGTGCATCGCCGATGTCTGACTGGTGCACAGACTGGTGCACGGCGCCGATTTGCGCGATCCGCTCCGCGACCGATTCAGCGGTAAACCGCTCTAGCAAGCCAAAATCGAAACGCCCCGCACTTCGCGGGGCGTCTCGGGGTACAGGGAGGAGAGATATGTGTGTGTGTTTTTGTCTGTGTGAGGTAGGCCGGCCTATTAGGCGCCGCGGGCGACGCTGAACCGCGTTGAGGCGGTCAGCATCACCTGGGCGACGCCGACGCCGACCAGAAAGGCTCCTGCGGCCCACTCGTCGGCGGCCGTGCCGATCGCGAGGCCGCCGATCATCGACGCGACCGCGAGCACGTAGTCGAACCCGGCGTGCGCCGAGAGCGGGACCGTGCGCCGCGGGCCCTCGACCTGAAGCGCGTGGCCCAGCAGCAGCACCCCGATCGTCACCGCCGCGACCGTCGCTCCCGGACCGAAGTCGAGCAGGAACGGCGCGACCATGATCGCCGGGGCGGCGACCATCTCGACGACCACGTGGGCCCAGAGTGGAATCGCTCTACTCATGCTGTGAGCAGGGTACGAACGTATGTGCGTTTTGAGTGTGACCGGGGTCACACTCGGTTGCTTGTGGCAACGGGCTCGAGGAGCGACGCGTACGTTCGCCGCGACGGTCGCGGTCAATGTGTCGGTCGTCCGACCGGCGACGCTTAGCGCGACACGGGCGCCCGCGAGCCGAGCGCCGCGGTGACCCGCTCGGCGACCGCGGGCCCGGTGAGCCCGACCTCCTCGCGCAGCAGCGCCGGCTTGCCGTGGGTGACGTAGCGGTCTGGGAGGCCGACCTGCAGCACCCGGGCGCGTGCCTCGCGTTGGTCGGCGAAGCCTTCCTCGACCACGCCGAGAACCCCGGAGCCGAACCCGCCGGCGAGCACGTTCTCCTCGACCGTGACCAGAAGCTCGTGCTCGGCGGCCAGCCGCTCCAGCAACGGCTCGTCGAGCGGCTTGGCGAAGCGGGCGTCGGCGACGGTGACCGAGAGGCCGTGCTCGGCGAGGATCGCGGCCGCGTCGAGCGCGACCCGGACGCCGTAGCCGTAGCCGACCAGCGCCACCCGCTCGCCCTCGGCGAGCACCTCGCCCTCCCCGATCGCGATCTCCCGCGCGCGGTCGGGCAGCGGCACCCCCTCGGCGGTGCCGCGCGGATAGCGAAACGCGATCGGCCCCTCGTCGTGGGCGAGCGCGGTGCGCAGCATGTGGATCAGCATCGCCTCGTCGCGTGGGGCCATCACGACCGCGTTCGGCAGCGCACGGAGGTAGGAGATGTCGAAGGCGCCGTGGTGGGTCGGGCCGTCGTCGCCGACGAGCCCGGCGCGATCCATTGCAAAGACGACGTTGAGCTTCTGCAGGCAGACGTCGTGGACGAGCTGGTCGTAGGCGCGCTGGAGGAAGGTCGAGTAGATCGCGCAGACCGGCTTCGCCCCCTGGGTGGCGAGCCCGGCGGCGAACAGGACCGCGCTCTGCTCGGCGATCCCGACGTCGTAGTACTGGTCAGGGCACTCCTTCTGCAGAGCGGTGAGCCCGGTCCCCCCCGCCATCGCCGCGGTGATCCCGACCACCCGCGGGTCGCGCTTTGCCTCGACCACGAGCGCATCGCCGAATACCGCCGTGTACGCGGGCGGCGGCTTCTCGGCCTCCTCGGGACGCTCTCCCTCGGCCATCTCGCCGCGGGTGAGCGGCGGCTTGGCGGAGGGCTTCTTCGGTGCCGGCTCGCGGCCGACGATCGATCCCGGCTTCGCCGCGTGCCACTTCTCCATCCCCTCGAGGCCCCCCTCCTCGGCCGGCCCGAAGCCCTTGCCCTTGACCGTGTGGATGTGGACGATCACCGGGCGGTCGGCATCGAGCGCCGGCTCGAGCGCCCGTCGCAGGGCGGCAACGTCGTGCCCGTCTACCGGCCCGACGTAGGCGAGGTCGAGCTCCTCGAAGAAGAGCCCCGGCGCGGCGTAGGCCTTGATCGCCGCCTTGATCTCGGGGCCCAGGCGCTCGAACTGCCGGCCGAGCCCGAGCGGCAGCTTGGTCAGCGCGTCCTCGACGTCCTCGCGCGCGTGGTAGAGGCGCGGGTTGAGGCGAAAGCGCTGGAACGAGCGCGCGATCGCGCCCACGTTCGGCGAGATCGACATCCCGTTGTCGTTGAGCACGATCACGATCGGGGTCTGCAACCCGCCGGCGTTGTGCAGCGCCTCGAAGGCGACCCCGCCGGTGAGTGCCCCGTCGCCGATCACCGCCACCACCTTGCCGTCCTCGCCGATCCCCCGGCGCATCGCCTCCTTTAGCCCGACCGCGTAGCCGATCGAGGTCGAGGCGTGACCGGCGCCCATGATGTCGTGCTCGGACTCGAACACCGAGCAGAACGGCGCCAGACCCCGGTACTGGCGGATCGTCTCCAGCCGCTCGCGCCGCCCGGTGAGCACCTTGTGCGGGTAGGCCTGGTGGCCCACGTCCCAGAGGATCTTGTCGCGCGGCGAGTCGAGCAGGGTGTGGAGCACGACGGCGAGCTCGCAGGTGCCGAGGTTGGCTCCGAAGTGGCCGCCGATCTCGCCGATCACGTCGATGACCAGCTCGCGGACCTCCTGCGCGAT
>JBOGZD010000114.1:0-9148 GCA_050697155.1 Solirubrobacterales bacterium | reverse complement strand
GGTGGTGGGGATCCAGGCGGTCTCGGTGGCGCGGGCGTGGGTGGCCGGTCACGTAGGGGAGGGGTCTACCGACCCTGGTCCTGGGGCGCGAGGGCGGGTGGCGCCCGGGGCGCCGGTCTTGGTCCGGGCTCACCCGGGCGGGTGACCGTCAACACCACACGCGCCCTCGGCGCCGGCGCGCGGGTGAGGTTGTCGGCCTCGTGAGTATCCGGTTTGCTCAGGCTGCGCCGAGGAGGCGCCTGGCGGGGTCCGGTGCTCGAGCGCCCCGGCCACGGCGTTGTGCGCAGCGGGTCGGGCGGCGAGGGAAGCGCCACGGAGCCGGCTCCCGCCCCCGCCGAGATGGCTTGAACCGTACATATTCACCGGCTCGAGCCATCTCGGCCCCCGGCGCTTGGCACCCGAGCTCGTTGCGGGCGCGCTCGTGCGAGGACCTGACGTAACCGGATACGCACGTGTCGGCCTATGTGGACGCCAAGCTCACACGCGCGGGCGAATCCCGAGCGCGTACCGGGGTTGGGGACCGCGCGAGCGGGCAAAACCGCGCATCTGCCCGTCGGATCGAAGCGCCTGCGACGTTGTGCCCGCCTGGCGGACAAAACCGCGTATACGCCCGTCGGATCGGCGCGCCTGCGACCTTTTACCCGCCTGGCGGACAAAACCGCGCATCCGCCCCTCGGATCGGCGCGCCTGCGACGTTTTACCCGCCTGGCGGGGAACAACCCTCGCATCGCTCGCCCGCGGCGTGGCGCGTACGGGGCTCTCGACTCCCGCCGACGCCACCACCCCCTCCCCCTACGGGACCGGCCACCCACGCGCGCGGCCGCCGAGCGCGCCGGGATCCCCACCACCGCCGCCCGCGTCACCTCAGGCCCGTAGGTCGTCGGCGCGCAGCGACCAGACCTTGACCGTGGCGGTCTTGCCGCGCACCTCGAGCTCGTCGACGAAGACGAGGTCGCCGAGGGCGCCGTCGCCGAGTGCCGCGCGAGTCGAGTCGGCGATGAACAGCGCGTGGCCCGAGCCCTTGGTCATCGACTCCAGCCGCGATGCCGTGTTCACCGCGTCGCCGATCGCCGTGTACTCGAGCCGCCGATCGGAGCCGACGTTGCCGGCCATCACCGGGCCGGTGTTGAGGCCGATGCCCATCTCGAAGTCGTCGATCCCGCGCGAGCGCAGCCACTCGTTGAACTCGGGCAGCTTCTCATCCAGCATCGCCCGCGCCGCGGCCAGCGCCCGCTCGGCGTGATCGGGCCGCTCGATCGGGGCCCCGAACACGGCCATGATCCCGTCCCCGATGTACGCGGTGATCGTGCCGCCGTGGTCGATGATCGCGTCGCTCATCGCGCTCAGGTAGCGGTTCAGGATCTCCACCACCTCCGGCGCGGTCTTGGTCTCGGAGAAGCTCGTGAAGCCGCGGATGTCGCTGAACAGGATCGTGCCCTCGAGCTGCACGCCGCCGAGCCGCAGGTCGTCGTCGGTGCGCGCGAGCACGTCCTCGACGACGTCCTCGTGGACGAAGCGGGCGAAGATGTTGCGCACCCGCTGGCGCTCGAAGGCCGTGGCGAGGTACTGGACCGCGAGCGTGCCGATCAGCGCCAGAACGAGCGTTCCCAGCGGGTAGACGAACGGCAGGATCAGGTCGGCGTTGAACGCGAGCATCGTCGCCACCGCGTAGAGGCCGCCGATGCCGACCGCGAGCGCGAGCGCCCGCAGCAGGGAGAACCGGGTGCTGGCCAGGGGCGCCAGGGCGGCGGCAAGCACGATCAGCCCCGCGTCCAGCAGGCCGCCGCTCTCGTCGAGCGGATTGCCGCGGTCGACGGTCGAGATCGCGTTCGCCTGGATCTCGGGGCCGGACATGAGCTGCTCGTCGGTGACCGAGGTCGAGTGCAGGTCCTGAAGCGAGGGGGCGGTGGCGCCGACGACGACGACCTTGTCGGTGAACGTGCCGGGCTCGAACCGGCCCTTCTGCACTCGCCAGAAGGAGATCGCGTCGAAGGTTCCCGGCTCGCCGTGGAAGTCGATCCACGCCGAGTCCCTGTCGAAGACGTCGCCTTCGACCGGCCGGTCGCGCCACTGCTCGACGGTCGCGATCGCGAAGCTCTCGAGCCCCGACTGGTCCCGGGGCACGCGGCGGATGACGCCGTCGGAATCACCTGGAAGCAGCGTGCTGCCGGCGCGGGCGCCGAGGCGCTCGAGCACGAAGTCCCCTCCGAGGACGTTCGTGCGCCCGCCGGGTCCGACCTCGGTGGTCGAGAGAACCATGTCCTGCGCTCGGCCCACCGAGCGGATCAGCGCGTTGTCGGCCGCGGGATCGTTGCTGGGCTCAGTGAACTGGACGTCGTAGGCGATCACAGTGGCGCCGTCGGCGACCAGCTCGTCGATCACATCCGCATGGAGATCGCGGGGGAACGGGAACTCTTGGAGCACGCCGAAGGTGGCGGGGTCGATCTTGACGATCACGATGTCGTCTCCCGGCGCCTCCTCCCCGCGGAGGTCGAAGCGGGCGTCGACCGCGTCGTACTCGAGGTTCTCGAACGTGTCCGTTGCCCAGGCACCCAACCCGAGCGCCGCCGAGATCACGCCGACCGCCGCCAGCTGCCAGGCGCGAGCGCCCCCGGCGCCGGCCGTGCGCAGCGACCGGGTCCAGACCCGGGCGCTAGTTGCGGCCCGGCTTGGCGAGGTAGCGCTCCCCGGCCCGCACCAGGATCGTCTTGCGGCGCCCGAAGTCGCGCACCGCGACCTTTCCCCTCTTGACCCTGGTGAAGGTCCCGTTCGGTCTCTCCTGCGTCAGCCACCAGGTGCCCCGGACCGTGCCGGCGCTGTGGCGTCCGCGGCTACGGCACTTGCACCGGCCGCGGCCCCAGAGCCGGCGGCCGCCGCGACCCCGCTGCGCCCGCCCCGCCTGCTCTCCCGGGCCAACGAGCTTGAACCGGGTCACCAGCGGAGCGCCGTCGGTCTGGGTGAGCTTGAACACCCCGGCCCAGAACTCCCCCGACTGGATCGCCCCCTGCTCGTTGCGGGCGGTGAACACCTCGACGTGGCCGTCACGCGCGTCGACGACGGTGCCGAGCGGGACTTGCGTCGCCTGGGTGATGGGGATGAAGAAGTCGGTCCCGGGCAGCTTGACCAGGATCGTGCCCTGAAGCGGCGCAAGGTTGGCGCTCACGTGGGCGACCGGGGGCGGGGGTCCGCCCGGAGGCGGTGGCGGCGGCGGACCGACCGCCGGTTCGATCGGGCCGACCGGATCGGAGAACGTGAAGTCGTTGCAGCCCTTCGGGCAGTTTCTCGCCCCCACGCGCACGAAGTTGCCGACGTCGGCGGACCTGAGCACGTAGGTGTCCTCGTCGGCACCCGGGATGGTGGTCCAGGGTGAGCCGCGACCGATGCCCTTGCAGACCACCTCGCCGGACGTGCAGCGCTGCCACTGCCACTGGTCCGGTTCCTCGAACCAGCTCGCAAACAGCGTCTCGCCCTCGTGGGGCTCGCCGCTGATCTCCGGCGGGGGAGGCCCGCCCCGGTCGCCGGTGTCCGCGCCGGCGGCAACCGCGGTGGCGAGCAGGACGAGCATCGCGCCCGCGGCCGCCCACCGCGACCGGGCCCGTGCCCTAGCGCTTGCGCTTCGAGTGAGCGAGGTAGCGCTCCCCGGCCTTGACCTTGACCGTCTTGCCGAGGGTGAAGTCCCGGACCGCGACGGTCCCCTGCTTAACCTTGGTCAGCGTGCCGTTGCGGCGGTCGATCGTCAGCCACCAGGTGCCGCGGACGGTCCCGGCGCTGTGTCGGCCGCGGGTGCGGCACTTGCACTTGCCCCGGCCCCAGAGCCGACCGGAGCCGCGGCGACGCTCACTCGCCGCGGGCGTGTGCTTGCCCGCCCGGCGCGAGGCAGCCTTCTTCTTCGGCGGCGTGACCAACTCGAACTCCGTGTACGGGTTGTCGCCTCCGGTCTGGGTGAGCTCGAAGCGCCCAGCCCAGAACTCGGCCACCTGCGTCTCGCCCCCGGCGTTTAGCGCCGTGACCACGTCGACGTGCCCCTGGCGGGTGTCGACGATGCTGCCGAGCGGCACCTGCTCGGGGTCGGGGAGGACGCGGAAGCCCTGCTCGCCCGGCTCCTGGACCAGCACGTTGCCGGTGATCGGGAGCAGGTTGGCGCTCACGTGGACGACCGGCGGCGGCAGGCTCTGCTGCTGTGGCGTCTGGACCGTCGGCGGCGGCGGCGCTGGCGTTGGCGGCGGAGGCGGTGGCGGCGGAGCGGGCTCGATCGGGCCGACCCGCGCGGAGGTCGCCTGAAACAGCGGCAGGAGGCCGTAGGTCGCCACCGCGCGCACGAACTTGTCGACGTCCGCCGCGACGAGGGTGTAGGTCTTGGCGCCCGCGCCCGGGATGTTCGGCCACTGGTTGCTGTTGGCCGACGCCTCGCTGGAGCAGGCCACGGCCGCCGGGTCACAGCGCTGCCAGTGGAAGCTGTCGGGCGGCCCGAAGATCGGGATCAGCGCTTCGGCCGACGCCGTCAGGGTCTCGCCCTCCTGCGGCTCCCCCTCGACCTCGACCGGGTTGCCGGGGATGATCCGCTCGCCCGCGCCGGCGGCGCCCACGGCGACCAGCGAAACGAGCACGCCGGCGACCAACGCGGCCAGCCAACGACCCGGCACCCCCCACCGTACTCTCCGATCCGCACGGACCATTACGAACCAACCTCTGAGCTCTCGTCGCGCCCTACTCGCGACTGGTGACACCACAAGGGTAGTTGAACACCGCGGACGGCGCGTAGTCAGTGACATATGTCACTCGCGCCAGACCGAGCAGGTCGAGGACGCCTAGATGCGCCGGTTTGCAGCGGCCTGGTTTACCAGTGGACGCCGCGCATCAAGTACGCGAAGGCGAGCTGGCGGTTGTCCGCCTGCTCCTCGGTCGTCCGGGCCGGGCCCGCCTTCTTCGGCGCGTCCTTGCCGCCCTTGGCGGCGGCGGAGTCCGGGAACAGGTGGTAGGCGGTGTTGAGGATGTAGTCGATCGACTTCGGATTGAGCGCGTAGAGGACCTGCCCGAGGGTGCCCATCGGGGTCGCGATCCGCTTCGGCCGGTGGATGATCGCCTCGCAGATCATGTCCGCCGCCTCATCCGGGGTGATGGTCGGGAAGCGGTCGTACATCCGGGTCGGCGCGATCATCGGGGTGCGCACCAGCGGCATGTGGATGGTCGTGATGTGGACCTTGTCGTCGATGATCTCGGAGGCGATGCAGCGCGAGAAGGCGTCGAGCGCGGACTTCGAGGCGACATAGGCGGAGAAGCGCGGCATGTTCGTCTGCACGCCGATCGAGCTGACGTTGACGATCTGGCCCGACTTGCGCGCCCGCATCACGGGAAGGAGCTTCAGGATCAGGCGCACCGCACCGAAGTAGTTGAGCTGCATCGTGCGCTCGAAGTCGTGCGGGCGGTCGTAGGAGAGCGCGACGGAGCGGCGGATCGAGCGCCCCGCGTTGTTGACCAGGACGTCGACGTGGCCGTGCTGCGCGAGCGCCTCGGTCGCCATCCGCTCGATCTCGTCCATGTCGGAGAGGTCGCACGGATGGACGAACGCGGTTCCCCCGCCGGCTTCGATCTGCTCCCGGGTGGTCTCGAGCTTCTCCGGCGTGCGCGCCACGAGCAGGACGATCCCGCCGGCGTCGGCGATCTTCATCGCCGCCGACTTGCCGATCCCCGAGGACGCGCCGGTGACCATCACGATCCTGCCCCGCACCGACTGCTTCAGCGAGACGTTGCCCTGCAGCCGCCGGGCCAGGCGCATCACCTCGTCGGGGATCTGCTGCTCGAGGACCTGGGTGATTCCGCCGACCAGCCCGAGTCGCCCCCGCGCCGCCCCGACGAGGGTTCGATCGCGGTAGAGGTCGGGGTCGAGGTGGCGCTCCCAGTAGTCCCAGAGCTTGCCGGCGTACGCCGCCAGAGGGGGAACCGAGATGTCGGTGCCGGCGAGCGCGGCCTGCGCCTGGCGCGAGTCGAAGCTGGTGGGCCAGTTGACGTAGACCAGCACCGAGCGGGGAATCCCGAGATCGGCGAGGACCAGGTCGGCCGCCGCGTTGCCGAACGGAGACAGGCCGAGGATCGACCGCAGGATCGGCTGCAGCGCCCTGGTCGCGCCTGCCGGCAGGCGCACCGAGGCCTGGGGGGCGTGCGCGGCCTGCGCGAAGGTGTCGATCACCTCGCCCGCGGTCAGCGGGTTGGAGTCGGTGAGGCTGAACGTGCGGCCGTCGAGCCCGTCGACGCGAGCGATGTGGTCGATCGCCTTGACCACGAAGTCGACCGGGACGATGTTGATCTCGCCCCCGTCGATGCCGGCCATCGGCATCCACTGGGGGACGGCATTGCGGATCCGGCGGATCAGCTTGAAGAAGTAGTACGGGCCGTCGACCTTGTCCATCTCGCCGGTCTCGGAGTGGCCCACCACGATCCCGGGCCGGTAGACACGCCAGGGGCGGCTGCACTCGCTGCGCACCACGCCCTCCGCCTCGTGCTTGGTGCGGAAGTAGGGGTTTACGTCGAGGTCCTGGGCCTCCTCGAACATGTCCTCGCGCCAGGTTCCCGGGTAGAGCCCGGCAGCGGCGATCGAGCTGACCATGTGAACACGGGCGGCCTCGATCTCCTCGGCGAGCTCGACCATGTGCCGGGTGCCGTCGATGTTGGCGACCTGCTGGCTGTCCGCGTCTGCCTCCATGTCGTAGATCGCCCCGAGGTGGAACAGGTGGTCGACGTCGCCGCGCAACTTTTCCGCGTCCTCGTCGCTTACCCCCAGCCGGTGCTGGGAGAGGTCGCCGACGATGGTCACCACCCGATCGGGGTCGCAGCCCCAGCGGCTGCGAAGCTCCTCAAGCCGCCCCCGCGAGCCCTCGCGGCACAGCGCGTAGATCGTCCCCTCGCGCTCGAGCAGCAGCTCGACCAGGTTGCGCCCGATGAACCCGGTCGCTCCGGTGACGAAGTAGCTCATCTGCTCGCTGACCCTACTATGAGGGGAGTGGCATTCGAGCTCGCTCCAGACCCCGGCGACCGCGGTGAGCCCGACGTCAAGCTGGGCCGGCTCGGCGGGTCCGCCGTCGGCGAGCAGCGGCGCCTGGTTCGCGACGGCGTCCAGGTCCTCGCGCGCGGCGCGCTGGCCTGCCCGGGGTGCGACCTGCCGATCTCGCCGGCGCCCCGCATCCGCCCGCTGGCGGAGCTTCGGTGCGGCTATTGCGACCACGCGGCGCCGGCCCGGGAGTTCCTGCGCCGCGGGGCGATCGATACTGCCGTGAACGATGTCTGCCTCGTGGCTCGAGTGCGGTAGGCACGAAGCTCACAAGGTCATACACTCGTAGTTGGATGGCGGAAACGGGCGTCGTCGAGATCCAGATGCCCCAGATGGGGGAGTCGGTCACCGAGGGAACGATCCTCGAGTGGCACAAGTCCGAGGGCGAGTTCGTCGAGGAGGGCGAGACCGTGGTCGAGGTGTCGACCGACAAGGTCGACGCCGAGGTTCCGGCCCCCGCGAGCGGGGTGCTGGTAAAGATCCTCGCCGGCGAGGACGACACGGTCGAGGTCGGCTCGGTGCTCGGCCGGCTCGACCCCGACGGCGCCCCATCGGGCAACGGGGCGTCGGCGGAGACGTCGAGCTTCGTCGAGGGCGGCGGCGAGGGCGACGCCGACATCGGCGAGGAGTCGGCCCCTTCGGAGTCCCCGCAACCGGGCGAGGTCGAAACCGCCGCTCCCGCCGCGACCGCGGAGGCGGGACCCTCAGCTGACCCGGCCGCCGCCGGACGCGAAGCCGAGGAGGGATCCTCGACTGACCCGGCCGCCGCCGGACGCAAAGCGGAGGAGGCGGCCGGAACGTTAGTTATTCCGATGCCCGAGATGGGCGAGTCCGTCACCGAGGGCACGGTGCTCGAGTGGCGGGTCGAGGAGGGACAGCAGGTCGCCGAGGGCGACGTGGTGATCGAGGTGTCGACCGACAAGATCGACGCCGAGGTGCCCGCGCCCGCCGCCGGCACGATCACGAAGCTGCTCGTGCAGCCCGACGACACTGTGCAGGTGGGCCAGGCCCTGGCCGAGATGACCGCGGGCGCGCCCCCGAGCGGCAACGGCGAGACGCCAGTCGCCAGTCGCCAGTCGCCAGGGGCCGCAGCGCCTGCCGAAGCGGCGCCTGCGGCGCCCGTGGATGGCGGGGACGGCGCGAACGCCTCGCCGGTCGCGCGCCGGGTGGCAGCGGCGAAGGGGGTCGACCTCGGAGCCGTGCGGGGGACCGGGGTGAACGGAAAGATCACCAAGGAGGACGTGCTGGCGGCGGCCGACGGCAACGGGGCTGCCCCTGCGGCCGTCGCCGCTGGCGAGGCCAAGCCGCTGCGTGGGCCCGCCGGGATGCTGGCGCAGGCCATGAACGAGAGCCGGCAGATGCCGACCGCGACCTCGTTCCGCACCCTGCCCGTCGACGTGCTCGACGCGAAGCGCAAGGCGATCAACGCCGCGCTCAAGGAGCGCGGGATGAAGGTCTCCTTCACCCACCTGATCGCCTGGGCGATCGCCCGGGCGGCGACCGAATGGCCGGTGATGGTGCACACCTACACCGAGCGCGATGGAAAGCCGCAGGTGGTCGAGACCGAGCAGGTCAACCTCGGGATCGCGGTCGACGTCGAGCGCAAGGGGGGGCGCAGCCTGCTGGTCCCGGCGATCAAGGGGGCGGAGTCGCTCGACTTCGCCGGCTTTCACTCCTACTACGAGGAGCTGATCACCAAAACGCGGGAGAACAAGCTCACCGCCGACGACTTCCAGGGAACCAACATCTCGCTGACCAACCCGGGCGGCCTTGGCACGGTCGCCTCGGTGCCGCGGCTGATGAGCGGACAGGGCACGATCATCGCGACCGGCTCGATCGCCTACCCGGTGGAGTGGGCGCACGCGCCGCAGGAGAAGCTGAAGGCGGTCGGGGTCTCCAAGGTGATGACCATGACCTCGACCTACGACCACCGGATCATCCAGGGCGCCGAGTCAGGCTCGTTCCTGCGCCGGATCGACCAGCTCCTGCAGGGCGAGGACGGCTTCTACGAGCAGGTCGCCGAAGCACTGCGGATCCCGGTGCAGCCGGTCGCGACGGCGTATGCGGCCTCCGCCTCCGCGCCGCCGCTGCCCGCCGCGACGC
>JBOGZD010000113.1:0-9210 GCA_050697155.1 Solirubrobacterales bacterium | reverse complement strand
GTAGATCGCCTCGGCCTCGGCGCGATCCATGTCGGCAAGGTTCGCCGTGCCCGGCGCGGAGCCTGCTTATGTCAACCGGCCTTCCCCCGGGCCAGCGCCCGGCGGACCGACTGAACGCTTACCGAAATTGGCCGATGTGCAGGCCATTCATGCCCGACGGTGCCCGGCCGTTACTCGCCCGAGAGCCCTCCTAAGGAGTAGGTCCCAGGTTCGAATCCTGGTCGGGGCGTTCGCAAGGCTGCACCACCGTGGGCCGATGGTCCATTGGCGCGAAAGTGGCGCTATGCGCCACTAAAGCGCCAATCGACGTTCCGCTTCCAGCTCACCGGGTCGGGGCGCCTGCCTAGACGTCCTCGTGGACCGAGAGGATGTTGCCGAAGGGGTCCTTGAACCAGGCGATGTTGGGGCCGTCGCGTGAGATGCCCTTCTCGTCCTGGCCCATTCCCTCGTAGCGCTCGACCTCGATGCCGCGCGCGGCCAGCTCGTCGACCGCCTTCTCGCTGTCGTCGACGACGAAGTTGAGGATCGTGTAGGTGGCCGGGGTGAAGTCCGGCTTCTGGTAGATCAGCGTGTCGCGGCCGTTGGCGAGATGCAAGGTCAGGAGGTCGTCTGAGACCAGCGTGGTCTTCAGGCCGAGCTTCTCGCCGTAGAACTCCTGCGCCTGCTTCAGGTCGGGTGCGGCAAAGCCGCTGTACGCGTTCGTGCTCTCGAACATGGCTGGCTCCTATCGCTTGTGAAGTCGGATTCTCATCCTCTTTCCAGTTACGACCGCCCGGAGGGCGGAAACTGATCGCTACCCGGTCGCCGCCCGACGAACGCCTCGCGGCCGTGCGGGTCTTCGTCCTCGGAAGGCAACGGGACCGCCTCGGCGTCAATCCCGACCCCCGCGAGCAAGTCGAGCCAGGTCTGGCGCGCAAACAGGCCGCACGGGTGCGCGTCGCCTCGCACCTCGACCGAGCCGTCGGGGTGGCGCAGCAGATAGGCGAGATCCATCCGGTGCGTTGTGTCGGTGGGGTCCGGGTCCCAGTGCCATTCGAGGTAGCGCAGGGCGCGGTCGGCCCCGTCGCGCCCACCGTGCTCCGAGCCCTCCGTGAAAGTCTCGGCGACGAAGTCGGGCACGAGCACCACGGCGCCGCCCGGCCGGCAGTGGGTGGCCACGGTCTCGATCGCCGCGGCGAGGTCGTCCTCGGTGGTCAGGTAGGCGATCGCGTCGTGGACGAACACCCCGTCGAACGTCCTCCCCAGCCGGACCGAGCGCATGTCGCCTTCGACGTGCTCGCACTCCGGGTTAAGCCGCTCGCTGACGGCGAGCATCGCCGGCGAGAGATCGACGAGCGTCATCCGGAAGTCGTCCGTCATGTGCGAGGCGTTATTGCCGCCACCGCTGCCAAGCTCGAGCACCTCGTCGAGCGGGCCGTCGACCGTTTCGCGCAGCAGCCGCAGATACTGGGTGGCCTCAAAGGCGTACTCGTCGGGCGGCGAGAGCAGCGGCCACCATTCGGCGAGCTCGTCATAGAGGGCGGGGGTGGGGCTCAGAACAGCCACATCCCCGGAGCGACGCCGACCTCGACCAGCTGCGGGCGCTCGGAGGCGATCGCAGCGCCCAGCGCCTCCCGCAGCTCCTCGGCGCCCTCCACCCGCCGCGCCTGGACCCCGTAGCCGCTTGCGATCGCGGCGGTGTCGAGCCCGGGCAGATCGAGCCCGGGCGCGCCGCTGACCTCCTCGGCCTCTGCGAACCACTTGAGGATCGCGTACTCGCTGTTGCGCAGCACCAGCACCGTGAGCGGTACCTCGTAGGCGACCGCGGTCCACAGCGCCGTGACCGCGTACTGGACCGAGCCCTCGCCGATCACGCAGACCACCGGACGCCGGGGCTGGGCGAGTTGCACCCCGACCGCGGCCGGGAGCCCGAATCCGAGCCCGCCGCCGGCGCCGAAGAAGTAGCTGCCGGGCCGTGAGAGCCGAAGCTGGTTGCGAAGCGCGAGCGTCGATGACGGCGCCTCGAGCACGATGATCCCGTCGTCGGGGAAGGCGGCCGCGAGCGCGTGCATCGCCGCGGTCCCTGTGATCGGGTCCTGCTCAGGGCCGGCCACCGGCTCGGGAAGCGACTCGCCCGGGTCGCGCTCGGACTCGCCGACCGCGTCGAGCAGCGCCTCCAGGGTCAGCCTCACGTCGGCGACGATCGCGTCGCCCATCGGCGCCCGCGCCGCCTCGTCGGGGTCGGAGGTGACCGCCACCAGCGTCGCCCCGTCGGGCAGCAGCGGGCCGGGGATGTAGGGGTAGTAGGAGAAGACCGACGCGCCGACCACGAGCACGAGGTCGCGCCCGGCCAGCGTCTCCGAGAGCGGGCCGATCGCCGGCGGCAGCACGCCGCGGAAGTTGGGGTGGCCTTCGGGAAAGCCGATCCGTCCGCCTCCCGGCGCCGGAATCGCGAACACGGACAGCCGCTGGCGCTCGGCGAGCGCTACCGCGGCGTCCCAGGCGCCGCTCGCGTCGATGTCGGGTCCCGCGACCAGCACCGGGTTCTGTGCTGCCTCGAGCCTCGCAGCGAGCTCGCGCACGGCTTCCGAATCGGCGGTCGCGCGACCCGTGGTCGCCCGCTCGATCGCGTGCCGGGCGTAGTCGCCGTCGACCTCGGCCTCCCAGTCGTCCATCGGGATCGAGACGAACGCGGGCCCCTTCGGCGGCAGGCCCGCGGTGTGGATCCCGCGCGCGAGCGCGTGCGGGACGTCCTCGGCCCGGGGCGGCTCGTAGCTCCACTTGACCAGCGGATGCGGCATCCGGGTCGCATCCCGGTTGGTCAGGTTCGCATTCATGGTCACCACCGGGCGCACCTGCTGGCCCGCGGTGAGCAGCAGCGGGGCGTGGTTTGCCTGGGCGTTGAAGATCGCGCCCATCGCGTTGCCGACCCCGGGGGCGGTGTGGAGGTTGACCAGGGTTGTGCTGCCGCTCGCCTGGGCGTAGCCGTCCGCCATCCCGACCACGACCGCCTCTTGGAGGCCCAGCACGTAGCGGAAGTCGTCCGGGAACCCGGTGAGCATCGGCAACTCGGTGGAGCCCGGGTTGCCGAACATCGTGGTCATCCCGTGCGCGCGGAAGAGCTCGAACGAGGCCTCGCGGACGGTGGTCACGGCGACCCGACTCTATTGGGCTCCCGGCCGGCGCACGCGCGGGCGTCCACGTCGATCGCTACATCGGCGGATGTAACGGTTCCGGCGCAGATGGTGTAATCCCGGGCACGCATGCCAGAGACCGGCGAGCAGGATGAGCGCGACGTCGAGGCGACCGAGCCCGGCGGCGAGCAACGGCACAAGCGGATGCTGATGGCCGCGGTCAAGTACGCCCGCGAGCTGCTGCCGGGCGACAGCCGCTACGGCGATCCGCTCTCGACCGCGGGCAGCGAGCCGCGCTCCCTGATCGCCCGCAGGCTCGGCGAGCTCGCGGCCGAGCGCCCGGGGATCCTCAAGGAGGCGGGCCTCTCCGCGCTTCAGGTGATGGACGCGGCGGCCACCAGCACGGAGCGCGGACAGGCCGCGGCGACGCGGGCGATCGCGTTCACTGACCTCGTCGGCTTCTCGAACTGGGCGCTAGAGGCGGGCGACGATGCCGCCGTCGAGCTGCTGCGCGACGTCGGCGAGGCGATCGAGCCGCCGGTGGTCGCTCACGGCGGGGTGGTCGTCAAGCGACTTGGCGACGGGATGATGGCGGCGTTCGACGAGGCGCCGGCAGCGCTCGCGGCGGTGTTCGAGGCCCGCCGGCGTCTCGCCGCGGTCGAGGCGGCCGGGTACCGCCCGCGGATGCGGGCCGGGATCCATCTCGGCTCGCCGCGGCAGCTCGGCGAGGACTACTTCGGGGTCGACGTCAACGTGGCCGCCAGGGTCGCGGAGGAGGCGTCGGCGGACGAGGTCCTCGTCTCGGGAGCAGCGCTCGAGGCGCTCGACGGCGACTCGGTTCGGGCGAAGCGTAAGCTGCTCTTCCGCGCCAAGGGCGTGCCCGGCGACGTCGCTGTCTACTCGATCAAGAAGCCGTGAGCGCCGAGCAGATTCGCATGATTATGGTGCGAAGCGCGATCCAGGAGCTCCAATGAGCGACGAGAAGCGCAATTCGGCGATCAACCCGCTCGCGCTGCCGCAGGCGCTCGGCGGGCTGGTCGGAGACATCCGCCAGATCGCCGAGCAGATGCAGGAGATGGCCGCGGCCGTGGCCGTGCTTCCGAAGGTGGCGCAGACCCTGGCCACGATCCAGGCGCGGGTCGAGACGCTCGATGGGGAGGTGAAGGGGATGCACGCCACGGTCGAGGCGATGCGGGACGACGTCACCGAGCTTCGCGACGGGATCGAGCGGGTCGAGCCTCACCTCGAGGAGGTGACCCGGATCGTGCATCCGCTGCGCCGGATCACCGACCGCGCCCGCCGGCGCGGGCGCGAGGACGCGGCCGCGGAGGCGATCGAGGCCGAGGTCGAGGACCTCGCCGACCAGGATCCCGCCGACCCGCTTCCGTGAGCGCGCGCCCAGGGCCGGCCCTGCTGCTGATCGGCCTCGCGCTGCTCGCAGCGGGCTGTCGGGACTCCGACGAGCCTGAGCCGGAGCCGCGTCCGCCGGAGACCGCCGAGGAGCTGCCGAAGCTGCCATCGGGCTGGCAGCCGCACACCAACCGCCCGGGCGGCTTTGCGATCGGCGTGCCCCGCGGCTGGAAGGCGAGCGACCGCCGGATCTCGACCCTGGTGCGCTCGTTCGACCGCCTGGTCGCGGTCTCGATCACCCCCGACCGCACTGATGACGCGCTTGAGCTCCCGCTCGACGACTTCGCCACCCGAGCGCTGCTGGCGCTCGACGGCTTCGAGAGCGCGATCGAGCCCGGCGACCCGCGCCCGTTCGGCCACCGCTACGAGGGGATCACGGTGAAGGCGCGCGCAACGGCGGCCAAGACCGGGATCGAGCAGGCGCTCGAGCTGATCGTCCTGCGGCGCGAGGGCCTGGCCGCCTTCACCGTCGTCATCGCCGGCAACGCCGAGCGCGACTCGGGCCCGGCCCGGCGCGTGGCCAGGCGAATGGTCGCCACCCTGCGCGGCCGGCCCGTCGCCGCGCCCTCCTAGAGGGTTGATGTGGGTTATCCACGCACGCGCCTAACCCCCATCCACCCCCTGGCGGTCCGGGCGCTCCGGGTACAGGTCGTCGATCGTCGTCAGCGCGGTGAACGGCGCCCCGGCGGCGTCAGCGATCGCGTTGGCGCCCCCGGCGAGACGGTCGACGACGCAGAGGGCGCCGACCACTAACAGCCCCTCGTCGCGGATCCGCTCGATCGCGGCCACGGTCGAACCGCCGGTGGTCACCGTGTCCTCGACCACCAGGCAACGCGTCCCCTCCTCAACAGGACCCTCTACCCACCGCTGTAGCCCGTGCTCCTTGCGCTCCCTGCGGACGAAGAAGCCGACCAGCCGGTCGCCGGCCGGCGCGGCGATGGCGGCGCAGGCCAGTGGGATCGCCGCCATCACCGGTCCCCCGACCGCCTCGGCCCCGACCTTGCGGGCGGCGTCGGCGATCAGCTCCCCGGCGGCGCGAAATCCGGCCGAGCGAAGCAGGGCGCGGCGGGCGTCGACGTAGTAGGAGGCCTTGCGGCCGCTGGAGAGCGTCACCTCGCCGAGCACCAGCGCGTGCTCGCGCAGCTCGGCGATCAGGACCTGGCGGGGGCCGTCTGCGCTCAGTTGTAGACCCAGATCTTCATCCCGAGCTCGACCCAGTTGTAGATGAAGACCGAGTCGGGGATCGGGTTGCGGATGCAGCCGTGGCTGGCGGGGTGTGGCGGCACCGAGTGGTAGCCGTGGATCGCCTCGCCGCCGTTGTAGTAGACCGAGTAGTACATGCGGACGTTGTTGTAGCCGGGCTCGCGGCGATAGAAGCTGTAGCCGCCCTGGTCCGACGGGGTCGCGATCGTTCCGGTCGAGACGTGGAACGTCCACTGTGGCTTGCCGTCGGCGCCGGCGAGCACCATCACCTGCTTGGAGAGGTCGACCTCGACATGGCGGCCGGCGTTCGGGTAGCGGAGCTTGAACGAGCCCTTGCCGGCGGCGAGCGCCTGGAAGATCCCCGGCGTGGCCTGGAAGTTGCGCGCCATCCCGTTCACCTTGCGGAACGCCATCACCGCCCGCCCTGTGCGCGAGCTGTAGCCGTTGCCTCCCGAGCTGTAATAGCCGCGCTTGCGAAGCAGGTCGTTGAACAGGGCGACGGCCGGCCCCGAGTCGCCCGGGTCCAGGTCGGGGAAGCGCAGCCGGAACTGCTGCGACTTCGCGCGCCCGCCCGCCTGCTGGGGGGTGGGCGCCTTCGAGACCCTGACCCGGTATTTGCCGGCCTTGACCAGCGGCTTCGACTTGAGCTTCACCCGGCCGTAGTTCTTGTTCTTGACCCGGCGCACGAACGGGGTCTTCTTCTCGACCACGTCGCCCTTGCGCCCGAGCCGGACCTCGACCTCCTGGCCGCCGACGAACGGGCGCACCTTGCCGATCGCCCGCACCCGGTCGCCGACGTCGACCCTGCCGCCGTCGACGCCCTTGAGCTTCACCGAGATCTTCGCCGGCTTCTGCCCGACGGACCCACCGCCCGCGCCGTCCTCACCGCCGCCACCAGCACCGCCGCCGCCTCCGCCCTGCGCGAGGACACCGGCCGGAAGCGCGAGGAGTGCCGCGACGAAGAACCCCCCTACGGGGACGAGAGCCCGGGCCTTCACGGCCCGAATTCTGGCAGATGCCGTTGCGGCCTCGCCGCCGTCAGGCGACGAGCCGGGCGCGCAGGGCGCGCACCGGGATCACGAACAGCAGGGCGCTTGCGACCAGCAGCCACGCCGTGTGCCCGAGGATCGCGAGCGCCTCGGGGCCCATCGCCAGCCCGCGGGTGATCTCGACCAGGTGGTAGAGCGGCGTGAACCAGGCGACCATCTCGGCCCAGCCGGGCAGCCGGTCGAACGGGAAGAAGATCCCCGAGAACAGGAACATCGGGGTGATCAGCAGGGTGAAGAAGTAGCTGTAGAGATCGATCTTCGGGATCAGGGCGGTGAACGTGTAGCCGACCAGCGAGAAGCAGAGGCCGCCGATGAGGACGAACAGGGGGATCACGATCGCCCAGGCCGAGCCGACCAGGCCGAAGGCGGTGACGATGATCAGGAAGCTGGTCCCGTATAGCGCCGACCGGGTCGAGCTCCAAGCCAGGTCGCCGGCGATCAGGTCCTGGACCTCCACCGGGGTGGCGAGGATCGCGTCGTAGAGCCGCGTCTCGTTCATCCGCAGGTAGACGTTGTAGGTGGTCTCGAACGACGCTGCCCACATTGCCGCCGAGGCGATCAGGCCGGGACCGATGAAGTCCTCGTAGGGGATCCCGTTGACGGTGGCGACGTAGGTGCCGAGGCCGAAGCCGAGCGCGACCAGATAGAAGAGCGGGTCGAGGAACTGCGGCCACAGCGCCCCCTTCCACAGCTTCGAGAACACCCGCGCGTTTCGCCGCCAGACCGCGAAGGCGTGGCGGGGCGAGGGGATCAGGTCGCGCCATGGCACCGGCGGCCCGATTCCCGTGTAGCTCTGCGTCGCGAACTCGGCCATTACTCGCGCAGGCTTCTCCCGGTCAGCCGGAGGAAGACGTCCTCGAGGGTCGCCCGGCGGACCATCGCCGAGTCGGTCGGGAACCGGTCGTGGTCGAGGGAGTGCAGGATCGCCTCCGCGTCCTCGGCGAACAGGGTCAGCATCCCGTCCGAGAGCTCGTGCCCGCTGGTGCCGTCGACGGCAGCGAGCAGCTCGCCGGCGTCGCAGCCCTCGCCGAGCTCGAGCTCGAGCACCTCCTTGCCGACGTGCTCGAGCACGAGATCGCGGGGCCGGCCCTCGGCGACGATCCTGCCCTCGTCCATGATCAGCAGTCGGTCGCAGAGCCGGGCCGCCTCCTCCATGTAGTGAGTGGTCAGCAGCAGCGTGACGCCGCGACGGCGCAGCCGGTCGAGCGTCCGCCAGACCGCCAGCCGCGCCTGCGGGTCGAGCCCGGTGGTCGGCTCGTCGAGCACGACCAGCTCGGGGTCGTTGACCAGCGCGCGGGCGATCAGCAGCCGCCGCTTCATCCCCCCCGACAGCCCCCAGGGGACCTCGTCGGCGCGGTCGGCGAGCAGGGTGGACTCGAGCAGCTCGTCGATCCTCGCCTCCACCGACGCGCGGTCGAGGCCGAAGTAGCCCGCCTGGTAGACGAGGTTCTCGCGCACGGTGAGCTCGCCGTCGAGGTTGGTCTCCTGGGGCACGATCCCGAGCCGGGCCTTGATCGCGCGCCGGTCGCGGACCGCGTCCATGCCGAGCACGCGCAGCTCCCCGCCGTCGACCGAGGCGAGGCCGTAGATCGTCTTCATGGTCGTCGTCTTGCCGGCTCCGTTCGGCCCCAGGAAGCCGAAGCAGACGCCGGGCTCGACCTCGAAGTCGATCCCGTCGACGGCGACGCGAGCGCCGTAGCTCTTGCGCAGGCCGCGGGCGACGACCGCCGGTTCAGCCACGGCGCTCACGATGTGAGCACCGCGAACGCGAGCGCGTTGTTGAGCACGTGCAGGGCGATCGGCGGCCACAGCGAGCCGGTGCGCTCATACAGCCAGGCGAGCGCGAGCCCGAACACGGTCAGCTGCAGGACCACGCCCCAGGAGCCGGGCCCGGTGTAGTGGAAGAGGCCCCAGATCCCGGCCGATAGCACCGCCGCGACCGCGAGCGGGGTGCCGCGGCGCAGGCCGCCGAACAGGAAGCCGCGGAAGAAGATCTCCTCGGAGACCGGTGCGATGCCGATGATCAGCAGCCCGGCGGCGACCGAGCCGAAGTTGCCCTCGCCGAAGCCGAGGTCGCGGGTGACGTCCTCCTGCTCGGGCTGAAGGAGGGCGGCGATCACCAGCGCGGAGCCGATGTAGGCGAGGTAGGCGAGCGCCGAGAGCTTGATCGCCGGCACCAGCGGCCTGCGCAGGCCCAGCGCCGGCGGGGCCGCGAGCCCGGGCCCGGGGTTGGCGGCGACGAATGCGACGGCGATCAACGTCGCGGCGAGCGCCGTCTGCAGCCCGAGCCGCGCGCCGAGCGTCTCGATGTCGGGGTCGAAGCCGGCGACGATCGCCGCCTCGATCGCGACCAGGACCAGGAACGCGGCCAGCGCGGCCAGCGTCCGCGCCGGTCCCCAGGCGGCGGGCGGCGGCCCGGGCGGCTCGGGCGACGG
>JBOGZD010000112.1:0-9336 GCA_050697155.1 Solirubrobacterales bacterium | reverse complement strand
CAGCCGCGGCGCCCCGATCGAGACCAGCAAGGCCTCCTCGGAGCGCCTGCCGGCACCGAGGTCCGAGAGCCCACGGGAGACGAGATCGGCCCCCGGCAAGCCGGGATCACGTTCGAGCACAGCCACGAGATCAGCCTAGCGCCGCCCCGCCCAGACCGGCAAAATCCGCTGCTCGCGTGCTACCTTGATCCCACGCCGCGGGGTGGAGCAGTCAGGTAGCTCGCCGGGCTCATAACCCGGAGGTCGCAGGTTCAAATCCTGCCCCCGCTATGTAGAGACCCCCCTGGAAATCAGGCGGTTTTCGTTTTTCGAGAGCTCGTGCCGACCGAGTCCGAGGTCCCAATATGGTCCCATTCTGTGCTCGCGCTGCTTGCCAGCGATGCCGCAGCGCCCGCGACCTGCCGCTTTCACGCGGCTGCGACAGCGCGGCCACCACGGGCTAGGCCACACTTCACGAGCAGCGCTCCTCGAGCGACGGCGTTTAGCTGGGCTGGCACCCCGAAACCGAGCTGGCGGACGCCGACTTCCCCTCGGAGCGGTTGGCTAACTTGCGGTTCGATGCGGGGCAAGTACGCCCTCGACCTGCCCGCGCATCCAGTCGACGAGCGTGCCCTCGCGGTGGATCGCCCAGCCGATCATCGCCCCGTGATAGGTCGTTTCGACGAGCTTTGCGAGCGCCGCGACGCCGGTGCCGGAGCGCAACTCGCCCGCTGCGAGCGCGGCGCTCAGGTCGCGCTCGATGCGGGCGCGGACTGCTCGCGCTCCGCGGAGCGTCTCGGCGTGGAAGTCGGGATCGGCGAGATCGAGCTGGAGCATCGCGACCCCGTTGGCCATCTGCTCGGGCGTGGCAGCTGGGTCGACGGCGAGCACGAGCCCCTCGATGACGCGCGCAAGCGGCGAGGCGGCCGTCGAGCGGTCCAAGGCGCCCACCCAGAGATCGACCCCTCGTTTGTCCGCCGCGAGCAGGAGCTCCCGCTTGGTTCCGAAGCGCTGGACGAGCGTCGCGGCCGACAGGCCGACCTCGGCGGCGGCTGCTGCGAACGTCACGCGAGCCGGGCCGATGCGTAGGGCAAGGGCGAGAACAGCGTCCAGGATCGCCCCGTCGCTGATCGTCCGCGGGCGCGGCATCAGGCAGGGTCGGGCATCCCGCTGACCAGCGTCTCCAGACGGGCCTCGGTGTCGACAGCACCCCAGTCCGGTCGCTCACCGTCGGCGTCCTCGAGGTCGTAGACGCGCATGAGGTCCCACGAGCCGAGGCACTGCCCCGCGAAGCGATCCCGGTCTGGGTCGGCCGCGAGGGCGGCGATCCCGCGACCGAGCAGGTGCGGCGTCTCCGAGTGGCTGAAGTAGGGCACTCGCTCGGCCGCCTCGCGCCACGTCTGCTCCGTGACGGCGAAGTAGTCGAGCATCGATTCCGACCGCAGCCACCCGGGCGTGACCGTCAAGGCCGTGATGCCGTGCGGCTTGAGCTCGTGCGCGAGCGCCTCGCCCATCCGCACGACGGCTGTCTTGACGAGGTCGTAGGGCATGTTCCCGCGATACGGCACGTCCCCCTTGCCGTCGCCCACCTCGACCACGAGGCCACCGGGGCCCTCCCGCATGACCGGGATTGCGAAGTGGCTCGTGATCAGGTGCGTTTCGATGCCGTTGCGCAGGACGCCGAGGGTCGCGCCGAGCGGGTGCTCCCACAACGGCATGTCCCACTGAACGAACGGATCCCCGCCCCAGACGTCATTGACCAGGATGTTGAGCCGCCCGTGGTCGTTGCGGATGCGGTCCACGAGCGCGCTGACGTCGTCCGCCTTTGAGTGGTCACAGCGAACTGCGACCCCTTCGCCGCCGGCGCTCGTGACGAGCTCGGCCGTCTCCTCGATGGTCTCCGGACGGTCCATCGGCGAGCGCCCGGCCCGAGTCGAGCGGCCGGTCCCGTAGACGGTGGCACCGAGCGCGCCAAGTTCGATGGCCGTGGCGCGGCCGCAGCCGCGCGTGGCGCCGGCGACCAGGGCGACCCGGCCGGCGAGCCGCTGGTCTCCGGTAGGCATGCGGACCAATATACATGAATGGACGTTTACTAACCCCCTGGTGTCTCTCGTGCCCAGTCCGTGGCGGGCAGGCCGCGGTCAGACCGCTGGCTGCAGACGACCCGGGACGACGGTGAGCTCGGCAGACGCCGGTTCTGGAACGTCGAAGAGCCCGCACTCGTCCAGGGTCGGGCAACCGCATTCGCTGGCGACCTCGAGCCAGCCACGCATCCGCTCGGCGCGGGCGATCAAGTCCTCGACCTCGGGCAGCTTGCGCTGGGCCAAGGCTCGAAGCTCAACCGAGGCTTCGCCTTTCTCAGCGCCGCGGAGCAGCTCGCCGATCTCGTCGAGCTTGAACCCCGCGCGCTGAGCGACCGCGATCGTCTTCAGACGGTCGACCGACTCCCGCCCATATCGGCGCTGGCCGCTCACGCGGTCGGCCGGCGGCAGCACGCCGATCCGCTCGTAGTAGCGAATCGCCGATGTAGCTACGCCGGCTCGTTCTGCCACCTGTCCGATCGTCAGTTCGGTCTCGCTCATCTGCCCTTGACTTGAAGTCGGGTTCAAGGTCGAAGGTAGCAATACGCCGTCCGACCGAAAGGAAGAAATGACTGAAAAGACAATCGCGTGCACGCTGAGTGCTGCCGAGCAGGCCCAGCGCGTGGCGTCGTCAAACGCCGTGGTCGTCGACAACATGCTCGACGTCACGGCGAGCGAGCGGGGTGCCTCGATGAGGTTCCGCCCGGAGGCGCAGGACGCCCTTCACGACCTGATCGCCGCCGAGTCGAAGTGCTGCGCGTTCCTGGAGTTCGATCTCCAGCCCGAGGGTGATGCGCTGCGACTGACGGTCGAAGGACCCGAGGGGGCTCGGCCGATCATCGACGAGCTCTTCGGGCTCGAAGGGGAGCGAGAGGTAGCCGGTGTCTAAGCAGGCGACGAGCGGGCGCGGTCGCCTCGCCGCGCCGGCGCTGGCCGCATTGATGGTGGCCTGTTGCCTGGCGGCTCCCGCGATCGCGGGAGTCGCGGGCTCGGTTGCGATCGGCTCGTTGCTGGGAGTCGTTGCGGGCGCCGTCGCGCTGCTCGCGGTCTGTCTTTTGCTCGCGCTACGACTAAGCGGCAGCGGAGATGGTTGAGGCGACCGACCGAGTCCGGCCGCGACTAGCGTTCAGTCCGGTGACCGGAAAGTCCATCGCACTCTTCGTGCTCGCGGCGATCGCCGAGATCGGCGGCGCTTACCTCATCTGGCAGTACGCGCGTGAGAACGCGAGCGCCTGGCTTGGCCTTGCGGGCGCCGCGACCCTCATCGCGTATGGGTTCGTGGCGACCCTTCAGCCGGACAACAACTTCGGGCGTGTTCTGGCTGCCTATGGCGGCGTGTTTGTCGCCGGCTCGCTTCTGTGGGGCGTCGTCTTCGACGACTTCCGGCCCGACCGCTTCGACATCCTCGGCGCGGCGATCTGCCTCGTCGGGGTCGGCGTGATCATGTATGCGCCGCGAGCCTGACGGCGTGGCTGCCGCGCGCAAGATTGTCGTCGAACGCCTTATTGACGAGGTTCTGAACGCTGGACAGCTGGAGACGATCGACGAGATCTACGTGCCTGAGCTTGCTGGCCCTGCCCGGCGCTGGATCGAGCCGTTCCGGGTCGGGTTCCCCGACGTCCACATGAAGATCGTCGAGCTCGTCGCCGAGGGGGATCGGGTCGTCGCCCGCCTCCGCTGCTCAGGGACGAATCTCGGTCCGTGGCGCGGCCGCGAGCCCACCGGCCGCCGTATGCACGACGTAGACGAGGTCTACTTCTTCACGGTGCGCGACGGGCGCATAGCCGAGGCGTGGGGGCTGGAGGACACGGCGAAGCGCCTGCGACAGCTCGGCATGACCTAGGTGTCCTCATCCTCGGTGTGGACGACCGAATCCCGATACTTGGGGCCCGCTAACCCTCCACTGCGGCGGCGGCCGCCGAGGGCGAGCCACGATCCGGCTCAGTGGCGGGTTCCGGTTCTGGCTCGGCCCGTTCCTCGCGCAGATAGGCCATCACCAGGATGGCGAGCGCGAGCATCGCAACCGCACTTATGGCAGCGGCCACCTGAAAGCCCTGAGTGAACGCGTGGTTGGCCGCATCTAGAAAGCCTTCGGGCAAGAGATCGCGGGCGCCCACAGCACCGCCGAGGGTGTCGCGAGCGGCGTCTGCTGCGTCTGTCGGCGTACCGGCCGGCACATCCCCATCCATCTGGCTTCGGTAGATGGCGGTGCCGACGCTGCCGAGGATGGCAACGCCGAGCGCGCCGCCGAGCTCTGTGCCGGATTCCGAGATACTCGACGCAGCCCCGGCTCGCTCGGGAGGGGCGGTTCCGACGATCAGGTCATTGGCGAGTGTGAAGACCGGCCCGTAACCGGCCGAGAAGACGAAAGCCCCAAACACGACGAAGGCCAATCCGGTGCTGGCTTCGACCTGAGTCAGGATGGCAAACCCGATCGCGGAGACCGTCAGACCGATCCCCATCACGTATGCGGGCCGGACACGTCGAACGAACAGCGGAGCGAGCACAGCGCCCGCGATCAGACCGCTGAAGGCGAGCAGCTCCATCAACCCCGCCTTGATCGGCGACAGGCCGAGCACGAGCTGCATGAACTGCGCGGTGAACAGCCCGAAGCCGATGAAGGCGAAGAGGCCGAACGTGTTGGTGGCCACCGAGACGCTGAAGGCGGGTTCTCGAAAGAGGGCAAGGTCGATCAGCGGATCGCTCAGCTTGCGCTGGCGACGCACGAACACCCAGCTCAGCACGATCCCTGCGAGTACGGTGAGCGCCGCGGCTGGCTCCACGCCATTCTCCGCGGCCAGTTTGAGGCCATACGTCACTGCCAGGACCGCAACGAGGGACAGGGCGGCGCTGACCAGGTCGAGCGGGCCAGCGTTCGGATTGCGGAACTCGGGAAGAAGGCGCGGGCCTGCGATGAGCAGCAGCGCGACCACCGGCACGGCGATCAGGAACACCGAGCCCCACCAGAACAGCTCGATCAGCGCCCCGCCAATCAATGGGCCGATGGCGCCGCCGAGTGAGAGGCTCATCGCCCACACCGAGATCGCTTTCGTGCGCTCGCCCGGATCGTGGAACATGTTGCGAATCAACGACAGAGTCGAGGGCATGAGCGTTGCCCCGGCGACCCCTAGGAGTGCTCGAGCCGCAATCAGCATCTCGGCGCTGGTCGAGAACGCTGCGATCACGGAGGCGGCGCCGAATGCGCCCGCTCCGATGAGCAGCAGCCGGCGGCGACCGATTCGGTCCCCCAGCGAGCCCATCGTGATCAGGAACCCAGCGAGCAGGAAGCCGTAGATGTCGACGATCCACAGGAGTTGGGCACTGCTGGGTTCGAGGTCGGCGCTCAGCTGCGGAACCGCCAGGTAGAGCACGCTCAGGTCCATCGCCAAGAGCAGGCAGGCGAGGCTGAGCACGGCGAGGCCCATCCACTCCCGCCGTCCGGCCCCGCGCGCGAGGTTTGCGCTCATGGTGCTCGGTGACGCCCGCTGAGCGGCTCAGGTCGCCGGCGCCTGAGTCGCGTACTCCGGTGCGTGAGAGCGTCGGCAAAACGCAAGTATACGTCCGTCATATACGCTTGTATACCAAATCATGATCACCACGCACAAGGACCAACGCAAGCCTGGCAACCGCGAGAAGCTGCTCTTGGCCGCGCAGGCCTGCCTGCGCGACACGGGCTACGCCCGAACCACCGCGCGCGACCTGGTGGCCGAGTCGGGCACGAACCTCAACTCGATCGGCTACCACTTCGGCAGCAAGGACGGGCTGATGAGCGAGGCGATCGCCGCCGGCTTCGAGGAGTGGATGGCCGACGTCGAACGAAGCGCCTTCGCAGAAGACGCGGCGGACAGCGTGGAGCGCCTGCAGCGCCTGCTGCAAGCAACGATCGACCGATTCGAGGAGTTGCGCCCCTTCCTGGTCGCGTTCGTAGAGGCGTTTCCCCCCGCCGTTCGCTCCGACGGTCTGCGCGACCGGATGGCAAGTGCCTACGACGACGTCCGCCGGGCCGGCGCGGACATGGTGCAGCGCGCCGTCGAGATCGACGGCGTCGACATGTCCCGCGAGCACGCCGAGACGCTTGCGTCGCTCATCACCGCGGCTTGCGACGGATTCATCCTGCAGTGGCTGCTCGAGCCCCGGCGTGTGCCCACGAGCGACCAGGTGATGGCCGCGCTCGCCGCCGCCGGGCCCGCCGTCACACACTGGCGCGGCCGGTAGTGGTGGACCCTCGGCTCCCCCTACGTGTGCCGACCGTTCGCTCGAGCCACCGCACAGTCGCGGACAAGCTTTGACCGCGCGGCCTCGTCACATTCTCGGCATGCTGACGGCCGTCGCCGTCGCCGCCCTTGCAGTGTGGTTGGTGACCCGCGACGACGCCGGGGCCGAGGCTGCCCTCGACGATTTCCTAACCGCGTTCGAGGCGCGGGACTTCACCGCTGCGGCTGCTCTGACCGACGGCCAGGACGGCTCGGTTGCTCAGGCGCTCGAAGCCAACGTCGACGGACTCGATGGCGCCACCCTTGACGCCAGAGTCGGCGAGGTTATCGAGCGAGAGGACACGGCCAAAGCCGCGGTCTCCATGACCTGGAATGTGCCTGCCCTCGGCCGGTTCGACTACGAGAACACGACGATCGAGCTGCACCGGGTTGAGGACCGGTGGCTCATCGAGTGGCGCCCGAGCGTGGTCCATCCGGCGCTGAACAGCGCGGGCAGCCGGCTCGGGACGCTTGTCGATCCGGCCGAGCGGGCCCCGATCCTCGACCGCAACGGCCGGGCGTTGATGAGTCTGCGTCCGGTGGTCGAGATCGGAGTGGTCCCCGCGGAGGCCGACGACGTGGAGGGCGCGGTGGCGGCGATCGCCGCCAACACCGAGGCCGACGCTGAGACCCTTCTCGCGTCGATCGACCAGGCGCCGCCGACGAACTTCGTTCCGGCCATCGTCGTTCGCATGGAAGAGTTCGAGCGGATCCGTGAAGCGCTCGAGCGGGTGAAGGGAGTCGAGTTCGGATTTCGCGAGCAGCCCCTGGCCCCGACGAAGGAGTTCGCTCGGGCGCTGCTCGGCGCGGTCTCGCCGGTCACGGCCGAGCAACTCGAGGAGCGTCCGGAGCTCGAGCCCGGCTCGGCGGTGGGGCAGTGGGGCCTGCAGGCGGCTTTCGAGGAGCGTCTGCGCGGCGAGGCGGCGCGCCGAGTCGTGGTCCGCGATGTGGCCGGGGTGCCGATCGAGACGTTGTACGAGGTGGGTGGCCGGCGCGGCAGGCCGCTTCGCACGACGCTTGACCTCGAGGTGCAAGACGCGGCCGAGACCGCGTTGGCGGGCGTCAAGGGCAAGGCGGCCGTGGTCGTCGTCGAGACGTCGACGGGTGACGTGCTCGCTGCCGCCAACCGGCCGGTAGACGACGCATTCAACCGCGCATTCGAAGGTCAGTATCCACCCGGCTCGACCTTCAAGGTGATCTCGACCGCGGCGCTGCTCGACGCAGGTCTCTCGCCGCAAGAGATCGTCGTCTGCCCGCAGTTCGCCAACGTCGGCGGCAAGGTCTTTCGCAACTTCGAGGGCAGCGCCGCCGGTCCGGTCGCGTTCGCCGAGGATTTCGCCGAGTCGTGCAACACCGCCTTCGTCTCGCTGACTGAGCGCCTGCGTCCGAGCGACCTCGGCCGGTGGGGCGAGGTGTTCGGCGTCGGGCAAGAGCATGATCTGGCCCTGCCCAGCTACGGCGGAAGCGTGCCCCCGGGACGCGACACGGTCGAGCGAGCGGCATCAATGATCGGCCAGGGCCGCATCCTCGCAAGTCCTCTGGCGATGGCCGGCGTTGCGGCCACCGTCGTCGACGGCCGCTGGAAGCCGCCGCGCCTTCTCGCGACTGACCCGAGGCAGGAGGGGCAAGCGTTGCCCTCGTCGATCGCCGACTCGCTTCGCCAGCTGATGCGCTCGGTGGTCACTTCGGGAACCGGTACCGCGTTGGCAGAGGTCCCGGGTGAGCCAATCGGCAAGAGCGGTACGGCCGAGTACGGAAGCGGCGACCCGCCGCCGACTCACGCCTGGTTCGTCGCAGCCAGGGATGAGATTGCGCTCGCGGTGCTGCTCGAGGATCGCCCGTCGGGCGGCGAGTACGCGGCGCCGGTCGCCGCCCGCTTCTTCCACGCCCTGGACGCTGGTTAGCCCGGAACACCCGCTGCCCGCCGAAGACGCGGCAGCAACGCGATCACCTGCGTCGATTTTTCGGGCGCCGAGTCGGCGGGCAGACATCGCGCCTCGGACGGGCGCGAAGTGAGCCCGCGGGCACGCCCCCGCCAGTCGGGCCCGAGGGAGGCCCCGAGGGGCCAGCGGCCCTCTGCCGCGAGCCACGACCCGGCGGTGATTGCCACGAGGCCGCAGGCGGTGGTGAAGGCGAAGCTCTCCGCCAGCAGGGTGACGCCGTAGACGACGCTGAAACCGGGCGCGATGTAGCCGACAAGGGACGCGCGGGCGGGGCCGTCGCTCGAAACCAGCGAGTAGAAGATGACGAAGGCCGCGCCGGTGCAGAGCACTCCGAGCACGATCAAGGACCCGCTGGCCGTAAAGCTTGGAAAATGCGAGGGCAGACTGAGCAGCGCCGCCGGCGCGGTGAGCAAAGCTGCGACGGCCGCCGTCGCGCCGACCATCGCCACCGGCTGCACATCTCGCACCTGGCGCTTGACCACCCAGCCACCGACGGCGTACCCGAAGCTGGCGGCGACGACCATCAGGCCGCCTCCGAGCGCGGCGCCTCCGCCCGCATCGAGGCCCAGCAGCAGCGTCACCCCGCCGATGCCGAGCGCGACGCCGCCGAGGCTGAGCCCACTGGCGCGCTCCTGACCCTCTTGGGCGAAGGCCAGAAGAAAGGTGAAGATTGGTGCCGTGGCCACCAGGATCCCGGTTAGCGAGGAGGAGATCGATTGCTCCCCGGCCGCGATCAGCAGCAGCGGACCGCCCATCTGCACCACCGCGAGCAGCAGGATCGGAGCGACATTGGCGCGGAGGCCGCCTAGCGTTTTGCGATGCGCGGCCAGCGGCAGCAGGACGAGCGCCGCGAGCGCAGTGCGCACGCTTACGATCAGCGCCGGGCTGAGCTCGTCCTCCAGCGCCAACTTGATGAACAGATAAGACGACCCCCACAGCGCAGAGAGGATGAGTAAGGGCTCGCGCATAAATAAACGCGCGTAGTTGGGAGGTTCAGGGTGGTGGGCGGAGAATCTTGGGCTGTGGTCGACGAGGAGGCGATCGGCGCAAAGTTCCGGATGTTGGTCGGCCAGCTTGATG
>JBOGZD010000111.1:0-9462 GCA_050697155.1 Solirubrobacterales bacterium | reverse complement strand
CCGCCGCCGGTGGCGAGCAGCGCGCGCCGCCGGATCGCCACAGAGCCTCCGCCTCGCATGCGCGGCACCCTATCGGTGCCGATGCCGCCGAATCGACGCGCCGACCCCGCCGCGGTCAGGGCCCGCGAGCTCGAGCTGCTCGCCGGGCGGGTCGCCGCCTGCACCCGCTGCCCCCGCCTGGTCGCCTGGCGGGAGGCGGTCGCGGCCGACCCACCGCGCCGCCACGCCGGCGAGCGCTACTGGGCGCGCCCGGTGCCCGGTTTCGGCGACCCGGCCGCGGCGATCCTCGTCGTCGGCCTCGCCCCGGCCGCACACGGCGGCAACCGCACCGGGCGGGTGTTCACCGGCGATCGCTCGGGCGAGTGGCTCTACGGGGCCATGCACCGCGCCGGGCTCGCCAACCAGCCGACCTCCGAGCACCGCGACGACGGCCTGCGCCTGCGCGGCGCCTACGTCACCGCGGTGGTCCGCTGCGCCCCGCCCGCCAACCGCCCGGCGCCGGACGAGCGCGACAACTGCCTTCCCTACCTGGTCAGAGAGCTCGAGCTGCTCGACCGCGCCCGCGTCGTCCTCTGCCTGGGGGCCTTCGCCTGGGACGGCGCCTTGCGCGCGCTGCGCGCCCGCGGCCACGAGCTGCCTCGCCCGCGGCCGCGCTTCGGCCACGGAGCCGAGGCCGAGGTCGGCCCCTACCACCTGCTCGGCTGCTTTCACGTTTCGCAGCAGAACACGTTCACCGGCAAGCTCACCCGCGAGATGCTCGACGCCGTCTTCGCCCGCGCCCGCGAGCTCGCGGGCGTGGCGGGGCGCCGGGGATTGCGCGGGGTGGGCGAAATACGCAAGGGTCGGTGGCGTTTGTGACCCGGGTCGCGCCCCGTTAGTCACTAAAGGGGGGCAAGCCGGGGCGGATTGCGGGACGCGGGGGAGAACTCAGCGGTATTTGGCGCCTTCGTGAGTATCCGGTTTGCTCAGGCTGCGCCGAGGAGGCGCCTGGCGGGGTCCGGTGCTCGAGCGCCCCGGCCACGGCGTTGTGCGCAGCGGGTCGGGCGGCAAGGGAAGCGCCACGGAGCCGGCTCCCGCCCCCGCCGAGATGGCTTGAACCGTACATATGCACCGGCTCGAGCCATCTCGGCCGCCGGCGCTTGGCACCCGAGCTCGTCGCGGGCGCGCTCGTGCGAGGACCTGACGTAACCGGATACTCACGTGGCGCCTTATTGCCGGTATCCGGCAAGAAAGCGCCAATCCCGACCAAGTGGTGGCCCGGATCGCCTCTCGCCAGCACGGCGTGGTCTCCTACGAGCAGCTGATCGCGGCCGGCTTGACACCCAGCGGGGTCGCTCGCCGGGTCCGCGCCGGGCGCCTGCATCGCATCCACCGGGGCGTCTATGCGGTCGGGCACCGCGGCCTCTCCAACGAGGGCCGCTGGATGGCGGCAGTGCTCGCCTGCGGCCCCGATGCGGCGCTAAGCCACCGAAGCGCGGCCGGGCTCTTGGGCCTGCTGCGCCCGAGAGAGAACGCCTGGGTCCACGTCACGATCCCCGGCACGGCCGGACGCAAGCGACGACGTGGCATCCACCTCCACCGCTCCCCCTACCTGACCAACCCGCTGACGACCACCCGCAACGGCATCAGAGTCACCACCCCGGCGCGAACCATCGCCGACCTGAAGCTCACCGCGCCCGCCCACGAGGTCCGCCGCGCCACCCGCCAGGCCGAATTCCTCGGCCTCCCGCTCGACCACCCCACCGACGGCACCCGCAGCGACCTCGAGCGCCTCTTTCCTGTCCATCTGCCGTCGCCACCGCCTCCCGAAGCCCGAGGTGAACGCCCAGATCGGCCCCTACAAGGTCGACTTCCGCTGGCGCGAGATGCGCTTGGTGGTCGAAACCGACGGCTGGATCTACCACCGCGGTCGCCAGGCGCGCGAGGATGACCTCGCGCGCGACGCAGAGCTTCGCCTGCGCGGCTACACGGTCGCCCGCTTCACCGACCGCCAGCTCGAGGCCGACCCGGCGGGGGTCGCGGCGACAGTCCGATCGCTGCTCGGCGGCTAGGTACCCCGGCCACGTTTGAGCACCCGCTGCTACAGCCCCGCCGGCGCCCGCTCGGGCCGCGCCAGGCCCTCCTCGCGGGCGGCCTCGCCGACCGCCCTTGCGACCTCGGCGTGGACCTCGGGGTCGAGGGCGTCGGGGACGAGCTCGGACTCGGCCGTGAGGCCCGCGATCGCGCGGGCGGCGGCGAGCTTCATCTGAGTCGAGATCTCGCTCGCGCCGGTGGCGAGCGCGCCGCGGAAGATGCCCGGGTAGCCGAGCACGTTGTTGACGCTGGCGCCGTCGGCGGCGAACGCGGCGCCGGCGTCCTCGGCGTCCTTCGGGGTGATCTCGGGGTCGGGGTTGGTGAGCGCGAGGATCACCTGTCCGTCGCGCACCGACTCGGGCTCGATCAGCCCGGGCCGGCCGGTGGTGGCGACCACGATTCGGGCCTCGGCCAGCACCTGCTCGAACGAGCCGACGTCGATCCCGCGCTCGGCGGCTCGTCCGTGGGAGGCTTCGTCGGGATCGCTGGCGAGCACGCGCCGGGCGCCCGCCTCGACCATCAGGGTCGCGATCCCGAGCCCGGCCGCGCCGAGCCCGATCTGGCCGACGACCGAGTCGGAGAGCTCGATCCCGACCTGGGCGCAGGCGGCGAGCACGGCTGCGAGCGTCGCCACCGCGGTGCCGTGGACGTCGTCGTGCATCACCGGCTTGTCGAGGGCGTCGATCAGGCGGCGCTCGATCTCGAAGCAGGCGGGCGCGCGGATGTCCTCGAGGTGGATCGCGCCGAAGCCGGGGGCGATCCGGATCACGGTGGCGATGAACTCCTCCGGGTCGTCTGAGTCGATCAGGATCGGAACCGCAGAGATCCCCGCCATCTGGCGGTAGAAGAGCGCCTTTCCCTCCATCACCGGCATCGAGGCGACCGGGCCGATGTCGCCGAGGCCGAGCACCCGGGTGCCGTTCGTGCAGATCGCGACCGTGCGGCCGATCATCGTGAACCGGTTGGCGAGCGCCGGGTCGTCGGCGATCGCCGTGCACACCCGGGCGACGCCGGGCGTATAGACGTCGCGCATGTCCTGCAGGGTCTTCACGCTGGCGACCACCTCGACCGCGAGCTTGCCGCCGACGTGGGCCTGGAGCGCGCGGTCGTAGAAGGAGAGCACCCGCACCCCTTCGAGCTGCCCGAGGGTCCCGGCGACCCGCTTGGCCTGGCCGTGGTCGCGGACCTCGACCGAGATCTCGCGGATCGAGCGGTCGCGGCCGATCGAGACCGTGACCACGTCGCCGATCAGCCCGCCCGCGTCGGCGATCCGCTGGCAGGTCGTCGCGAGCTGGCCGGGCAGGTGCGGCTGCTCGATCCGGTAGACGTAGTCGACCGCCACGCACGCAAGTATCTACGCTCGGCGAGGAGCCGACCAAGCAGCTCATGTTCCCGCTCAACCTGCCCAATGCGCTGACGCTGGTGCGGATTCTCGCCGTGCCGGTGATCGTCGTCGCGCTGCTCGGCGAGACCCCTGACGGGGACGTGATCGCGGCCGCCGTCTTCGCCCTCGCCGCGCTCACCGACGGGCTCGACGGCTACATCGCCCGCCGCCGCCGCGACATCACCAACTTCGGCAAGCTGATGGACCCGCTCGCCGACAAGCTGCTGGTGATCGCGGCGCTGGTCTCGCTGGTCGCGCTCGACCGGCTGGCGGCCTGGGTGGCGATGGTGATCATCGCCCGCGAGCTCGCGGTCACCGGCCTTCGCACGATCGCCGCCGAGCAGGGGGTGGTGATCGCGGCGAGCTGGCTCGGCAAGGCGAAGACGGCGCTCCAGGTGGTGGCGATCTTCGCCCTGATCGCCTTCGACCCCTCGCCGCTCTGGGTCGACGTGCTGCTCTACGTCGCCGTGGTGATGACCGTGATCTCGGGCGCCGACTACTTCTTCGGGCTGCGGCGGCGGATCGAGGAGGAGCGCGACCGCCGGATCGCCGCGCGGGCCGAGGGCATTTAGTCGGCCGAAGGGGCCCCTGAGTAGTACAGACGTCCGTGGTGTGGGAGGACCCCAGTCCGCCTGGGGGCAGGTGCCGATGAGTCGGGCGTGGGGTGGCGGTACCTGGAAGCAAGTAGCCGCGTGCGCGGCTGCGTCGCGGCGCTCGCCGCGAGCGTCGGTCTGCTCGCGGCCGCGCCCGCGTCGGCGTTCGAGCGCGCGGTGCCCGAGCAGTTCTTCGGAATCAGCGCGCCGAGCCTCTACTCGATGTCGCTCGACGGCCGGTACGAGCTCCGCGACCGGGCGCTCGCCGAGATCGAGGCGGCTCGGATCGACTCGGTGCGGACCGAGGCGGGCTGGGTCGAGGTCGAGCCCAACCCCCCGACCGCCGCCGGCCACGCCTACACGTGGACGAAGCTCGATCGCCACGTGGAGGCGCTGGCGCTGCACGGCCAGACCTGGACGCCGGTGCTTCACTCGCCGCCGGTCTGGGCTCGCACCGCCGCACCCCCCGAGAGCGGCTGCCGGCGCAACAGCGGCGTGGCGCCGACGGCGGTTTCCGACTTCGCCGACTTCGCCGGCGCGCTCGCGGGTCGCTACGGCCGGGGCGGCGCCTTCTGGACCTCGCGGCCGGACCTTCCGGAGCTCCCGGTCGAGCGCTTCGAAATCTGGAACGAGCCCAACTGGACCTACTTCTGGTGTCCGGCCTCCGACCCCGAGACGTTCGCCGCGCTGCTCGCCGCGAGCGCCGAGGAGATCCACGCCGCCGATCCCGAGGCGACCGCCGCCATGGGTGGTCTTGCGACCCTGAAGACGAGCGAGTACACCGGCACGGGCATCAAGGGGATGGAGACCACGCGGTTCCTCGAGCGAATGGCCGCGGCGGAGCCGGAGTTGCCGTCTCGGGTCGACGCGGTCGCCTTCCATGTCTACCGCCCCCACCCCGACCTCAACCTGGCGATGCTGGGCTGGGTTCGCCGGGCGCTCGAGGCGGTCGGGCTGGGCGACAAGGAGCTGCTGCTGACCGAGTTCGGCTGGAACCAGCTCGACTACAGCGAGGCCGACCGGGCCAAGATGATCGCCCGCACCGTCGATCAGCTCGCCCGCACCGACTGCGACCTGGCGGCGATCTACCCGCATACCTGGATCGGCCCCGAGCTCAATCTCGCAAACCGGGAGCATTGGTGGGGGATGGCTGATCCGCAGACCGGAGCGCCGTATCAGAGCGCGCGCGCCTACGCCGAGCAGGTCGAGCTCTACGAGGGCGAGGCCGCCAGCGCGCCGCCGTCCGAGATCCTGCCCGCCTGCCACGGCGACGGCTCGTCGCCGACTTCGGAGGCGCCGCGGGTCCACCCGCCGCGGGTGCCGGACTCGTTCTTCGGCGCAGCGGTGACCAAGTGGCCGTCCCCGTGGAAGGACCAGGCCCAGTTCGAGTCGATGGGCGAGGCGAACCTCGGCCGCGCCCGCGAGCTGATCAGCTGGAGCTCGATCGAGCCGGTCGCGCCCGATGCGACGGGATACGAGCCCGGGTGGGCGCCGATCGACGACCAGTTCATCCTGCTCGCCCTCGAGGGTGTCTCGGTGGCGCCGGCGTTCCACTCGACGCCCGGTTGGGCGGCGGCCGCGCCCGGCGGGCTCGAGGGCTCGTATGCGCGCTTCATGGGCTCCTTCGCGGAGCGCTACGGAGCCGGGGGCGCGTTCTGGGACGAGAGCCGGCACCTCGACGCCGCGTTGGCGCCTCGGCGGTTCGAGATCTGGTCGCTCGCCAACGGGTCCGGGAGCTGGTCGGACGGCAACGCGTCCGCGTCCCGCTACGCCTCCATGTACGTCGCCGCCCGCGAGGCGCTGCGCGCCGTCGACCCGGACGCCAATGCGGTCGCGAGTCTCTCCGACACCGGCGCCGGCGGGACCGCCGAAGCCTTCATCCGCGACATGGTCGGCGCCCGCCCCGAGCTCAGCGGCAACCTCGACGCGGTCTACGTCCAGACGACGAGCAGGCGCACCTTCGCCACGCTCAGCGCGCTGATCGCGGACGTGCGCGCGGCGCTCGACGAGACGGGCAACGAAGACGCGGAGGTGCACCTCGCCTTCGGCGCGCCCACCGGCGGCACCGGCGCGCTCACGGAGGCCGAGCGGGCGGCGCTGTTCGCCGAGGTCGCCGACTGGGCGCCGCGCAGCGACTGCGGGATCGAGGGCCTGCTCGCCTACTCGTGGACGAGCGATCAGCAGCTGCTGGACAGCATCTGGCACTGGTTCGGGATCGCCGATCCGGCCGCCGGGACGCTCACGGACACCGCGGTCGCCTACCGCGACACAGCGGCGAGCTTCACCGGCCTCTCGGCCGACCCCGCGCCCCGGGCGACGGTCCACACCTGCGGGCGCCCGGCGCCCGACCGGGACGGGGACGGCGTCCCGGACGCCGAGGAGGACTATCCACTCGACCCCGCGATCTATCCGGAGCCGACGCCCGATCCGACGCCCGAGCCCGATCCCGCGCCGGCGCCGGCCTCCGTGCCGCAGCACCCGGCCCAGCCCGGGGCGGGCGCGGACGCCGCCGCGCCGGTGATCGAGCTCCAGCGCACCCCTCGCCGCCGAAGCGCCCAGCGCCGGCCGCGGCTGCGGTTCTCGCTCAGCGACCAGTCGCCTGCGAGCGCGGAATACCGCCTCGATCGCGGCGGCTGGCGGGCGGCGCGCTCGCCGCTCAGGCTCGCGCGGCAGCGGCCCGGCAAGCACCGCCTCGAGCTGCGGGCCGGCGACCAGTGGGGGAACGTGTCGAAGCCGGTGCGGGTGCGGTTCCGGATCGTCGCCCGCTGAGGCGCCGCGGCGCCGCGGTCAGGCGCAGGGCTCCTCGAGCCACTCGCGGGTGGTCATGTGGTGGCGGGAGTGTGCGCCGGTCTCGAGCTCGCGCGCGACCTCGGCGAGGGCGCCGGAGCGCTCTGCGACGACCGAGTGGCGGTGGATGGTCTCGAGGTTCTCCTGGCGGGCGTGGACGAAGGCGCCGTCCATGAGCTCGGGGTAGGCGTCGACGACGCGGCGGATCATCTCCCGCACGCAGTCCTCGACGAAGCGCGGCTGGCGATGGGCCTTCTCGACCACGGCGACCTCGTCGGAGCGCTTCATCAGCTCGTAGATCTCCGAGCTCATCGACTGCTCGACGATGTGCAGCAGGTCGCGAGCGTCGATGTCGAGCTCAGAACCCTCGGGGCGGCCGATGTGAAGCGAGCCGATGCCACGCTGGTTGTGGGTGGCGACGGGGACGGCGGCGAAGACGCGCTCGATCTCGTCGTCGGTGAAGCCCTCGGCGGCGAGCCGCTCGCGCGAGCGGCCGGCGACCAGCTCCTGGGCGCAGGGGCAGGCGGTCATCCCGTGCGCCTCGACCCCGGTGAGGGTGCGGGTGCCGCGCTCGGACGCGACGGCGGTTCCCAGCAGGGTGTAGATCTCCTGGGTCTCCTGGCCGGAGACGGGGGTGGGGACGGTCTCGGGATAGCGGGCGGCGACGCTGACTTCGGCGCGCAGCCCGCCCTGGCGCTCAAGCACCCGCTCGGCGATGTGGGCGGCGAGCTTCTCGGCGCGCAGCGTCTCGCCCAGCACCACCGCGTCGATCGCCTCGTTGACGATCTCCTCGAACCGCGACATGTGGACGCCGGCCTGCTGCGGGTTGAGGTCGACCAGCGCTTCGAGCTCGGCGAAGAAGTAATTGCCGGCCGCGTGCTCAGCTCCGCTTCCGGGCGCGGCCGGGCTTCCTCCGACTTGAATCACCTTCTGCACTCCGCGCACGCCGACCCGGGTGAGGCTGACCGCGGTCGCCGGGCGCGAGGCCTGGACGTCCGGGGTGGGTTCGCTGATCGCCATCTCGAGGAGGGTGTCAGATTGCACAGCCCGGCCGTGGCGGCGTTCACACACACGCCCCGGCGCGGCCTCGACAATCCCTATACTTGCGCGGCCCCAGAGGAGGAGTTGACGGGCAGATGGCTGAGGGAGCGGATGCTCTTCTTGCTGATGAGGGAGGGGGCTCTACAAACGGCGCCGCCGAGGGGCGGATCGATGACGACTCGGCGCTGCCCGATTCCGACGAGCTGCGCGGGCTGATCGTCCAGGGCCGCGAGCGCGGCTACCTGACCTTCGAGGAGATCGCGCGCACGCTCGAGGAGGTCGAGGTGACCAAGGAGCAGGTGCGCGACCTGCACGCCTACCTGGTCGAGCACGGCGTCGACGTGGTCGCCGAGGAGGGATTGTCCGCCCACAAGGAGTCCAAGGGCGTGGCTCAGCCGGGGGGGTCGAAGAAGCCCGAGCTCGACCTGACGGTCGAGCCGAGCCTCGATTCGCTGCGGCTGTACCTGCGCTCGATCGGGCGGGTCGAGCTGCTCACCGGCGATCAGGAGATCGAGCTGGCGAAGCGGATCGAGAAGGGCGACATGTCGGCGAAGCGGCACATGGTCGAGGCCAACCTGCGGCTGGTGGTCTCGATCGCGAAGGGGTATCTGGGGCGGGGGCTGGGGTTCCTCGACTTGATTCAGGAGGGGTCGCTGGGGTTGATCCGGGCGGTGGAGAAGTTCGACTACCGGCGCGGCTACAAGTTCTCGACCTACGCGACGTGGTGGATTCGCCAGGCGGTCACGCGGGCGATCGCCGACAAGGCGCGGACGATCAGGATCCCGGTGCACATGGTGGAGAAGCTCAACCGGGTCACCCAGGTCGAGCGCCAGCTCGTCCAGCGCTTCGGGCGCGAGCCCGAGCCGGAGGAGATCGCGGCCGAGCTCGAGGTGACGGTGCGCGAGGTGCGCGACATCCTGCGGGTGTCGCAGATGCCGATCTCGCTCGAGAAGCCGGTGGGGGACGAGGACGAGTCGGAGCTGGGCGACTTCGTCGCCGACGAGGAGAGCGAGGAGCCGTTCGAGGCGGCGACGGAGAACCTTCAGCGCGAGGACATCCAGAAGGCGCTCGACTCGCTGCCCGAGCGCGAGCGACAGGTGATCGAGCTGCGGTATGGGCTGCGCGGCCACGAGCCGCTGACGCTGGAGGAGGTCGGCCGCGCGTTCGGCGTCACCCGCGAGCGGATTCGTCAGATCGAGAACAACACGCTGAAGAAGCTCAAGCAGCTCCCCGAGGCCCAGCGCCTGCGCGAGCGGGCCTGACGGGTTTCCAGCGGGTCGGTCGTCTCACGGCGATTCCGCCCATACCGGTAGTCCGATCTTCTCCAGGACGATCCGACCTGGGCCGTCGGCCTTAGCGCGAACCCGATCTCCGTCGCGCAGCCCGGCAGCCAGAAGCGCTTGCTGGGGAAGGGTCACGCGGCGCTTCTGGTTGATCACCGCCTGACCGTTCTTTCCGAGGATGTCCCGACCGTCGTTGAACTTCGACGGCGGTCCCGGTTGACGATCACACGGTAACGGTCGCGAGCGCCTCCTTTCTCTCGACGGTGGCTGGGCTGGGTGGGGAAGGTGGTGTCACCTCTTG
>JBOGZD010000110.1:0-9520 GCA_050697155.1 Solirubrobacterales bacterium | reverse complement strand
GGAGGTCCGGGGTTCGACTCCCCGGGGCCGCATGGTCCCGAGTGCCCACATCGCTCTCAGGAAGCGTCCGGCGCCCGCCTAGCGAGGCCTTCCAGCACGCCCGTATAGGGGACAATTTACGGATCGGGCACTGTCCCCTATACAGCCGTGTATAAGCGGGGGGTTCTCGGTTCGACTCCGGGGGTGGGCTTAGACCGCCCGCCACAGCGGCCCGCGGCGGATCGAGTTAAGCCACTCGACGAATGAACGATCCCACTCGCGCCGCACGTGGCCGGGGATCTCGACCAGCTTTCGCTGCGGCAGGTTGCCGTGTCCCTGCTGGTGGTGGATCGCCTTTTCGTCGCGGATCTCATAGACCAGCGAGCGCGGTCCGACGGTGAGCGCCGAGCGCGAGAGCGCCGCCTGGCGCATCAGCGCGTCGAAGACCAACAGCGGGCGCCCGGGGCGCACCGACTCCTTATAGGCCGCGTAGTCGGGGTTAAGCGGCGCCCAGCGCGCCCCGCCGTGGGCGCCCTCGGTCTGAAACTGCTTGCCGACCGTGTCGATGATCGAGTCGCCGATCTCAGCGAGCGGCTCGCGCAGGTCGGCGGCCTCGCGGGCCAGGGCGGCGAAGGCGCGCGCGTACTGGGTCTCGCCGGCGATCGAGAAGCTGACCGGGATCAGGGCCACGGTTGGAATATCCGGGTGCGGTCGGGAACCGTTGCCTTCCCGCCTGCTCCTCGGCGGCGCGTCGAGCCGAGCGCGCCCGCCCCGGTTGGGCCCGAGGGCCTAGAACTCCATCCCCACCGAGAAGCAGGGCGAGGGCACCGCCGCGAACTCGACCGCGCCCCCGTTTGCGTCCGAGGGCGCGTCGAGGTCGATGGTCCCGTCTGAGAGCGCCTTGTAGCACTCGCGCCACAGCGCCACCGCCTGGTCGCGGCGGTCTGAGGCCTGGGCGCCCTGCTCGACCAGCGCCGCGGCGCCGAGCGCGTTGCACTTCTCCAGGTACTTAAGCGCCGAGGTGGCGGTGGTGGGCACCGGCACCGAGTAGCCGCGCTGGCGCAGGATGCCCTCGATCGCGGCCCCGGTCTGCTCGAGCCAGTCGATCACCTGGGAGGCGGTCGGCTTCGACGAGGCCGTGTAGGTGGCGCGCCCGGTGTTCAGCTGGTGGACGTCTGCGACGGTGGCGAAGGCCATGTGCCCGGACTATCCGGGCACCACCCGCGCCACCATCACCCGATCGGCCCCGACCGCGAATTCGGCCACCTCGCCCACCGCCTCGCCCACCGCCTTGAACCGCCCGGGGGTAAAGGCCCACAGGTGGCCCTTTGGCTCGACGTGATCCCAGCTCGGCAGGTTGCCATCCTCGACCGCCCCCGCGGGGGTGGAGACGTAGAGCGAGCCGCCGGGCTTCACAAAGCGGGCGCCGGCGCGCAGGCCGGCGGCGGGGTCTGCGAGGTGCTCGATGGTCTCAAACAGGACCACCGCGTCATAGGCGCCGTCCTCGAACGGCTGGTCGAAGTCGAGCAGGTTGCCGACCCTCGCCCTGCCGATGTTGGGGAAGGCCGCCTGGCGCTGGCGTGCCCGCGCGATGCACTCGGGGTTGAGGTCGAGGCAGTCGGTGGTGACACCGAGGAGCGAGAGGTTGGCGGCGAAGGCGCCGTCGTTGGCCGAGAGGTCGAGCACCCGAGCGCCGGGCCACAGCCGCTCGCGCAGGAAGGCGAGTCGGGGCAGGCGCAGGTGGGCCTCGGTGACGTCGATCCCGTACTGCTCCTCGAACGGGCGCTCGTGGGGGTTTCGGGCGTAATAGTCGCGGTAGGCGGCGGGGTCGAGCGCGTGGGCGACCATCTCGCGCTGCTCCTCGGCGGCCTCGCGCAGCGCCGGGGCATCGAGCCAGTAGGGCACCGACTCCATCAGCCGGTGGGCCTTTAGGTTCTCGTCGAAGCGGACCAGCAGCTCGCGCAGGAACAGGATCGCCTCCTCGGCCTGGCGGGCGAGCAGGTCGCGCTCCCAGCTCACCCCTTCCACCCCGCCTTGACCAGCCTGGCGATCGGCTTGGCGACCCCGTCCCAGGTGAGGTCGGCGACCGCCGCAGGGCCCTCTGTCTGCGCATAGCGCTGGGTTTCCTCGTCGGTCAGGCCGCGGACGATCTCGGCGACGAACGACGCCCGCCACTTCTCCCCCGGCGGTTCGGAGTCCACAAGGGCGCCAACCTTCACGGTCTCAGAGAGCGCGCCCCAGTCGGAGGCCACCACCCAGCAGCCGGCGGCCTGGGCCTCCATCGCCCCGATACAGCTCGTCTCGTGGAAAGCGCAGGCGCCCGGCGTCGCCCAGCTCGGGTGACACCACACGAGCGAGGAGAGCATGAGCTGGGCGAGGCGGGGCTGGGACAGCGAGCCGAGGCGCTCCACCCCGGGCTGATCGGCGAGCTTGGCGATCAGGTCTCGGTGTTGGGCGACGGTCGGGTCCTGCTCGGCGACGCGCTCATAGACCTCCGGGTAGCAGTAGGCGAGGGTGGCGTCGGGCACCCGCTCGCGGACGGAGGGCCAGAGCTCGAGCACGATGTCGAGGCCCCGGTCGGGCGATGACGTGTAGAGCGCGCGAAGCTCCCTGGTCATTGCGTCGGCCCCCCGAAGTAGGCGTGTACGATCCCGTTGCGGATCTGGACGATCTTGTTGGCGGCGAAGGGGTAGCGGCCCCGCAGGTGTCGAACGTGCCACCGGCTGAGGCCGAGGATGTGGTCGATGTGGCTGGCGCGCTGTGGCGTCAGACGGGGGCCGAAGTCGATGTCGTGAGCCCATAGAAACGTGGTGTCGGCGCGCACCAGGCGGTCGAAGACCTCGGGCAGGCGGCTCGTGATCAGCGCCGCCCGCGGCTCGGTGGGGTCGAAGACCTCGTGGTGTCGAAAGACCACGTCGCGAAAGCACCCCTGCTCGACCTGGCCGTAGACGGTGACGATCCAGCCGAGCTCAGAGAGCGCCTCGGCAAGCCGCACGGCGGCGGTCTCAGAGCCCCCCAACCCGCGGCGCTCGATGTCGTGCGGCGACCAGGTCTCCCACCCGGGGCCGGTGTAGATGGCGATGTCCCCGAAGCGCTCGGCGGGGGTATAGGAGGCGGTGGCGATGCCGTCAGATCCTACGGTCGCATCGCAGAGCCGACCCCTTCGGCGGAGCAGGTCGACCAGGTCGATCGAGCGGTAGGTGCGCAGGTGGTGGGGGTTTCCGCCTTCGCCGAAGGTGCCCGCGGGGGTGGAGATGTAGATCCGGCCCGTGGGGCGGACCATGCGCTCGCAGGCCGAAAGGAAGCCGTCCGGGTCGGGGACGTGCTCGATCAGCTCGAAGGCGACCACGGCGTCATAGGAGCCGGGCTCGAACAGCTCCGGCGCGTCCTCGGCGGCGCCGAGGGCGAAGGTGCCCGAAACGTCCTTCATCCGCTCGTGCGCGCGCTCGACCGCCTCGGAGTTAAGCTCGATCCCGTCGACGTGGACCGGGCCGAGGTGGTGGTCGGCCACGTAGCGCTCGACGTAGGCGTCGTGGGCTCCGAGGGAGAGGATGCGGAGGGGGTCAGCCACCGCGCGCCTCGTGCTCGCGCGCCACCAGGTCGGTCCCCGAGAGCAGCGCCCCGCCGATGAAGCCGAAGGCCTGGTCGCGCTCCATCCCGGCGTCGAGGAAGGTGGTCACCAGGACGGCGATCGCGCTTGAGAACAGCACCAGCGCCTCCTGGCACTCGGCCGAGTCGCGCAGGATCGCAGAGTTCCGGTCTGCCTCGGAGGTGGCGCGGGCGAGCCAGTCGTTGAACTCGGTCATTCGCCCAGGCCCCCCCGCGCGAGGCGGTCGATCGGGACCGCCTCGGTCTCCCCGGTGTAGTGGTAGGAGTCGCCCCGGCGCTCGTAGTAGCCGAGCAGGGCGTCAGAGCCCGGCTGCCAGTAGAGGATCGCCGGCCAGCGCTCGCCCAGCGCCTCGGGAGCCTGGCGGCCGTCGAGCGGCCCGCCGTTGATCGAGAGCTTGTTCACGCCGCCTGCTCGGCCAGCCCCTCCAACAGGAACTGCGCCCGGGGAAGCCGCGAGCAGGCCTCCTCGGGGTCTGAGACGAAGTCCTCGGGCTTCGAGCCGCCCTCCTCGTAGTGGCGCGCGTAGGCGTCGGGGTCGCAAAGCCAGGCGAGCCGCTCGCGCAGCGCCGAGCGAAGCGCGACCACCTTGGGGTGGTCCTTGGCGAAGTGGGGGACGGTGCGCTCGAGCAGCTCGAGCGCCGCCAGCTGCTCGTCGTGGCGGACCAGCAGCTCGGCCGAGCCGCAGAAGGTGTTGGCGACCGCCTCGCGCATCGAGACCGACTCCCAGCCGGCGGCGTGGCGGGCGAGCTCTGCGTGATCGGGGACGGTGGCCAGCACCGCCCGCGCGTACTCGATCGCGGTGTCCGTGTTCCCCAGCGCCCCGTGGGCGGCGGCGAGCACCACCTGGGGCTGGACCGTGTAGTCGAGCGGGTTTACGATCAGCAGCGTGTCGGGGTGCCCGAGCTCCAGCACCCGCTCGGCCCAGAAGATCGCGTCGGCGTGCCTTCCCAGCGAGTAGGAGGCCTGGGCCAGGGTCAGGTATGAGTCCGGCCAGGAGGGCAGCACCCGGAAGGCCTCAAGCCCGACCGTGAGCGCCTCCGAGGGGCGCTCGGTGGCGAGCAGCGAGGCGGCGAGCTTGCGGTGGACCTGGGCGCGCTCCTCATCCCAGCCGGTCTTGAGCTTCAGGTAGCGGCGAAAGTAGCCGATCGCGCGCTTGTGCTTTGCGCGCGCAGCCTCCTCGGTGCCCAGATAGGAGAGCACCCGGGGGTTTTGGGGCTCGTCCCGAAGCCACTTGCGAAGGATGCGCAGGTTTCGCTGCGGCCCGCCCTCGGCGGACTTTCGGTGCACCCACTCGCAGACCTGCGGCGGAAGCTCGGTGACCGTGCCCGCGACGATCTGGGCCTCGTGGACGCGCCCCACCCACTCGGAGGCGGTGCGGCGGATCAGGCGCTCGCGCTTTAGGTAGCAGACCGAGTTTCCGTGCTGGTCCTGGGCGTAGTCATAGCCGGCGAGGTAGCCGCTTAGCTGCGGCGGCGCCTCGGCGGCGAGCTGGCGCAGGTTCTCTGCCCCCCGCAGAACGTCGTCGGCGTCCGCCCAACACTTCCACTCGGTGTCGAGCAGCGAGTCGGCGAAGTTGCGGGCGGCGGCGAAGTCGTCGACCCACTCGAACTCGCCGACCTTGTGGGCGACCCCCTGGGCGGCGGCCCACTCGCGAAAGACCTCGACCGTGCGGTCCTTGGAGCCGGTGTCGACCAGCACCACCTGGTCGAAGGCGCCCTCGATCGAGGCCAGGAGCACGGGCAACTGGCCCTCCTCGTCGCGTACGATGAGGGCCAGGCCCACGGCCGGCGTCCCTGCCTCGGCGTCCATGCTAGCCTGTAGGGTACGGCTACAGGAGGACGGAGTCCGTGGCGCACCGCCCCAACAACGACAAGGCCCGCAAGCGGCGGGCGGTCGCAAAGCGCGACGGGGAGCGCTGTCGCTGGTGCGGGGTCGACGAGAACCTGACCATCGACCACATCCGCCCGCTGTCTCGGGGCGGCTCGGGGCGGCCCGAGGACCTGCAACTGCTCTGTCGGCCCTGCAACCAGATCAAGGGCGCGAAGATGTACGCCTCGCTGGCCGAGGCGGGGGCGGCTAGGCTGCGGCGCGCTTGGGGCGCCGCTTAGGCGCCTTCGGCCGCTCGGCGACCCCGAGGCCGATCAGCCGCTCGGCCTGCTCGTCGGTGAGCTCCAGCTCGGCACCGGGCTCGTGGATGCGCCCGCCGTGGGTGACGCGGTCGGTGAGCTTTACCCGAGGCACGGGCTCTGCCGGGGTCCTTAGAGGACGGCCTTGATGATGTGGCCGGCGTCGGGGGCGACGACCTTCTCGTCGGCCCACTCGTCGGCCTCGATGTACTCGAGGCCCTTGACCTCGGTGGAGCGCCAGCGCCGCACCTGGACCGGCTGAAAGACGAACCGCTGGGCGACCGTCGGGGTGCCCCAGCCGGCGTTGTCGACGTACAGGCAGCGCACGTCTGAGCCCCAAATCTCCGAGAAGGTCGGCGAGGGGTTGGCCTCGTTGGAGGTCGTCTCCTGGACGCCCATCGGGATCACGACCCGCATCCCGTGCAGGGTCGGGGGCAGCACCCGGTCGCCGAGGCGCAGGACCTCCTGGCCGTTGACCGTGTACTTGAGGATCTCGCGGATGTCCTCCTGGACCGCCATCGCGTAGGCGACCTTGTAGGGGATCACGATCACGTTCGGCGCGTAGCCGATCGCGTCATAGACATCCAGCACCGCGGTCTTGATGTCGGCCTCGATCGTCGCCGTGGCCTGGTCCCAGTTGATGCCCGGGGTGGAGTCGCGCGAGGCGCCGAGCTCGCCGCCGGTCACGTCTGAGTCCTTGAGGATGGTGGCGATCCGCTTCTCGCGGACCAGGGTCAGGCGCTGGACCAGCAGCTCGGCCTTGGACTGCTCGAGGCGCAGCCCCGGCTGGACCTGCTTTCGCTCGACGTCTGAGATCGAGACCTTCGCCGCGTAGCGCTCGGCCTTGTAGGTCTCGGTGTCCCACTCGAAGTCAAGCTCGACCGCGGGGGAGCGATCCGAGGAGAGAAGCTCGACCTCGGTGCCGAACCAGTACTGCTTGTCGAAGGTGAAGTACTGGCCGGTGAGCGTCCGCACGGGGACGTCGGGGAGCAGCTGCTCCCCGATGAAGCCGTGGGCCTGGTACCGGCGAGCGATGCTCGTCAGGATCGGGTCGATGACCTGGAGGGCGCCTGCGCGGTTGGTGGGCATTAGCTGGGCTCCGCGAGGAATCGGGGCTTGACGAAGAGCGAGAAGACCTCACCGGCGGCGGCGGCCGAGAGCGACTGGCCGACCGCCCACTGGGCGACGCCCGAGGCGGCGGAGATCGGCCCCAGCTGGGTGATCGTCGCCACCGCGTTGTCCTGGGCGGCCGAGGCGATGCCGATCGAGGCGACCCCGACCTCGGCGCCGAAGCCGAGCGAGGCGCCGGCGACGGCGCGAACGACGTTGGTCTCCTCATAGACGGTGACGCCCTCGGCGCGAAGCGCGCTGGCGTCGACTGCGCCGAAGGGCCGGTCGTTGTCGGAGGCCACCGAGACCACCTGTCCGGCGGTCGTATCGAGCTTTACCACCGTCAGTGGGTGGAGGTCAGACGCGGCCTTGAAGCTCTGGGAGAACCCCTCGCGATGAAGGATACGGGCCATCAGCTGACCTTCTCGATCGCGAGCACGTAGTTGTCGGTGGTGTCCTCCAGCTCGTGCTCGGTCATGTAGTCGCGGGCGCGGCGGTCAAGCTCGACCCGCTCCTCGTCGGCCGGCTCGCCCTCGAACTCGGGCTCGGTGTTGGTGCGGTCACCCGAGCCGCGGCCCTCGGTGTTGGCGAGGCTGGGCAGCGCGTCGAGGCGAGCCAGGGTCACGTCCGGCGCGGCCTCATAGAGCGCGTGCCAGTCTGCCTTGGTCTCGTCCTTGGCGTCGACCCGGACCTCTGAGAGCGCCTTGTCGTAGGCGAGCTCGAAGCGCTGGTTAAAGAGCTCCTCCTTGGCCTCGGCGCCGGCCTTGGCGTCGGAGCGAAGCTGATCGAGGGCGTCCTTGTCGAGGACGACCTTGCCCTCGGCCTCGGCCTGCTTTGAGAGCGCGACCGGCTCGGGCTCCCTTGAAAGCTCGGAGACGGCGGCGAGGATCGCGGCCTCGTCGGCCTCCTTGTCCAGCGAAAGGGCCTCGGCGATCTTGGCGAGGTCGGGCATTCGCGGCGGACTATCACCCGACCCCCCGGGCGCGGGCGGGGGCTCTGGGTCTGACTCGGCGAAGCCCAGCGACTCGCGCGAGAGCGACAGCGCCGGCATCCCCTTCTGCAGGAAGGGCCGGTTGGTGAGCGCCACCCCGAGCAGCGCCGGCCCCTTCGAGGCGCCGGACTCGTCGCGGTAGTCCGAGACGAACGAGGGCGAGACGAAGAGGTAGTAGCGGGCGCGCACCGCCTCGGCGCCCTCGGGGGTCCACTCGATCCGGGCCATGACCTTGTCCCCGTCGAGTCGAAGCTCGGTGATCCACCCCGCGGCCTTGGTCGAGCCGCCCTGGCGCTCTGCGTGGTGGTCGTAGTCGATCGCCAGCCGGCCGTTTTGGGTCTCTGCGAGGTTTCGCTGCCAGGACTCGAACTGGCGGCGGTCGATCGCGAACTTGCCGTAGCGCGGGTCGCGAAAGCGTCCCAGGCGGGCGATCGGGTGCTCGGAGACGACCGGGCCTTTGTCGGTGGGCTCGGCGAGCTGGGTCGGGGCGTCTAGGACCGTGGAGAAGCCGTCCACGGTCGGGACTATCCGGCGGCTAGCTCGCGGGCCTGCGGTGCTCGGGGACGATCACGCCGTACTCTGAGGCGAAGGCGGGTAGCTCGTCGGCATGGGACAGCACCGGCACCCGGTAGCGCTCGCCGGCGAGGGCGACGTGGGACGGTCGCGGGTCGACGGTCGGCCCGACCAGGCCCCGGGGCACCGCCAGGGCGAGGATGCGCATGTGCTGGGCGCGCACGCCCTTGGAGTGGATCAGCACCCGCCCCCAGCAGACCACCGCGCCGGCGACCTCGTCGAAGTGCGGGGTGCGGGGCTCGTGGTAGGCATACAGGCCGCAGCAGTGGTCGGGGTGGGGGGCGTGGCGGGTGAGGATGCCCTTCAGCCCCATCTTCACCCCGTCATAGAACCAGTCGGGATGACAGCGCGCGTGGGCGATCGGCCCCCGCCAGCGCCGGCGCTTAAACGGGGCCTCGAGCCAGCCCGACTCATCGATCGCCCAGGTGCGGTAGCCGATGATCGCTGAGCGGTAGGGCCAGGGGCGGGTCTCGATCCCGATCACTTCTTCCGCTCCCCCCACTCGCGGTCTGCCTGCTCGCGGGCCGTCCGGCCGGGGTAGCCCGAGCGGCGAAGCTCGGGGATACGGCCGTCGAGGAAGGCCCAGTAGGCGCGGCGGGCCTCGGTGCGCCGCTTTTGCTTCTCGGCTTCGGTGGTCACCGAGCCCAGCCGAAGAAGTAGGCGAGACAAGCGAGCCCGCCCAGGTCGACCGGGGTGGCGTTGCCCGCAAGGTAGCGCCGAACGCGCCTCACGCTGGCACCTTCTCGGGCTCGCGCTCGGGGACCTCGACCGGCACCGGCTCTTCGGCGGGCGCCGGGGTCTCGGGGACCTCGATCGGCTCGAACTGCGGCTCGGGCACTTCGACGGGGAGTGAGCGGCCCGGGAGCGCCATCACCCTCGGGCCTCGCGGTAGGCGTCCAGCACCACCGTCGCCTGGGCGAGCGCGTCTTCGGGGTCCTCGGCCTGAAGCCGCTTGTGCAGGACCGCGGTCGCGATCTCCCACAGGGCCGAAACCAGCTCTCGGTCGCGGTCTGTCTCGCGCTCCCAGCGGGCGCAGGCGTCCTCGCGCTCCCAGCGGGCGCGGGTGTCTACGTCGACGGCCATCAGCGCACCTCGTCGACGAAGCCGAGGTTGCGGGCGGCGGCGGCGGTGA
>JBOGZD010000109.1:0-9553 GCA_050697155.1 Solirubrobacterales bacterium | reverse complement strand
CGCTGCGCGATGTCGCCCGCGGCGACGGCAACCTGCTCTACCCGATCCGCGACGCGCTGGGAGGCGGCGCCTCGATCGGCGAGGTCTGCGGCGCGATGCGCGATGTATTCGGCGAGTACCGGGGCGGGGCCTTCTTCTAGACGGAAACCGCCAGGGAGGAGTCCGGAGGTGCGCACAGAACCCCGGCAGCGTGGAGACGCAAGCGAAGCGGACGCTGGTCAAATCCGCGCCCGAGCTCTGGGAGCTGCTCGCCGACGACCCCTCGCGAATGGAGGCGTGGATGGGCACGGTCCTGGGTGCCGCACGCCCGGTCGAGGTGGAGGTGACCGCGCGCGAGCCCGAGGCGATACTCGCGTGGCGCTCGGCGGACGGCGGCGGAGCCTACGGCCGGATCGCAATCGAGCTCGCCGACTCCGACTTCGGGACCACCGTCAGGATCACCGCTCAGCACTCGCGTCCCGACCCCCAGGAGGCGATTGCGGCCTTGGAGGCCCTGCTCGATGAGCTCGGATCGCCCGAGCGACGCCCGTTCGCCAACGGCTGAGTCGGAGCTCGAGCTGGCCGCGCTCGCACGCGAGCGGGGCGAGGAGCTGATCGAGGCGCTCGAATCGCAACTCGAGGGCGCCCGCGAACACGCCGAGGCGACGGGCGCGTACGCGTTCGCGGCGGCGGTCGAGCTCGGCCACGGGCGCGGCCGCGCCGCACTCGTCCGCGAAACCGGGCGGCTGCACGAGATCGGCAGGGTCTACGGCCGCGACCTCGAGGCGCACCACGGCCATGGCGCCCAGCTCGCCCGCGGCGCCGGCATTCCGGAGCAGGTCTGCGGCTGGATAGCTGCGGCCGGCGCGCGCTACGACGGCGGCGGGTCGCGGGAGCTGGCGGGCGAGCGGATTCCTGAGGCTTCGAGGGTTGTCCGCGCGGCCTGCGAGCTCGCACGGGCCCTGGCCGGCGGCGGTCCCGACGCCGAGTCGGCGCTGCGGGCCCGGGCCGGGACCGAGCTCGACCCGGCCGTGGTCGACGCGCTGGCCTCGGTCCTGTCGCGGTCTCGCTGAGGCCTGAAGGGGGGGTCGCACCGCAGCACGTAGGCCATGACGATGTCCTCGCCGCGAAGCGGCCGGGTGACGTTGTCCCTCTCCTCGCAGAAACCGGGCGGGCGGTTGCCGCTGCGCCGTCTGCCGATCACCCAGAGCTTGTCGGGCCACGGGTGCGATGCGGGATCGAGGCCGAGCTCCTCGTAATAGGGCGGAAGCGGCGCGTAGCAATCCTGGATCAGCTGGCTGGGCTTGCCACCGGTCGGCAGGACCATCCAAGGCGAGCACTTCGGCGCCACGCCGTCCGGCACCTGGTGGAAGGCCTCCCGCGCGCTGATGAACTGGTACTCGGTCTCCCAGCGGTCCCCGACGCCTCCGATCCCGGCGGGCTCGCTCACATAGACGTAGTTGTACGGATAGAGCCGCGTCTGCTCGACCGCGGGGATGGCGATTGCGAGACACATGATCGCAGCCGGGATCCACACCTTCGGGTGTGATGACTCGCGCGTAGCCAGCCACGACCTCAGACCCGCCGCCCCAATACCAGCGAGGATTGCGACGGGTGGCAGCACGTAAAGGTGCTGTCTCAGTCCGGTGGATGATGCCGAGCCAGTGACGATCGCGGCGAGGGGCAGGAGGACCAGCTGGAGGGTGACGAGGACCATGCCCCCGGTAACCCCGAGCGATGGGCCCCGCCGCGCCGCCGGTTTCTGTCGAACCTGAAGGAGCTTGCGGGCCACGATCACCACCCCGACCGCGGCGACAAGCATGATGAGCACAGGGAGCGCGGCCAGCAACCAGGCGGGCAGGTACCAAATGGGAGGAACTTCGCTGAGCAGTTCGCCGGCCGTGAGCGTGGTTATGCCCTCGCGAGCCGCGTCGCTCGAGTCCGATACCGCGTTGATCAGCCAGCCGATCGGGTCATGCGAGGTCCGCGGGTGAAGCGCTGCCGCTCCTGCGACGCCCGCAAAAAACCCGATCGCAGGTGCCGCAAGCGACCGTGCCGCACCCCGGATCGAGCGCAAGATCGCCCACGCCAGCAGACCGAAAGTCGCCAACGAGGCCGAGAACGGTACCCACATCGCTGGCCTGACCCCCACTCCGAGGAAGACGCTTCCTGCGACGATCAGGCCGAGGACGACTCCCCTTCGCGCGGACGGCCATGTGTTCTCCCTGATCCAGCTCAGGCCCACCACGAGGGCGACCGTCACCACGGTAAATGCGGTCGCCACAGGGATGTCCTTGATGCTGAACATGGCGTAGCCGGTCCAGACCGGGATCGCCAGAAGCGCTGCGCAGCTCCACACGGTCGCGACCCAGTCGCGGGTGAGGACCCTCACCGCCGTACCCACAGCCAGGACCGCGATGAGCCCGATGAGGGCGACGAGGAGATGCCTTATCGCGTAGGCATCCGCAGTCAGCTGAACCTCCCCCATCCGCTCATTGCCTAGGGCCACGTTCACGAGATGAGCCATGGCGCTGAACGCCGCGCCATAGATGTAGGGGCTCGTGTTGCCGCGGTTTGGGTCCGGCTCGCCTCCGGCGAACGTGTACTCCGGTACGTACCAGCCGAACTTCAGCCATGCATCGGTACGCAACGCGTGCACGTAATCGTCGACTCCCAATCCGATCTCGCCAGCCCCGACGATCGTTTGGCCTCCGAGCAGAACCACGGCCAGGCAGGCCAGTCCGATCACGATTGCATCCGCGAGGGCCGATCGGCCAACCCCGCCTCGACGGAAACGGTCATGGTTCATGTGCGGTGAACCTAAGGGACGCTGATATCGCACGCGCTGCCGAGTCGCCGGGCTGCGGCGTTCGGGAAAGCGACTCGAGCCGGATTGACCTGTCCGTCGTCATGCCTGTTCTGAATGAGCGCGACGCACTCCCTGAGTTGATCGAGGAGATCGCGCAAACATGCTCCGGCCACGATCTGAATTGGGAGCTGATCGTCGTCGATGACGGCTCGATCGATGCATCATTCGAGATCGTCGAACGGGAAGCCGTCGGACAGCCCCGACTTCGAGGCATCCGGTTCCGCCGAAACTTCGGCAAGTCCGCCGCCCTTGCCGGCGGGTTCGCCCACAGCCGCGGCGACCGCATCGTGACGATCGACGGGGATGGCCAAGATGATCCCGCAGACATTCCCGCACTCCTCGACGAACTCGAGGCCGGCGCGGACCTGGTGTCGGGTTGGAAACGACAGCGCCGAGATCGCTTCACGCGTCGGTGGGCCTCGCGGATCTTCAACTGGGCTGCCTCTCGACTCTCCGGCGTACGGATGCATGACATGAACTGCGGTCTCAAGGCCTATCGCTCGGAATGCGCTCATTCATTGGACGTCTACGGCGAGCTTCACCGGTTTATCCCGGCACTTGCCGCACAGCAGGGATGGCGGGTGGCCGAGCTGCCCGTGAATCACCGGCCGCGTCGCTTCGGGCGGTCGCGGTTCGGGGCCGAGCGCTACCTGCGCGGCGCGCTCGACCTGCTCACCGTCACGTTCATCGGCCGCTATCAGCATCGGCCGCTGCACCTCTTCGGAGGCATCGGGCTCGCGCTGACCTTCATCGGCGTGGCGATCTCGATCTACCTGTCGGTGCTCAGATTCAGCGGCGAGTCGATCGGCAACCGCCCACTCCTGTTCCTGGGCGCGCTGCTGATCGTCGTCGGCATCCAGCTACTCAGCCTCGGCCTGGTCGGCCAGATGCTGGTCCAGATGAGAAGGGAGGGCGCGGGCGGAGCTCCGCCCGAGTCTCAGATCGAGCGGAGAACCGCCACCGACGTCACCGCTGTGCCGGCTGGCAGTGGGCGATCAGCCACGGAAACGCCCTCGCCACGCTGACGACGACCAGGTGTGCGCCGAGAAATCGCTCCAGCCTCCGCTCGCCCCAGTGGTTGACGTGCTCGGGATGGTTTCCCAGCGTCCGCAGGTACTTGCCGCGCATGGCGCTGCCGAGCCGAAACCAGGGCTCGTGGGGCACGGAGATGACCAGGTGCTCTCTGGTGACCCGAGCGAGCTCGCCGACCGCCGCACCGGGGTCGTCGACGTGCTCGAGCACCTCTAGGCAGAGCACGAGGTCGAAGGCCCCGTCGGCAAAGGACAGCGAACGGACGTCCCCCCGGGCGACGTCGATCGACGGGAAGCGCCTGGCGGTGAACTCCACCGCCTCAGGGCTGGCATCGACCGCGCTGATCCGCTGGGGCAGGCACTCGGACAGGCGCGCCAGCGTCTCCCCCTCGCCGCAGCCCGCGTCGAGGACCGATTCCGTCCCGAGCGGCTCGACGATCGAGCGCAGCCGGTCGTAGAAGCGATCGATCAGACGGCGAGCGACCGGGTTGCGCGTCTGGAACTTCGCGTAGTTGCTGCTCTCCGGGTTCAGGCCGGACCATAGAATCACGCTTCGATGCGCCAGAGCTTTCCCCAGACCCACGAGGAGAAGCTCGCCCAGCTTCGCGAGCTGCGCGAGCAGGCGGTCCACTCGGCGTCCGAGGACGCAGTCGAAAAGCAGCACGCCAAGGGCAAGCTGACAGCCCGGGAGCGAATCGAGAAGCTGCTCGACCCGGGCTCGTTCGAGGAGCTCGACACGTTCGTCCGCCACCGCACGCACGAGTTCGAAATGGACAAGAAGCGGCCCTACGGGGACGCGGTGGTCACCGGCTACGGGACGATCGACGGGCGGACGATGTTCGTCTTCAGCCAGGACTTCACCGTCTTCGGCGGCTCGCTGGGCGAGGTGATGGCGGAGAAGATGTGCAAGGTCATGGACCTGGCGGCCAAGGTCGGCGCGCCGGTGATCGGGCTCAACGACTCGGGCGGCGCGCGGATCCAGGAAGGGGTGGTCTCGCTCGGCGCCTACGGCGACGTCTTCGTCCGCAACGTCCAGTGCTCCGGGGTGATCCCGCAGATCAGCGCGATCATGGGCCCCTGCGCCGGGGGCGCCGTGTACTCGCCGGCGATGACCGACTTCATCTTCATGGTCAAGGAGACCTCGCACATGTTCATCACCGGCCCCGAGGTGATCAAGACCGTGACCGGCGAGGAGGTCGAGTTCGAGGAGCTCGGCGGGGCGATGACCCACAACACCAAGTCCGGTGTCGCCCACTTCGCCGCCGACGACGAGGACCAGTGCCTGCAGGACATCCGCTACTTGATGTCGTTCCTGCCCCTCAACAACTTGGAGCTGCCGGCGCGCGCCGACCCCTACGACGACCCCGAGCGGATGGAGGAGGCGCTCGACACGATCGTCCCCGACGACCCGCAGAAGCCCTACGACATGCGCGAGGTGGTTGCGCTTGTCGTCGACGACGGAGAGTTCTTCGAGGTCCACGAGCATTTCGCGCAGAACATCGTCGTCGGGTTCTCGCGCCTCGACGGCTTCCCGATCGGCGTCGTCGGCAACCAGCCGCGCCACCTGGCGGGCGTGCTCGACATCGAGTCGTCGGAGAAGGCGGCGCGATTCGTGCGCTTTTGCGACGCCTTCAACATCCCGCTGCTCACCTTCACCGACGTCCCCGGCTTTTTGCCGGGCACCTCGCAGGAGTGGGGCGGGATCATCCGCCACGGAGCGAAGCTGCTCTACGCGTTCACCGAGGCCACCGTGCCGAAGCTGACCGTCGTCACCCGCAAGGCCTACGGCGGCGCCTACGACGTCATGAACTCGAAGCACATGCTCGCCGACTTCAACTTCGCCTGGCCGACGGCGGAGGTCGCCGTGATGGGCCCCGAGGGGGCGGTGAGCATCATCTACCGGCGCGACATCCAGACCTCACCCACGCCCGATGACCGCCGCACGAAGTTGATCCAGGACTACAAGGCGCACTTCGCCAACCCCTACTCGGCGGCCGAGCGCGGCTACATCGACGACGTCATCGAGCCCCACCAGACCCGCCCGAAGCTGATCCGCGCGCTGCGCACCCTGCAGACCAAGCGCGTCGACCAGCCGAAGCGAAAGCACGGCAACATCCCGCTTTAGCCTCTGAGGCGTAGGCGTCCACGGAGCGGGTACGTCGTCGCCGTGGAGTACGCCGAGACACGGCGGGTCGATCCCGCCACCGAATCGCCCGGCCGACCGAGCCTCGACGCGGGCCGCTTGCTCGCTGCGGTGGGCGCGGTCGCGCTGCTGGTCAGCCTCTTCCTCGACTGGTACGGCGACGTCGACTCCGAGTCGGCGGTCAGCGCCTGGACGAGCTTCGAGATCGTCGATGTCCTGCTCGCCGCAATCGGGCTCGCGGTGCTCTATGCGGCGGCCGAGGGGCTCGCGTCGGCGGGGCGCATCCCGGTAGTCCCGGAGTCGTTGCTGCGCGTCGCGGGCCCCGCCGCGCTGGTCTTGATCGTCGTCTCGCTGATCGATCCGCCGCCGCTCTTCGGCGCAATCGACCCCGGCCGCGAGGTGGGGATCTGGATCGCGCTCGCCGCGGCGATCCTGATCACCCTGGGGGCGTTGCTGACAACCATGAGAATCTCGGTCGTCGTCAGCGCTCGCGATCGCCCGCGCGCGGCCGAGCCCGCGGCCGAGACTCGCCCGCTGGACACCGACCCACCCACCCGCAGCTAGCGGGTTGCTTCAGCGGCGGCGCGCCGCAAACCGCCGCGCGAGTCCGCCGATGCTCAGCAGCGCGAGCCCGGCGATGAGCAGCCCGCCGAGGACGAGGCCGGTGAACGGCAGCGTGCCGGCCGCGGCGGTTGCGGTGGGACGCGCCTCCCCCTCCTCCTCGCCACCGTCACCCCGATCGGCCAGTCCCTTCTTGCGATCCCGATCGCAGGTTGTGGGATCGCTGCGCGGGTCGTCGATCAGCAGCTCGACGTTGCGGTCCTCGGGCTCGCCCTCGCCGCTGCCGGCGCCGGCCTGCGGATCGTTGAAGGCGAGGGTGCGGGAGATCGAGGCGAGGTCGGCGCTGCTCATCCCGGCCGCCTCGGCCCCCGAGCCCGCCGCCGTCGCGGGGGCGGCGCCGTCGAGGGTGGTGCCGAAGATCGACAGTGTCCCGTCGCAGTTGTCCATCAGCTCGATCAGGCGGTTCTGGGGCGGCCAGTCGATCAGTGACGCGGTCTCGATTCCCCAGAAGTCCCCCGATCCGCCCTCCTCCCGATCGAAGCCGGAGAGCGCGTGCTCGTGGGTGTGGCCGGCGACGTAGGCGATCACGTGCGGGAAGCGGTGGAAGAGCGCGGTCAGGCTGGCGCCGTCGTGGATCGGCTGCGAGCTGCGCGGGTCGACGTCGCAGCCCGGGTTGAGGTCGTGGCCGAACTCACCCTCGATCGTGCACGGCGGCGGCGTCTCGTCGGGGATGTTGCAGTCCAGGCTGCGGATCGGGTGGTGGCCGAAGACGACGACGAGCTGGTCGCGCTCGGTGGCACCCTCGAGCTCGCGCTCCAGCCACCGGTACTGGGGGTCGTCGAGGTTGCCGTTCGAGGCCGGGCCGACGACGCCGCCCTCGCACAGGGTGTCGAGGCCGATCATCCGGATGCCACGATGCGTCCACGCGTAGTAGGCGGCCGCCCCGTTCGATGCCTCGAGCTCGGCCTGGTCAACGAGCCCGAACCCGTAGCCGTCCGGCTGCTCGCCGTCGAGGAAGATCTGCTTGTACTGGCGCTTGTCGACGTACTGGCGCCGGTCGTCGGGCGGCACGAACATCACCTGCGAGGGGTTCGACTGCGCGAGCTCGGCCAGGTACTCCGGGTCGAGCACGTCGGCGACCTCGGTCAGGTCGGCGACCGGGACCATCGGCTTGATGCAGCCGACGGCGACCAGCTCGAACGGCAGCAGCGCCTTCTCGTTGCCCTGCGCGAGCTGGTCGTGGTTGCCGACCGCGACGTAGGTGGGGACGTCCAGGCCCCGCGCCTGGAACGCCACCTGGGCTCGGTCCATGAGGCCCGGATACCTGGGCCAGTCGGAGTACTTCGGGCCCGCCGGCTGGTCGGGGTCGTAGAACTGAAGGCCCTCGGCGTAGTCGTCGTAGTCCTGGACCCCGGCGTAGAGCGCCGGGTCGGCGGTCTGGCCGCTCGGCTGCTGACCCGGCGGACAGGCGGAGGGGTCGGTGCCGCTGTTGGGGTCGAGGGTGCCGCCCTCGAGCAGCCGCAGCACCCACTCGGTCTCGTTGAGCTGCTGGTTGTCGGCCTGGTCGCCGGTCATCAAGGCCATCTCCATCTCCGCCCGCCTGCCGCCGCGATGTGTGACCGGGCTGCGGTCGACGAACTCGTTCAGCTGCCGAATCGACTCGTCTACGGCGAAGGCGCCGAGCGCCTCCTGCGGGCGCCAGGCGGCGCTGACCGCGCTCGGCAGCGGCGGGTTGGCGGCGATGTCGAGGAACTCGACCCGCGCCGGCGACTCCTCGTCGACGAGCTGCCAGTCCGTCGTCTGGCCCGCGTACAGCAGCGAGACCCGCCGCTCCGCGCGGCCCTGCTTCGCTTCGGCGAGGTCCTCGCGGACGATCCGCCCCTCGCCCGGCGCCAGACGCAGGGTCTGGAACCCGTCGCTGGGATCGCCGGTGCCCTCGATCGTCTGCTCGAGCGTCGTCTTCCCGAGCGTCTCGCCGCTCGCCGGCGCACCGGCCGCACCCCGCCGCTCGGCGCCGTGGTCGTGGTCATGCGCGTGTCCGCGCACATGATCGTGCGCGTGCCAATCGCGCGGCGATCGCTTCCGTTTGCCGTCATACGGCGTGAAGTCCTCCTGCGGCCCGTGGCCGTGGTCGGGCCGCTTGCAAAGCCCGAGCTCCGCCAGCACCTTCGGGCAGGCCCCCGGCCCCTCGCCCTCCGCACCGGCGACCTGGTCGAGCGCCTCGGAGAGCGCATCGGCGAACCCTCCCTCCGGCGCGGCCGGGCTCTCGACCTGCAAGCCGCCGGCGCCCGCCTGTGAGCTGCCGATCCCGAGCACGACCAGGCAGACGAACGCGGCGACCCTGGCCCGCCGGCGCGCCCGATTTGCGGCTCGCACTCCCAACCCCTTCGATCCTCTCGGCTTGCAAGCCTAGAAGGCGCGGCCGTGGGATGCGATGGTTCCGATGCCAAGCGGGACAGGATCCGGAAGGCCGCGGTCAGAGGGCGACGGTTGGCGCGTCCACCGCCCCGGCCCGCCAGGCGCCGAGCACCGCCGCGGCGATCGCGAGGTCCTGGATCGCGAGCCCGGTCGAGTCGAACAGGGTGACCTCATCCGCCGAGCGACGTCCGGGGGCGTGGCCGAGGAGGACCCCGCCGATCGGGGTCACGTCCTCGCGCCGGACCCGGCCCGCGTCGACCGCGCCGGACAGCTCGCCCCCGGCCGCCGCCTGGCCCCAGTCATCGCAGAACAGCGCGCAGCGCTCCAGCGCCTCCGGCTCCACCTCGGCCTTGCCGTGCGCGTCGGCGCCAAGGGCAGCGAGGTGCTGTCCGGCGCGCAGGTCGCCCTCGCCGACCACCGGCCGATCGCCGGGGGTGACGGTGACCACCACGTCCTGGGCGAGCGCGTCGGCGAGCGGCCCGTCGCGCCAGCCGAGCTCGGTCGCCAGGGCGCGCGCCGCCTCGGGGCGGCGGTCGGCGCAGACCCCGGGCC
>JBOGZD010000108.1:0-9602 GCA_050697155.1 Solirubrobacterales bacterium | reverse complement strand
GGTGATCTACAAGCGCCACCGCCATCGCTACGAGGTCAACAACATGCTCCGCCGCCGGCTCGAGGACGAGGGCCTGGTCGCGGGCGGCACATCGCCGGACGAGCGCCTGGTCGAGGTGATCGAGCTCTCCGACCACCCGTTCTTCGTCGCCTCGCAGTTCCACCCCGAGTTCAACTCGCGCCCGACGCGCCCGGAACCGCTGTTCCGCGAGTTCGTCGGCGCCGCTGCGCGGAGGTCCGCCGAGCGCGGCGAGGGCCAGGTCGCCGAGGAGGCCGATGTCGAGGAGGCCGCCGAGCCCGAGGAGATCCGAGTCCACCGCGAGTCCTGAGTCGCTGAAGGCGCATAGGCGTGGCGACCATCGGCTTCGTCCACATGACGGGGTGGGGGCACATCCGCTCACCGCGAGCCGTCGCTCGCGCGCTGGCCGAGCGCGGGCATCGGGTGATCGCCTGGGTCCCCGGCGCGTCCCAAGGGCTCGCCGAGGCGCCGGAGCTCGAGGTCCTTGAGCTGGGCTCCGAGCGTCCGCGCGGCGACCCGCCGGCGAGCTCCGCGCTAGTCGCCGCCAGGATCGCTGCCGTGACGCCCCCGCTCGCGACGCGCCTACTCGGTGACCCGCGCCTCGGCGAGGTCGACGTCCTCGTCTACGACTCGATCGCCGCCTGGGGACGGGTGGCGGCGCATCGCCTCGGCCTGCCCACCGTCTGCTCCACCTCCGCCCTGGCGATGCCGCCGGGGCCTCCCAGGGCCCGTGCGCTGGTCGACCTTGCCGGCGAGGCGATCCCGCGGATCCACGCGGCGCGGGCGATCGTGCGCGCCAACCTCACCGTCGCCAAGCACCACCGCATGCGCCTCGGTGGGCCGCGGACCTTGCTCCGCAACCCGGCTGACCGGACGCTGATTTACATGTCGCGCGAGCTCCACCCATACGCCGATCGCTTCGACGCCAGCTTCCGCTTCGTTGGGCCGCTCGTCGAGGGGGATGCGGCGGAGCGGGAGCCGGCGCTCGAGGGCCTGGTCGATCGGCCGATCGTCTACTGCTCGCTGGGGACGGTCTACACGAACCGTCCCGGGCTCTACCGGGAGATCCTCCGCGCGCTGGCCGGCGAGGCCGTGCATGTGGTGCTGAAGATCGGCGAGCGGACCGACCGGCGGGCGCTGGGCGCGATCCCGCCCAACGCCACGGTTCGGCGCGAGGTGGCGCCGGGGGCGATCCTCCGCCGCGCCGCGGTCTTCGTCACCCACACTGGGATCAACTCGACGCAGGAGGCGCTGCTCGCCGGCGTCCCGATGGTCTGCCTACCCCAGGCGGCCGACCAGCCGCGGATGGCCCGGCGGATTGAGGCGCTTGGGGCGGGGATGGCGGTGTGGCGGCCGACCGCTGAGTCGATCCGCGGCGCGGTCCGGCGGATGCTCAGAGACCAGGGAGCGCGCGAGCGTGCGCTGCGCCTGGGCGAAGGCCTGCGGGCGGCGGGAACGCCGCACTCGGCGGCGGCGGTCGTCGAGGAACTGGTGGGCGAACCGCGGCCGCCCGGTTGACGCAGGGCTCCCGGTCGGCGTAGAGTGGTCGCTCTCGACCATGGAGGTAGCCGATGGCTTCGAACGGCAAGACGGCGTGGCGGATCGTGGGCGAGGAGGTCGGGAACTGCAACTGCTCCTGGGGCTGTCCCTGTCAGTTCAACGGCAATCCGACACACGGCAACTGCCATGCGCTGATCGCCTACGAGGTTCGTGAGGGAAGCTTCGGCGATACCGACCTCGCAGGCGTGCGCTGGGCCTCGATCGTCTCCTGGCCGGGGGCGATCCACGAAGGCGACGGGACCATCCAGCTGGTCGTCGACGAGGCGGCGTCGGCAGAGCAACGCGAGGCGGTCGAGAAGCTGGTCAGCGGAGACCACGGCGGTGGCTACTTCGAGATCTTCGCCTCGGTGCTGCCGCACGTGCGCGATCCGTTGACCGCCCCGATCGAGATCGAGACCGACCGCGAGCGCCGGATCGCGTCGATCAAGGTCGGTGACTTCGCGCAGAGCACGGTCGAGCCGATCAAGAACCCGGTGACCGGGGACGAGCACCGGGCGCGGATCGACCTCCCCGACGGGTTCGAGTACAAGCAGGCCGAGATCGGTAACACCGTCCACGCCCGCGTCGCCGGCGAGGCGCCGCTCGAGTTCACGCTCGAAGGCACCTACGGCCAGCTCAACCCGATCGACTGGTCCAACGAAGCCTGAACGCTTGACTCCGGGGGAACATCTGGGACGAGGACGTACGGGCTGACATGGGGATGATCATCGACGAGCGGGCCGACGACGATCAGCGCCAGGCGTTCCAGACGATCTTTGGCGGCGAGGTCGGCGGATGGCCACAGCTGTTCGCCGAGAACGTGGTCGGCAACATGCTCGGGCTCGAGTTCGCCCCGATCGAGCTCGAGATCGACGAAGACCTGGGTTCATGGCGGCTCGACGTGCCGGGCAAGGCGGAAGGGGGCGCGGAGCTGCTCACCGGGCCGACCAGCAAGCCGGGCGAGCGCCTCGCGGTGCACAACCCGCCCGGCAGCGAGGTCGGCCCCGGCCAGGGTCCGGCCACATACGGGATCGCCTCCACCCAAAAGGCCGATGCCTTCGGCCTCAGCCACGACTACTCCGGCCGCTCGAGCAAGCACATCCCGTTCGAGTGGTCGAGCGAGCAGGCGTTCTAGGGGCCGTCCTCCATCTCGCCCATCGACTCGCCGCCGGACGTGGTCCCCGACGGCTCCATCGCTTCACCCTCCATCCCCATCGCCTCCATTGCGCGTTCGGCCTGCGGCGAATCGGGGAGGGTGAGCCCGGGCACGTCCCCGGGGGCGGCCGCGACCGAGATCGCGAGCACGACCAGCGCCACCGCGATACCGCGGTTAGCGACGGCCTTCCACGGCAGCAGCTTCTCGGTGGCGATGAACGCGGCGATCAGCGCCATCCAGCCGATGCTCATCACCCCGAGCGCGAACACCGCCGCCATCAGCGCCCAGCAGCAGCCGACGCACCAGGCGCCGTGCTCGATCCCCATCCGCAGGGCGCCGGCGCGCCCCGGCCGCCAGGCGTGGAGCAGGAACATCAGCGGATTCCGGCACTTGCGCAGGCAGACGTCCTTCAGCGCGGTCAGCTGGTAGACGGCCGCCCCGAGGATCACGCCGGCGGCCACATAGCGCCCCGCCATGTCCCAGGCGAGGAACCCGAGATCGAGCGAGACGCCGACGTCGAAGATCGCGTAGCCCAGCAGACCCGCCAACGCCCAGGCGACCAGGTACCCGGCGATGAACAGCCCCGTCGCCCCGGCCGGCGTCGCGTCGCCGCGCTCCCGCTTCCCGCGCTGTACGCGCGCGTACATCACCACCATCGGCGCGATCGAGGGGAACATCATCGCGGCCATCATCACGACCCAGACGCCGACGAACCAACCGAGCGCGCCGAGGTCCGTCCCCGGGCCCGCGTCCATCCCCTGCATGCGTCCGTCGGTCAGCGCCCACGCCAGCGCCGCGGCGAGCAGCAGCAGCCCGATGAGGCCGAGCTGCAGACGCATGGTCAGCGTCGGAACCCGTGGGAGCGCGGTCGACTCCATGTGCTCGCGACGAGCCTATAGGCTGCCCTCGTGGACGTCGAGCAGTACCGGCAGGAATCGCTCGCGTCCTGGGACCGGTTCGCCGGGAACTGGGACGAGGAGCGCGAGTTCCTGTGGTCGAAGACGCGGCCGGTCTCCGACGCGCTGATCGAGAGCCTCGATCCTCAGCCGGGCGAGACGATCCTGGAGCTGGCCGCCGGAACGGGCCAGACCGGCTTCGCGGTCGCCGAGCGTGTCGGCGAGCACGGACGGGTGATCTCCACGGACTTCGCGCCGGGGATGGTCGAGGTCGCGCGCCGCCGGGGGGAGGAGCTCGGGCTCGAGAACGTCGAATACCGGGTGCTGGACGCCGAGCGGATGGATCTCGACGACTCGAGCGTCGATGGGGTCGTCTGTCGCTTTGGCTACATGCTGATGGCCGATCCCGCCGCGGCGCTGGCGGAGACTCGCCGCGTGCTCCGCGAAGGAGGCCGGGCCTCGTTCGCCGTCTGGGCGACACCGGACAAGAACCTGTGGGCGTTCCTTCCGGGGCTGGTGCTGGTCGAACTCGGACACATGGACCCTCCCGAGCCCGGCGCGCCGGGGATCTTCGGCATGGGCGACCCGAACCGCATCCGCGAGCTGGTCACGGGCGCCGGCTTCGACGAGCCGAGCATCGAGCAGCTGCCGGTCACGTGGGGCTACCCGGACACGGCCGAGCACTGGGAGAAGACGCTGAAGCTCGCGGCCCCGATCGCCGAGGTGGTGAACGGCCTCCCGGGCGAGGAACAGGACCGCGTCCGGACGACCGTGGCAGAGCGCGTCGAACCGCTGCTCGGCGGCGACGACGCCGGGATCAACGGCCTCACCCACGTGGTCCTCGCCAGGTAGGGCCGTCCGCGAAACAACGACAGAGCGCCCCGGCCGGAGGGATCTCCGCCCGGGGCGCCGGCCGAGCCGGAGGCGACGGACGTCAGAGTCGTCGCCCCGGCAGCCGGTTGTCTAACCGCGTCCGCGCTTCTGCTTCTTCAGCTTGAGCTTGGTCGTCGTGGACGCGCCGTTGACCGTGTTGGTGATCGTCAGCTTGCCCTTTGCCTTGCTCTTCTGCTTGAACAGGCGCTTGCCCTTCTTGTTCAGCTTCAGCTGAGCCTGGCCGACCGCCTGCGGCGGGACCGCATAGGTGCCCTTCGCGACCTTCTTCTTCTTGGCCCGAAGCGCGACTCGGCTGTAGTGGTTGCCCTGAGTGGTTGAGGACTGCGCGCCCAACCCCCTGGGCGCGCTATGCGGTCGCGAGCCTAGCAGCGGGCCGGCCGCGCCGGCATCTATTTCGGCACATTCGCCCGGCCCCGCATAGCCTGTGCGCTCCGTGGGCAGCGAGCAGCTCTTCGACCGGTTCGCCCGCCTCTGCGAGATCGCGAGCCCGACCGGCTCCGAGCGCGAGGTCGCCGACGCGGTGCTCGCCGAGCTGCGCGAGCTGGGGGTCGAGGTGAGCGAGGACGGGGCCGCTGGGCCGGCGCGCGCCGGAGCCGGCAACCTGATCGCGCGGGTCCCGGGGGCCGGAGACGCGTGGGCGATGCTCTGCGCGCATCTCGACACGGTGCCGCACGACGCTCCGATCGAGGTCGAGCACGCCGACGGCGTCTTTCGCAGCCGCGGCGAGACGATCCTCGGCGCCGACGACAAGGCGGCGGTCGCGGTCCTGATCGAGCTCGCGGCGCGTCATGTCGCCAGTCCGGCGGCGGCCGGGCTCGAGCTCGTGTTCACCGTCGCCGAGGAGGACGGGCTGCGGGGCGCCAAGGAGTTGGAGACGGGCGCGCTTCGGTCATCGTTCGGGTTCGTGCTCGACCACGCGAGCCCGATCGGCGAGGTGATCACCGCCGCACCCACCTACCAGCGCCTGCTCGCCGAGTTCGAGGGCTCCGAGGCGCATGCGGGCATCAGGCCCGAGGAGGGCCACTCGGCGATCGAGGCCGCGGCGGCGGCGATCGAGGTGATGCAGCTCGGCCGGCTCGACCCCGACACGACGGCGAACGTCGGCGTGATCTCAGGCGGGACGGCGACCAACGTGGTCGCCGGACGCTGCCTGATCGACTGCGAGGCGCGCTCGCTCGACGACGCGCGCGCGGCGAACGCGATTTCGGCGATGGTCGACGCCTGCACGTGGGCCGCGAGCGAGCACCGGTGCGACGTGGACATCGACCTGACCGAGATCTTTCGCGCCTACCGGCTGTCGTCGAGCGCGGCGCCGGTGCGGATCGCCCGCGAGGCGCTGGAGCGCTGCGGGCATGAGCCGACCGAGATCGCCACCGGCGGCGGCAGCGACGCCAACGCGCTGATCGCGCGCGGCTTCGAATGCGTCCTGCTCGCCAACGGCACCGAGGCCAACCACACCGCCCAGGAAAGCGTCGCCGCCCAGCGGCTGGTCGAGATGCTCGACGTCTGCGAGGCGATCGCCGAGCTCGCGGCGCGGGAGGGATGATGCTGAAGCTGCGGCGCGGCACGGTGGTGGCGGTCGATCCGCTGACGGTCTCGGTGGAGGGGGAGGAGCGCCGGGCGTGGGCAGACGGCGGCATGGTCGGTGAGGTCGCCGCCGGCGACGAAGTGATCGTCAACACCGAGGCGCAGGACATGGGGCTTGGCTCGGGCGGGTTCGACGTCGTCCACGTCAATCTCTCGCGCGGCCTGGCGGCGCCCGGCGCCGCCGAAAAGCACGTGATCAAGCTCAACTACACCTCGCTCCAGCACCCGGTCGAGCCGGTCGAGGTCCCGGTCCCGGCTGAGGGCGGCGCGCGGGAGGACGCCCCCGAGCCGCTCACCCTGCCGTCGCTGGTGATCCCCGTCCACGGGCACCTGGCGCCGGCGGCATGGGCGGCGGCGCTGGCGCGACCCGGGCTGCGGGTCGGCTTCGTCCAGGGCGGCGGCGGCGCGCTCCCCGGGGGGCTCTCACGAGACGTCCCCGAGCTGCGCGAGCGGGGCCTGCTCGCCGGGCATGTCACCGCGGCCCCGGCCTACGGCGGCGAGCTGGAGGCGATCAGCATCCCCGGCGCTCTCGATGCCGCGGCCCGGCGGCTGGGCTGGGAGGCGGCGATCGTCGGCCCCGGCCCCGGGATCCTCGGATCAACGTCGCGCTTCGGCCACGGCGGGATGGCGGCGCTCGATGCCGCCCACGCCGCGCTCGCGCTCGGCCTGCCGACGCTGCTATCTCCGCGCCTTTCGAGTTCCGATCCCCGCCCGCGCCACCGTGGCCTCAGCCATCACAGCGCCGCCGTGCTCGAGTTGCTGCTCGGCGCGGTGAGGGTGCCGGTGCCCGAGGCGGAGCTCGAGGGCTGGCCACTGCTCGACGTCGAGGCGCCCGAGGGAGGCTCGGCGCAGGCGGCGCTCGACGACCTGATCGAGATCTGCCGCGGGCGCCACGACATCGCGGTCGAGCGGATCGACCTCGACGGCTACACCGCCACCGACCTGCCCTCGCGGACGATGGGCCGCTCGATCGACCAGGACCCGCTGTTCTTCGCCGCGCCGCTGGCGGCCGGCGGAGCGCTCGCAGCGGCGGCGGAGGGCGGCTGATCGTGGAGCGGATTGGGTCGCGGACCGTCTACGAGGGGCCGATCGCCTCGGTGAGGATGGACCGGTTCCGCCACGACGACGGCACCGAGGCCGAGCGCCAGGTGGTCAGCCATCCGGGAGCGGTCGCCGTGATCGCCCACGACGACGTGCACATCTACCTGGTCCGCCAGCCGCGCGAGGCGGTCGGCGAGGAGGTGACGCTCGAGCTTCCCGCCGGAAAGCTCGACGTGCCCGGCGAGGGCCCGCTGGAGTGCGCGCAGCGGGAGCTCGCCGAGGAGGTCGGCCTCGCCGCCGAGAGCTGGGAGGAGCTGAAGCGCTTCTACACCAGTCCCGGGATCCTCGAGGAGCAGGTGATCGTCTACCTGGCGACCGGGCTGCGCTGGGTCGAGCACCGCCCCGATCCGGCGGAGCGGATCGAGGTGGCGCCCTGGCCGCTCGACGAGCTCGACCGCGCGATCGAGGAGTGCGATGACGCGAAGTCGCTGATCGGGATGCTGCTCTTTCGCCAGCTGATGCGGTAGCCCCGTTGCACCGGCAGGGGTCGCACGAGCGCGGGAGAAACCCCGGCCGTGGCCGTCGCCGTCGAGAAGCCTGCCGAGCGCCGCGCCGACGCGCGGTTCGAGGCGCTGGTGCTCGACTTCCTGGCCTACCTGGAGTTCGAGCGCGGGCTGGCGCGCAACACGCTCGACGCCTACCGCACCGACCTGCTCCAGTTCGGCGCCTTCCTCACCGGACGTTCGCGCAGCGCGACCGAGGTCGAGCGCGCCGACGTCGCCGACTTCCTCGCCGACCTTGCCACCGGCTCGGTCCCCGACGAGAACGGGGACGGTGGGCGGCCGCCGTGCTCGCCCGCGACGATCAGTCGCAAGACCGCGTGCCTGCGCTCCTTCTACCGCCACCTGCGCCGCGAGGAGCTGGTCGCCGACGACCCGACCGCGCTGCTGACCCCGCCGCAGAAGGCGCGCAAGCTGCCGCACGTGCTCAGCCACGCGGAGGTGACCAAGCTGCTCGAGAGCGCGCGCGGCATGGATCCGATCGCCGTGCGCGATCGGGCGCTGCTCGAGGTGATGTACGGGTGCGGGCTGCGTGCCTCGGAGGCGATCGGCCTCGACGTCGGCGACGCCGACCTTCGGCGGGGGTTCGTCCGCCCGCACGGCAAGGGGTCGAAGGAGCGCATCGTGCCGATCGGGCGCGAGGCCGCCGCGGCGCTGACCCGCTACCTGCGCAGCGGGCGGCCGGAGCTGGTCGGCGAGCGGGCCGAGCGGCGGCTGTTCGTCAACTTCCGCGGCGGGGCGCTGACCCGGCAGGGCCTCTACAAGATCATCCAACGCCACGCCAAGGCGGTCGGGCTCGACGGCAAGATGAGCCCGCACACGCTGCGCCACAGCTTCGCCACCCACCTGCTGTCGGGCGGCTGTGACCTGCGCTCGGTCCAGGAGATGCTCGGCCACGCCGACGTCTCGACGACCCAGCTCTACACGCACCTTTCGCGGGAGCGAATCAAGGAGGTCTATTTCAAGGCCCACCCGCGCGCCAACGCGTAGCGCGCGACGGGCTCCGCCACAATCAGGGCATGCCCGAGCTGCCCGAGGTGGAGACCGTCCGCCGCCAGCTCGAGCCCGCGGTCGTCGGGCGGACGATCGAGCGGGCCGAGGTGCTCGACGAGCGCTGGACGCGGCCGGTGGCTCCGCCCGAGGTCGAGGCCGCCCTTGCCGGCCGGCGGATCGAGGCGGTCGAGCGGCGCGGCAAGTACCTGATCGTGCGCCTCGATGACGGCGCCGCGCTGGTCATGCACCTGCGGATGACCGGCAACCTGCTGCTGCGTCCGCCTCAGTCGGACTCGGTCGCCGACCTGATGGAGACCGAGCGCCTCGGCGGGCCGCGCCTGTATGAGGGCAGCGCCGACGTGCGCTACCTGCGTTCGCGGATTCTCCTCGACGACGGCGCCGAGCTGCTGTTCATCGACGCGCGCCGCTTCGGTCACGCGGTCGTCCTCGGCGAGGGCGAGATCGAGGCCTACTTCGCCGCCCGGCTCGGATTCGAGCCGCTGTCGGATGAGCTCACCGCCGAGGGGCTGTGCACCCTGGCGGCGGGGCGGCGCGCGCCGCTGAAGTCGTTTCTGCTCAACCAGGCCGGGATCGCCGGGATCGGGAACATCTACGCCGACGAGGCGCTCTGGCGCGCCCGCCTGCACCCGCTCTCGCCCGCGGGGTCGATGAAGCACGAGCACTGCGAGGCGCTTCGCGAGGGGATCGTCGGGGCGCTCGAGCTGGCACTGGAGATGCGCGGCTCGTCGATCGACGACTACCGCGACCTGCGCGGCGAGCGCGGCTCGATGCAGGACGAGTTCCTCGTCCACACCCGCGAGGGTGAGGCGTGCCCGCGCTGCGGGGAGACGATCCGTCGGGTGGTGGTGTCGGGGCGCTCGACCTACTTCTGCCCGGGCTGCCAGATGCGGCTGCGAG
>JBOGZD010000107.1:0-9681 GCA_050697155.1 Solirubrobacterales bacterium | reverse complement strand
GGGCCGGGCGGGCGGCGCGAGCGGCGGCGCCACGTCGCCGGGTTCGCGTCGGCGAGGGGAGGGCCTGATGTACCTCGGCGGCGACTCGCGCCAGCCGGCCGTGCCCGCGCAGCTCGCGCTTCGGGTTGCGGTGTTCGGCGGGGTGGCGCTGGTGATGTTCACGATCATCTTCCTGCGCCTCTGGTACCTGGAGGTGCTCTCCGGCGACCGCTACCTGGCCGAGGCGCAGAACAACCAGGTGCGCGAGCTCACCGTCCGGGCGCCCCGCGGCGCGGTTCTCGACCGCGACGGCAGGCCCCTGGTCACCAACCGGACCGCGCTAGCGCTGCAGGTCAAGGAGACCGAGCTGCCGCCGAGCGGCGAGCGGCGCGCCCGCCTGTTGGACCGCCTCGGCGAGGTTGCCTCGATGTCGCCGAAGCGGATCCGGCTGGAGATCCGCCGCCAGACCCGCGAGCTGCCCTCGAGCCCGGTGACGCTGCGGCGCGACGTCCCATACGAGCTCGTCTACTTCCTGCGCGAGAACCAGGCGCGCTTCCCGGGGATCAGCGTCGAGCGCGTCTACGTGCGCCGCTACCCGCAGGGCACGCTTTCGGCACACCTGCTCGGCTACGTGCGCGAGGTCTCGCCCGAGGAGCTCGACGACCCGCGCTACGAGAGCCTCGAGCCTGGCGACTTCGTCGGCAAGGAGGGTGTCGAGTACACCTACGACAGCCTCCTGCGCGGGGTCAATGGGGGCAGCCGGGTCAAGGTCGACGCCACCGGGCGGCCGACCGGCGGCAGGCTCAGCGTCCGCGAGCCGATCTCGGGTAACGACCTGCGGCTGACGATCGACTCCGACGTCCAGGCGGCGGGCGAGTCGGCGGTGGCGTCGGTGGGCAACCCGGGCGGATTCGTGGCGATGAACGTCAACAACGGCGAGATCGTCGGGATGGGCTCCAACCCGACCTACGACCCCTCGATCTTCGCCCAGCCGGTGGTCCCGCAGTGGCAGTACGAGCAGCTCACCTCCGACGCGACCAGTGCCCCGATCGCCAACCGCGCCACCCAGGGCCTTTATCCGACCGGCTCGACCTTCAAGCCGATCACCGCGGTGGCGGCGCTCGATGACGGGCTGATCACACCCGCGACGTCGATCAACGACCCGGGCTCGATCCGGATCGGCGACGAGACCTTCCGCAACGCAGGCGACGTGGCCCACGGCACCGTCGCGCTGCCACAGGCGCTCCAAGTCTCCTCCGACGTCTTCTTCTACACCCTCGGTCGCGACCTAAACGACGACAACCAGGCGACCGCGATCCAGACCTGGGCGCAGCAGCTCGGGCTCGGCGCCCCGACCGGGCTCGACGTCGGCGGCGAGCTCGCCGGCCGGGTCCCGACCCCCGACTATCGAAACGAGAACTTCGAGCGCAACACCGAACCCGACTCGCCCTGCGGCGAGGAGGTCTGCATCGAGGAGGGCGAGGTCACCGACCGCCCGTGGTCGGTGGGCGACAACGTCAACCTCGCCGTCGGCCAGGGCGACCTTCAGGCCAACCCGCTGCAGATGGCGGTCGCCTACGCAGCGATCGCCAACGGCGGCGAGGTCGTGCGCCCGCACGTGGGGCTGCGGGTCGAGGACCCCGCCGGCCGGGTGATCCAGGAGATCGAGCCGGCGGCGAGGCGGACGCTCGACATCGACCCGGAGTGGCAGCGGGCGATCATGGACGGTCTCAACGCGGCGGCGATGGAGCCGGGCGGGACGTCGTACAACGTGTTCGGAGGCTTTCCGGTCGAGGTCGCCGGCAAGACCGGGACCGCCGAGCGCCCGCCGAACCTCGACCAGTCCTGGTACGTGGCGCTCGCTCCCTACCCCGACCCGAAGTACGTCGTCGCGGTGACGATCGAGGAGGGCGGCTTCGGCGCCGACACCGCGGCTCCCGCGGCCTCGCGAATCCTGACGGAGCTGTTGAACGTGAACGAGCGCAAGATCGAGGACGTCTCGGGCGACGTGGCGGTGTACGAGTGATGGAGGCGATCCCGCGTCCCCGCCCGTTCGAGAAGCCGCGCTCGACGCTGCTCGAGCGCAGCGGCGTGCTCCACCTCGACGTCGTGCTGCTGGCGGCGGGCGTCGGCCTGATCGCGTTCAGCATCTACACGCTCGGGGTCGCCACCCAGGAGGACGTGCCGGGCAACCCCTACTACTACGTCGTCCGCCAGGCGATCTACGCGGTGGTCGGAATCGCGCTGATGCTCGCCGTCGCGAGGGTCGACTACTCGCGTTTCCGCGAGCTTCGGGTCGGGATCTACACGGCGATGATCGCCGCGATCTGCCTCGTCTTCGTCTTCGCCGAGGCGACGCGCGGCTCGCGGCGCTGGATCGAGCTGCCCTTCTTCACCTTCCAGCCGTCGGAGCTCGGCAAGGTGCTGCTGATCGTCGCGCTCGCCGCGTTCGTGATCGACCGCGCCCGGCGCGAGTCCGAGCGCCAGCGGACGACCCGGATCCTGCTGCTCGGCGCGGCCCCGGTGGTGCTCGTGTTCCTGCAGCCCGACCTCGGCACCGGGTCCGTCTACGGGGTGGTCACGCTCGCGGTCCTGTTCGTCGCCGGGGTGCGTTGGCAGCACTTCGCCGTGCTCGGCGCGGGCGTCGCGGCGGTGGTCGCGATCGTGCTCGTGGTCGCACCCGCCGTCGGTGCCCCTATCCTTAAGGACTACCAGCAGGAACGCCTCACGGCCTTCCTGCACCCGAGCGACGATCCCGCCGACTCCAGTTACCAAATCAACCAGGCGCTGATCGCCGTAGGCTCGGGCGGTAAGACGGGACGCGGCGATGACGCCACACAAACGCAAGAGGGCTTCCTGCCGGAGCGACACACGGATTTCATCTTCGCCGTCGTCGGCGAGCGTTTCGGCTTCGTCGGAGCCGCGTTCCTACTTTGTCTCTACGCCCTGCTGATCTGGAGGGCGCTGCGCATCATGACTCTCTCGAAGAACTTGTACGGCAGCATGATCGCCGGCGGAATCGCCGCCATGCTGATGTTCCACGTCTTCGTGAACGTGGGCATGAACGTGGGGATCATGCCGATCACCGGCATCCCCCTGCCGTTGATGAGCTCAGGCGGGTCGTCCGTGATCGTCACGTTCCTGGCGCTCGGGCTCCTGCAGAGCATCTACGTCCAGGCGCAGCTCACCTCGAAGCGGGGCACGAATTCCTACGCTTTGAGGTGAGCTAACTGAAGAAGAGAATCCTGGTCTCCGTCGACGCGGGTGAGACCCGCGTGGCGGTACTCGAAGGCAAGGGCGCCGCGCGCGGCGGAGGTCGCCGCGGCGCCAAGAACAAGAACGACAACGGTCGCTCAGGCGGCTTGCGGGTCGCCGAGCTGTACGTCGAGCGCCGCGGCTCGCGGTCGATCGTCGGCAACATCTACAAGGGTGTGGTCGACAACGTGCTCCCCGGGATGGAGGCCGCGTTCGTCGACATCGGCCTGGAGCGAAACGGCTTCCTGCACGTCGACGAGATCGTGCTCCCGGACGGGACCACGGTCCCCCGTCGCGGCCGCGGCCGCGGGCGACGGATCGACGAGCTGATCAAGCCGAAGCAGGAGGTCCTGGTCCAGGTCGTCAAGGACCCGCTGAAGACAAAGGGGGCGCGGCTTTCGATGCAGCTGTCGATCGCCGGCCGCTACCTGGTCTACATGCCGCAGGGTGCCGGGGTCGGGGCCTCGCGCAGGCTGCCCGACGCCGAGCGCGACCGGCAGCGCAAGCTGCTCCAGAAGCTGCACCGCAACGAGGGCGGGCTGATCGTCCGCACCGCCGCCCAGGGCGCGCGCAAGGCCGATTTCGAGCGCGACCTCGACTACCTGCACAAGCTGCACGAGGTGATGCAGCGACGCGCGGACGAGGTGAAGGCGCCGTCGCTCGTCTTCCAGGAGGCGGACCTGTCGATCCGGGTCCTGCGCGACGTGCTCGGCAAGGAGTTCGACGGGGCGGTGATCGACGACGAGAAGCAGCACCACCGGGTGACCAGCTTCCTGAGGCGCACCGCGCCGGAGCTGGTCGAGCTGGTCGAGCTCTATGAGAAGCCCCGGCCGCTGCTCGAGGCCGAGGGCGCATCGAGCGCCTTCGACGAGGTGCTCTCGCGCCGCGTCGACCTGCCCTCGGGGGGCTACCTGATGATCGACTACGCCGAGGCGCTGACGGTGATCGACGTCAACACCGGCAGCTTCACCGGGCGCGGACGCGGGCGGCTCGAGGACACGATCACGAAGGTGAACGTCGAGGCCGCCGATGAGGTGGTTCGCCAGCTGCGCCTGCGCGACATCGGCGGGATCATCGTCATCGACTTCATCGACATGGCGCGCTCTGCTAACCGCGAGCAGGTGTTGAAGACGCTGAAGAAGGCGCTCGACGCCGACAAGACCAAGAGCTACGTGATGGAGGTGTCACCGCTCGGGCTGGTCGAGATGACGCGCCAGAACGTCACCGACGGCGTTCGCGAGATCCTCACCCGCACCTGCCCGACGTGCGCCGGGGAGGGCGTCGTGCCCTCCGAGGAGACGATGGCGATCGAGGTGCTGCGACACCTGCGCGAGCTGACCGCGAAGGAGACCAAGCACGAGGCGTTCCTGGTGCGGGTCAACCCACGGGTGGCCGCCGAGCTGGTTTCCGAGGGCAGCGGGCTCGCCGCGCTCGAGGAGGACACCGGCAAGCACTTCCACTTCGAAGGCGGCGAGGCGCTTCCGATCGACACCTACGAGGTGGTCGACTCGGGGACCCGGGAGCAGATCGAGCAGCGGGCGCTGCCGTTCCAGGTCGGCGAGGAGGTGCTGGTGACGATCGAGGAGCCGCACATGTACAACGCCGACGACGCCGTGGCGAGGGTCGACTCCTACATCGTCAGCGTCAGCGGCGGCGGCGACCACGTCGGCGAGCGCCGGCTGGTACGGATCGAGAGCGTCGCCCGCTCGGCCGCGACCGCCTCCATGCTCGATGCAAACGGTGCTCCCGCAGCCGGGAAGGGCGACGGCGAGCGGGTAGAATCACGCCCCTCCGGAAGGCGCCGCGGCCGCCGAGGCGGCAGGCGCCGTCGGGCTGCCGGCGGCAGCTCGAGCGCGCGGAGCGGCGATGGCTCCGCGAAGCAGGACTGACCGAGTCACCTATGGCACAGACCTACGCGATAGTCGAAAGCGGCGGCAAGCAGTACCGAGCCGAGACGGGCACCACGCTCGTCGTCGATCGCCTCAGCGCCGATGAGGGCGCCAAGGTGACCCTGCGCCCGGTGATGTTCCGCTCCGACGGCAAGGTCGTCATCGAGCGCGGCGACCTGGACAAGGTCAAGGTCGAGGCGACCGTCGCCGGCCACGAGCGGGGGCGCAAGCTGCGCGTGTTCAAGTACCGCCCGAAGAAGGGCTATCGACGCCGGGCCGGCCATCGCTCGGAGCTCACCAGGCTCGAGGTCACCGAGGTGAGGTTGCTGAGCCGCAAGCCGGCCGCCAAGAGCGCCGACACGGAGACGAAGCCGGCAGCGAAGAAGCCGGCTGCCAAGAAGCCGGCGACCAAGAAGGCCGCGGCGAAGAAGCCCGCGGCGAAGAAGCCTGCGGCGAAGAAGCCGGCCGCAAGGAAGCCGGCCACCGCAAGATCGGCCTCGACCAGCAAGACTTCCAGCACTCGAACGAAGAAGGAAAGCTAGAGATGGCGCACAAGAAGGGACTCGGCTCGAGCCGCAACGGCCGCGACTCGAACCCGAAGATGCTCGGCGTGAAGGTGTTCGCCGGCCAGCGCGTCGACGGCGGCGAGATCATCGTCCGCCAGCGCGGCACCCGTTTCCGCGCCGGCGACGGCACCGGCCTCGGCAAGGACCACACCGTGTTCGCGACCCGGCCCGGAGTGGTCGAGTTCCGCTCCGGGCACAAGGGCCGCACGATCTCGGTCGTCGAAGCGGACTAAAGGCCTGAATTTCCGGAACCGTCCTGCCCTGTGGTCGCTATACGACCACAAAGCAGCACGGTTGTCCGAAAATCAGCGAAAGCGGAGGGCGCTGAACACGCCCGCGTGATCGGACGGCCACAGGCCGCCGAATTGCTCGAGCCCGGTCACGGACGAGTCCCGCAGGACGACCTCGCCGCCGGCGTCGGTCATCACGTGGTCGACCTGGTGGTCGAGCTCGCTGAGGTCACCACCGACAAGCAGCGGATCCTCGAAGCAGCAGCTCAGGGGATCGTCGGTGCTGCGCTCGGTGAAGCCCGCGTCGAGCAGCACCCGGTAGGCCTTCTGGTCGTCGACGGAGACCGTGTCGTCGTCGGAGTTCAGGTCGCCGAGCAGGATCACCGGTGGCTTGCCGTGCTGCGCGGGCCCTCCCGGGGTGACCAGCTCCTGCGCCTGGAGCTGGCGGATGCTCGGCGTCTGAGTCTCGTCGTCGAAGGCCTCGAGATGGGTGTTGACGAAGCGGAACTTGCCGCTGCCGCGTACCTTGGCGTCCACCCGGGTCCAGCCACGCTCGATCGAGAGCGGAACCCCGGCGACGTTCACCTGGAGCAGGTTGTCGAAGTTGTCGCCGGCCGGATTGCGAACCCTGACCCCGTGTCCGTGCCTGGCCAGGATCACGTCTCGCATCGTCAGCCTGCCGTTGAGCTCGGCATTGACGATCGGGAACGGGCCATCGCCGGCAAATCCGTTCTCGTTTGCCGGCGCCTCGAGGTCGAACTCCTCCTGGACCACCGCGACCTCGTAGCGGACGTTGCGGGGGCCCGTGTTGAGCCGATCGAGGAGCAGCTCGAGAAAGTCGAAGCGGACGTCGGTCGCTGACGGCACTCCGGTCAGCACCGGGGTCAGGCTCGGCGGACCGGTGCGCCACAGGGCCACCTCCTGGAGGCCGACCAGGTCGGGCTTCTCCTCTCTGATCTCGGCCGCCAGAGCCCGCGAGCGCAGTGGAAAGTCGGTCGCGGTGACGCTGCGCAGGATCCCGCCGTTGGCTTCCACGAACGAGGGCAGGTCGGGCGCGGCCAGCCCAGGCCCGAGGTTGGCGCCGAGGTAGAGGTTGCGGGTCATCACCCGGACCGTCTTTCCCTCCCCCGAACCGGGGTCGGCCGCGGCCACCGGGACCGCAATTGTCAGCGCCACGGTCGCGGCCAGGGCGAGCGAGAGCAGCTTTCGCATCAGGACTCCTTTCCTCAACTGCCGTTCCGGCGGGCATCCCGCCCCTCCGGGCCTGTGCAGCGGCACGATAGCGCCTCGCCCGCATAGGATCGCCCGAGATGAGCAATTCCACGGCCGCGGCCGACACGGCGCTGGTCGAGGCGCTGCGCAGGGGCGATGCGGAGGCCTTTCGCGGCCTGGTCGAGGAGCCGACCCCGGCGCTGACGCGGGTCGCGGTCACCCACGTCCCGAGTCGCGCGGTCGCCGACGAGGTGGTCCAGGACACCTGGGTGGGTGTGATCAACGGGATCGACCGGTTCGAGGGGCGCTCGGCGCTGCGCACCTGGATCTTCCAGATCCTGCTCAACAACGCCCGCACCAAGGGGCAGCGCGAGCGCCGCACGCTGCCGTTCGCGTACTTTCGCCGCCGCGCCGAGGAGGGGCGGGACGAGCCGGCGGTCGATCCCGAGCGCTTCCAGGGGCGGCGGGGCGAGAACCCCGGCCACTGGGCGCGCCCACCGGCCGAGTGGGCCTCGGCGGAGGAGACGTTGGCAGCGGACGCCTCCCGCCGGGTGCTGCTGGAGGCGATCCGGGACCTGCCGCCCCGCCAGCGGCAGGTGATCACGCTGCGCGACATCCAGGGGTGGTCGGCGGTCGAGACCAGTAACGCGCTCGGCCTCACCGAGACCAATCAACGAGTGCTCCTGCACAGGGCGCGCTCCAAGGTGCGGGCGGCGCTGGAGCGTCACTTCGATACCGAGCAAGCCGAGGTCGCGCCATGAGCAGGGACACGGCGCCGATGAGATGACCTGCAAGGAGTTCACCGAGATCGTCACCGACCTGATCGAGGGCAAGGTGGACCCTGCCACGAAGGTGGAGATCGACGCCCACCTCGCCGAGTGCGATGGGTGCGAGAACTACCTGGACCAGATGCGCAAGACGATCGATGCCCTCAGCCGCCTCGCCACCGCGGACGGGTTCGCAGCCAACCGCGAGCGGGCGCTCGCCGCGTTCACGGAGCTGCGGGCGAGCCGCTGATCGAGTGACGAAGCGGCCGGCGCCCGAAGCTCGGGCGCCCTTCTACCGTTGTGGCCCATGTTTCACGACAGGGCCAAGGTCTTCGTCGAGGGCGGCCGCGGGGGCGACGGCTGCGTCAGCTTCCGCCGCGAGGCGCACGTGCCGCGCGGCGGCCCGGACGGCGGTGACGGCGGGCGCGGCGGCGACGTCGTGCTCGTCGCCGATCCCTCGCGGCGCGACCTCGGCTCGCTGCGGTTCTCGCCCCACCACCGCGCCGGGCGGGGCGGCCACGGCCAGGGCAAGCAGCGCCACGGCTCCAGCGGCGAGGATGAGGTCGTGCTCGTCCCGCCCGGCACCTCGGTCGCGGGCCTCGGGGGCCGCCGCTACGACCTCGTCGAGCCCGGCCAGCGCGCCGTCGTAGCCCGCGGCGGCACCGGCGGACACGGCAACAAGCGCTTCGCCAGCTCCACCCGCCAGACGCCGCGGTTCGCCGAGCGCGGGCTCGAGGGGGAGTCGGGGTGGCTCGAGCTGCGCCTGCGGCTGCTTGCCGACGCCGGGCTCATCGGGCTGCCGAACGCCGGCAAGTCCTCGCTGCTCGCCCAGCTCACGCGGGCCGCTCCCAAGGTCGCCGAGTATCCGTTCACGACGGTCGAGCCGGTGCTGGGAACGATCGAGCGCGAGGATCGCCAGCTCGTGCTCGCCGACATTCCGGGGCTGATCGAGGGCGCGGCGGCCGGTGCCGGGCTCGGGCACGAGTTCCTCGCCCACGTCGAGCGCTGCCGGGTCCTCGTCCACCTGGTCGCGGTGGACCCGGAGGGCGGGGCCGACGTGGTCGGCGCCTACGAGACGATCCGCGCAGAGCTCGCTGCGCACGGGCACGGCCTCGACCGGGTGCCGGAGATCGTCGTGCTCTCGAAGGCCGATCTGGCTCCCCCCGAGCGCGCCGCCGAGCTGCTCGGCGCGCTGCGCGACCACGTCGGGCGTCGGCCGGCCACAGGGGCGGATCCAGCCGACGATCCCGCCGAGCCCGTGGCGCTCGCCGCCTCCTCGGCCACCGGGGAAGGCCTCGAGCGGCTCGCCGATGCGATCCTCGCGGCGGTGCCCGAGCAGCGTGAAACGGTGGCGGCCGCGCCCCCCGCCGAGCCCGAGTTCGAGGCCGAGCACATCGTCTACCGCCCCGGTGGCGAGCAGGGCTTCGACGTCGAGCGCGAGCGCGAGGCCTTCCGCGTCCACGGCCGCGGGGTCGAGCTGCTCGTCGCCCGCCACGACCTCGAGAACCCCGAGGCGCTCGGCTACCTCGAGCAGCGCCTGCGCGAGATCGGGGTCATCGCGGCGCTCGAGCGCGCCGGCTTCGAGCCGGGCGACGAGGTGCGGATCGGCGAGGAGGCGTTCGAGCTCGACCCGGGGTCCTGATCCCCGAGGCTGCACTAGTACCCACGGCCGCAAGTTCGGTCTGACAGTCCGGGAGGAATTGGGCTCGGGACGCCGAACTTCGGTGACGATGCCCAGGAGCGCAGCCTACGAGATCACGCTGAGCGCTGAAGAACGGCGCGA
>JBOGZD010000106.1:0-9715 GCA_050697155.1 Solirubrobacterales bacterium | reverse complement strand
GGTTTCCGGCACGCTGCCACGCTAAGCAGCACCGAGGACGGAACTCTCCCCCTCCCGCGCGGGCACGCGGCGAGCACGCGCTCACCGGGCGGGTTTCGCCCAGTGTCCTGCCCTGTGGTCGCCCTGCGACCGCTGGACAGGACAGCGCCGTGCTTACGCCTCGGCTGCGGCCGTGTCCTCGGCGCGGGCGCCGATCGCGTAGACGAGCGCGAGGCCGAGCAGGGTGCCGGGGATCGCGTAGAGCACCGTCGCCAGGTCGGTCTCGCCGATCCCGGCGCCGGTGGCGACCTGGGCGATCGCGCCGGTGACCATCGCGCCGGTGGCGGCGCCGAGCAGGGCGCCGACGATCCCGCCCCAGAAGCGGTCCGGGACGAAGATCGTGAAGTGCCAGATCGCGACCCCGGTTGTGACCCAGACCAGCGCGGCCATCAGCGCTTCCTCCCGTGCTTGCGACGGCGCCGGGACTGCTTTCGGCGCCCCTGCCGGCGTGGCGTTCGCTCGGCGCCCGTCTCCGAGCGCCCGGCGACGCCGGCGGTGGTCTCCTCCGCCTCGGGCTCGGGTGGCGTGGCGCGTGAGACGGGTTCATCGTCGCTCGTCCCCGGCTTCGCGCCGGCCGCCGGCGCCTGGGCCGCCGGGAGCGGCGCCCGGCCCGGCTCGCCGCCGTCGCCCCCGTCCGCCGCGCCGACCGCCACGTGCCGCTCCGCCTCGTCGATCCTCGCGACCACGTTGTCCTCGGGGAAGGTCGGCACGTAGCCCATCGCCTCACTGATCCGCTCGCGGCGCGAGCGGTACTGCGGCTCGCGCTCCTTCCACGCGGTCAGCACCGGCGAGGCGATGAACAGCGACGAGTACGTGCCCGAGAAGATCCCGATCATCATCGCGAAGGCGAAGTCGCCCAGCGTCTCGCCGCCGAAGGCGAGCAGGCAGGCGACCAGGAACACCGCCGAGAGGCCGGTGATCAGCGAGCGGGTGAAGACCTCGCTCATCGAGCGGTTGACGATCTGCGAGAACGCCGCCCGCGGCATTCGCGGCACGTTCTCGCGGATGCGATCGAAGACGATGATGCAGTCGTATATCGAGTAGCCGAGGATGGTGAGGAAGGCGGCCACCGTCGCGCTCGAGACCTCCGCCCCGATGAGCGCGTAGACGCCGCCGGTGATCAGGATGTCGTGGGCGAGGGCGATCAGGACCGGGACCGCGTACTTGGCCTCGAACCGAAGCGCGACGTAGCCGGAGATCACCAGCAGCGAGAAGATGATCGCGATCACGGCGCTGCGGGCGATCTGCTCGCCGAAGGTCGGGCCGATGCTGGTCGAGTCGAACGCCGACGCCCCCGGGCGCTCCTCGAGCCCGAACGCATCATCGAGCAGCGGCTGCACGTCCGGCGCCTGCTCCGGCGGGATCTTCGCCTGGATCTGGACCACGTTCTCGCCGAAGTCGGGGTTCTCGGTTTCCTGGATCTTCGCCGTGTCGGCGCCCTCGATCCCACCCACCGTGAGCGCATCGCGGATCGAGTCGACGTCGGCCGGCTCGCCAAGCGCAGCCTGGATCCTGGTCCCGGACTCGAAGTCGATCCCGAGGTTGAGCTGCTTGGTGGCGAACGCGATCGCGCCGATCGCGAGGATCGCGCCCGAGATCGAGAAGAACCAGCGGGAAAGCCCGGTGAAGTCGAAGTTCCATCGTGAGCCCCCCTCCTCGCTCGCGCCGAGGAAGCGAGGGGAGCGCAGGTAGCGCGAGCGCCCCAGCACGCCGAGCACCGCCTGGGTGAACAGCACCGCGGTGAAGAGCGAGACGAGCGTCCCGATCCCCAGGGTGAACGCGAACCCCTTCACCCCGGCGGTCGCGAGCACGAAGAGGATGAAGGCCGTGATCAGCGTGATCACGTTCGCGTCGATGATCGTCGCGATCCCCTTGCGGTAGCCCTCGGTGATCGCCGAGAGCATCGAGCGCCCCGCCCTGACCTCCTCCTTGATCCGCTCGAAGATGACGATGTTCGAGTCGGCCGCGACCCCGATCGTCAGGATCAGCCCCGCGATCCCCGGCAGGGTCAGGGTTATCGGGATCACCTTGATCAGGGCGAGGAAGAAGAGCGCGTAGACGAGCAGCCCGAGCCCCGCCACCAGGCCGAGGAAGCGGTAGTAGGCGCAGAGGAAGAGGAGCACGATCGCCAGGCCCGCGAGCCCGGCGATCAGGCCCTGGTCGAGGGCCTGCTCGCCGAGCGTCGCCGAGACCGTGCTCTGGCTGACCAGCTGCAGCTTGACCGGCAGGGCGCCGATCCGCAGCACCTCGGCCAGGTCCTGCGCCTCCTGGAGCGTGAAGTTGCCCGAGATCTGGGCCCCCGTGCGCCCGTCGATCCCGGCCGGGTTCTCGACGAAGTTGATGATCGGGCGCGACTGGATCTCGCCGTCGAGGACGATCGCGAAGCTGCCGGCGAATTGGTCGGCGACGTTGTTGGGGACGTTCGCGCACGGCGAGCCCGTGGCCTGGAAGCACTCGTCCGCCCCGCGCTGGGCGATCCGCTCGGTGACCTCTTGGAACGCCTCGCGGCCCTCGCCGGTGAAGTCGAAGGTGACGTTGGGCTGGTTGGTGGTCGGGTCGGAGTTCTGCTCTGGGTTCTCGATTTCGTCGCCGGAGAGCTCGGGGCGGTCCCGCAGGACGAAGAACTGCGCCGGCTGGGTCTCGGACTCGTCCTCGTCCGTGGAGGGGTCGTCGTCGGCCGGGTCCTCGAGGACGACCGTTCCCTGCGGGACCTCGAGGATCTCGGAGCCGCGCGGCTGCTCGGCGTCGAACTGGACGAAGAGGTCGCTGCGCTTCTCCGAAGGGCCGGCGAGCAGCTCGAACGTGTTCTTGTCGAACAGGTACTTGCTCGAGGTGCTCGTGGTGCAGAGCGGGTCCCCTGCCTGCTCGAAGCACTCGGGCTCTCGCTGAGACGCCGCCTCGACCGCGTCCCGGAGCCTGGGATAGCCCTGCTGCTCGATCGACTCGAGGTCGGGGTCCCGCAGGGTGACGTTCGGCTCGAAGTCGTAGAAGAAGAGCTGCGCGGTGGTCCCGATCTGCTCGATCGCCCGCTCGGCGTCCTGGACATCGGGAAGCCCGACCTCGATCTGGTCGTTGCTGATCCGGTTGATCTCCGGCTCGGCGACGCCGAAGGCGTCGACGCGGTCGCGGATGATCTCGATCGAGCGGTCGATCTCCTCGGTGCCGACCTCGGGAACGTCCGGGGTCGGCTGGCCCTGGTAGACGAGCTCGGTTCCGCCGCGCAGGTCCAGCCCGAGCACGGTGCGCTTGCCGGTGATCGCCAATGCCGAGGCGGCGAGCAGGCCGAGCACGAGCAGCAGGACGATCAGATTGCGCCGGCGGTTTCCCATCAGAAGGGGGGGTTCGCGCCCAAGCTACTGCGGCGTGAGCACCAAGAGCATCCCGCCGTCGTCATCGTAGGCGGGGAAGACGTCGGCGACCGCCTCCGCGGGGAGGTCGCCTTCGGCGTGAACCGCGACCCGCTTGCCGAGCGAGCGCACGCCCCACTCCAGCGTGGTCTCGATCGGGTCGGTCTGGCCGTTTCGGTCGATGTCGGCGGTCTCGCCGCCGTCTCCCTGCTCGAGCCACTCGAGCCCCAGCACGTCCTCCACCGGCCGGCCGATCACCTGCTCGTCCTTGAGCCCGGTGAGCTCGAACCCGCCCTTGCCGACGTCGAGCACGCGCCCGTCCTTGTCGCAGGTGAAGAAGGCGGCGTCGGGGGCCGGGTAGTAGTCGTCGAGCAACTCGAAGAGGAAGCCGAAGCCACACGCAGAGCACCCCTTCGGCCGGGCCGACAGGCCGGCGGTCCGCTCTCCGCTCATCTCCCTGTTCCCGCAGTTCGGGCAGATGAAGTAGGGCACGTCGAAAAGCCTAGCGAGGGCGCGTTAACCGTCGTTGAAGGTCGGGCGTCTCAGAAGAGCGTCGCCGCGCCCTCCGGCACCGGGATGCCGAGGTGCTCGTAGCCGCGCTCGGTGACCACCCGGCCGCGTGGGGTCCGCTTCAGGAGTCCCTGCTGGAGCAGGTACGGCTCATAGACGTCCTCGATCGTGTCCTGCTCCTCGTCGATCGCCGCCGCCAGGGTCGAGAGGCCGACCGGGCCGCCGCTGAACTTCTCGGCGATCGTCTCGAGGATGGTGCGGTCGTGGCGGTCGAGGCCACCGGCGTCGACCTCGAGCAGGCCGAGCGCCTCGGCGGCGACCGCGCCGCTGACCACCCCCTCACCTCGCACCTCGGCGAAGTCGCGGACCCGCTTGAGCAGCCGGTTGGCGACCCGCGGCGTGCCCCGCGAGCGCTCGGCGATCGCCCGCTCGCCCTCGTCCTCGATCTCGATCTCGAGGATGCCCGCCGAGCGGCGGACGATCTGCGCCAGGTCGTCGGGGTCGTAATGCTCGAGCCGGTGCGAGACGCCGAAGCGGTCGCGCAGCGGGGTCGTCAGCAGCCCGGCGCGGGTGGTCGCGCCGACGAGGGTGAACGGCGGCAGATCGAGGGTGACGGTGCGGGCGCCCGCGCCCTGGCCGAGGACGATCGGCAGGCGGCGGTCCTCCATCGCGGGGTAGAGCGTCTCCTCGATCGCGCGGTTCAGCCGGTGGATCTCGTCGACGAAGAACACCGAGCCCGGCTCGAGTGCGGTCAGGAACGAGGCGATGTCGGCCTTGCGCTCCAGCGCCGGGCCGGCGGTGTGCACGAACGGCGCCTCGAGCTCGGCCGCGACGATCTGAGCGAGCGAGGTCTTGCCGAGCCCGGGGGGGCCGGCGAGCAGCACGTGGTCGAGCGGCTCGCCTCGCCGGCGCGCCGCCTCGATGAACACCTCGAGCTGCGCGGTGACCTGCTCCTGGTTTACGAACTCGGCCAGCCGCCGCGGGCGCAGCGAGCGGTCGAGCTCGTCGTCGGCGCCGGCTAGGCGCGCGTTGGCCAGCGGTGCACGGTCATCGCCGTTGTCGCGGCCGACCCGTTCGCCGCCGCCGGCGACCCCGATGCTCGGATCGCGCTCGATGCTCATCGAACCATCCACATGTCAGTCGCGGCGCCGACCTGTGCACGCGCTGGAGACCTGTTGCCGCTTGGTTCCGGCACCGCGCTCACACACCTTCCCGAGCCCCGGCGGCCCGCAGCGCGGAGCCGATCAACTCCTCGGGACTCTCGCCCTCGGCGCCGTCGAGCAGCTTGTCGGCCTCGCTGAGCGTGTAGCCGAGGTGCATCAGCCCGTCGCGGGCGAGCAGGCGCGGGGCGCCCTCGCCGTCGCCGTCGGCCGCGGCCGCCAGCCCCTCCTCGAGCTCACCGGCGACCTTCTCGCGCAGCTCGACGATCACCCGCTCGGCGGTCCGCTTGCCGATTCCCGGGACGGCCTGGAAGCGCTTTGCGTCGCCCGCGGCGATCGCGCGCAGGAGCTCGCGCGGGGTGCCGCCCGAGAGGATCGCGATCGCGACCTTGGGGCCGATCCCCGAGACCGAGGTGAGCTCACGGAACAGGTCGCGCTCCTCCTCGCTGGCGAAGCCGTAGAGGACGAGGGAGTCGTCGCGGGCGACGAGCTGGGCGTGAAGCGTCGCCTCCTTGCCCCGTGCCGGCACCGCCTTGAGCGTCTCTGCCGAGACGCTCAACCGGTAGCCGACGCCGCCGCTCTCGACCACGACGTGATCGGGCCGGCGAACCAGCACCTCGCCGCGGACCGAGGCGATCATCCGACCCCGACCCCGTGGCGCTCGACCTCGACCGCCTGTGAGTGGCTCGCGTGGCAGATCGCCACCGCGAGCGCATCGGCGGCGTGGTCGGACTCCGGGGGCTGGGGCAGGCTCAGCAGGGCGCCGACCATCTGCTGCACCTGGCGCTTGGCGGCGGCGCCGTTGCCGCAGACCGCCATCTTCACCGCCTGCGGGGTGTAGTCGAAGCACGGCACCCCGAGCTCGCCGGCGGCGAGCATCGCCACCCCGCGAGCCTGGCCGACGGCGATCGCCGAGCGCACGTTCTTGCCGAAGTAGAGGTCCTCGAGCGCCATCGCCGCGGGCTCGTGCCAGCACAGCAGCTCCTCGAGCCCGCGGTGGATGCGCGCTAGGCGCTCGGCGGGAGCCTCGTCGGCGGGCGACTCGATCACCCCGCCGTCGATCGCGCTCATGCTGGTGCCGGCGACTCGCACGACGCCGAAGCCCGTGCTCGCCACGCCCGGGTCGATGCCCATGACGACGATCATCCGGGTACTGATTCTGCGCCCGTGCTCGGACGCCTCCCGCGGGGGGAGAATCCGGGGGCTGCCCTGCCTAACTGTTGTGGTGCGACACCGGGAAAGGACAGCCGAACGCGAACTCGAGCGAATCGCCAGCGCGCAACACGGGGTGGTGACGCGAGCGGAGGCGCTGGTCGCTGGGGTGACCGCCGCCGAGCTGCGCCAGCGCCTGTACACCGGCGCGCTGCTGCGGGTTCATCGAGGCGTCTACCGGGTCGGACATCGGGCACCGAGCATCGAGGCGACGTACCTCGCAGCCGTCCGCGCGTGCGGGCTCGGGGCGCTGCTGAGCGGGCGAGCCGCCGCGCACCTCTATGGGTTTCTCCGGGGCTCGGCGCCCGTCCCCGAGGTGATCACGCCGACACAGCGGCGGATCCCAGGCGTGATTACCCGACGGTCTCGCGCCATCGACCCACTCGATGCGACGACTTGGCGTGCGATACCGATCACGACTGTGCCGCGCACACTCGTGGAGCTCGCCGCTGACCTACCCGTTGAGGACTTGGCCCGCGCCTGCCACGAGGCCGGGGTGCGCTTCCGGACGAGTCCTGCGCAGGTAGAGGTCGTACTCGAGCGGCGCCCGAACAGCCAGGGCAGTGCAAAGCTGCCTGTCCTGCGGGGCGACGAGCGAGTCACCGTGAGCACGCTCGAACGCCGCTTTCTCACGGTCCTACACGGTGCACGCCTGCCGCTTCCGCAAACGAATCGGCCCGCAGGCGGCCGCCGCGTCGACTGCCGGTGGCCCGAATACCGCCTCACGGTCGAACTCGACAGCTATCGGTACCACGGCTCCCGGCCACGCCTGGGAGCGAGATCGACGCCGCGAGCGCGAGGCACACGCCCGAGGGGATGAGTTTCGCCGCTACCCCTACGGGGACGTGCTCGAGGATCCGACGCTCATGCTGGCCGAGCTTCGCTCCATCCTGCCCAGCCGTCCTGCCTAACTGTTGTGGTGCGACACCGGGACAGGACAGCCGAACGACAACCGGTCTCGCGCCATCGACGCGTTCAGGCTGCCGTCTGCTCGAGCAGCGCCTCGGGGATGTCGAAGTTGGCGTGCACGGACTCGACGTCGTCGTGCTCGTCGAGGGCCTCCATCAGGCGCATCAGGGAGCGCGCCTCGGCCTCGGCCTCCACTTCGACGACGGCCTTCGGCTCCATCGCCAGCTCCGCCGATTGGACCTCGACCCCGGCCTGCTCGAGCGCCGTGCGCACGCCGGTCAGCGCCGCCGGCTCGGCGGTGACCTTCAGCAGGTCGCCGTCGTGGGCGACGTCGTCGGCGCCGGCGTCGATCGCCGGCAGAAGGTCCTCCTCGCCGTACCGGTCGGCATCGACCAGGACGACCCCCTTCTTCTCGAATTGCCAGGCGACCGAGCCCGGCTCGCCGATGCTGCCGCCGTTCTTGTCGAAGGCGTGGCGCAGCTCGGCGCTGGTCCGGTTTCGGTTGTCGGTCAGCGCCTCGACCAGCACCGCCACCCCGCCCGGCCCGTAGCCCTCATAGACGGCGCGCACGATCTCCTCGCCCGCTCCGCCGGCGCCGGTGCCGCGGTCGATCGCGCGCTGGATGTTGTCCTTGGGCATCGAGTACCCGCGCGCCTTCTCGATCGCCGCCGCGAGCGTGAAGTTGCCCTCGGGGTCTCCCCCGCCCTCGCGCGCGGCGACCGTGATCGCTCGCGCGAGCTTGGTGAAGAGCTGTCCCCGCTTGGCGTCGGTGGCCGCCTTGCGGTGCTTGATCGACGACCACTTTGAGTGCCCGGACATGGCTCTCAGGCTAGTGCAGCAGCCGCCGCGGGCAGGCCCGCTGCGAGCCGGGCCCTGCCGGCCGCGACCGGACCCCTCCTGTCCGGCCGCGGCACGTAATCGGCATCCCCACATGTGGCGCCGCATACGTACCCCCTCGCGCCCTGGCGCAAGGCTGGGGAGCGACGCGCTCGGACCAACAACAGCGCCGACGCCGAAAAGTTGCGCCGCTCGGCGCCGGTCCGAGCCCGGCCCGCGCGCTCAGACCTTGAACGCGCCGTCCTCCTGGAGGAGCTCGCCGTCGACCTCGATCCGGCCGCCGCGGCGAAGGTCGCAGACCATGTCGGTGTGGACGGCGCTCTCGTTCTCGCCTCCGCTCTCGGGATAGCTCGCGCCGACCGCGAGGTGGACGGTGCCGCCGATCTTCTCGTCGAGAAGGACGTCGCGGGTGCCGCGGTCGATGCCGAAGTTGGTCCCGATCCCGAACTCGCCCAGGCGGCGGGCGCCGTCGTCGGTGTCGAGCAGCTCGATCAGGAACTCCTCCCCGCGCTCGGCGCTTGCGTGGACCGCCTTGCCGCCCTCGAAGCGCAGCCGCACCCCGGCGATCTCGCGGCCGCCGATCACCGCCGGGAGGTGGAAGCTGACCTCGCCCTCGACCGAGTCCTCGACCGGGCCGGTGAAGAACTCGCCGTCGGGCATGTTGCGGTCGCCGACGCAGGGGATGAAGCTGCGGCCGGCGATCCCGAGGCGCAGGTCGGTGCCCTCGGCGACGATCCGCACCTCCTCGCGGCCCTCGATCCACTCGGCGAGGCGTCGGCATTCGGCCGAGGCGCGCTCCCAGGCGCCGAGCGGGTCGCCGTCGTCCGCGAGGCAGGCGCGAAAGTAGAAGTCCTCGAACTCGCGCAGGCTCATCTCGGCGTCGGCCGCGTAGCCGTTGGTCGGATAGAGCGTGTAGACCCAGCGGTGCTCACCGGTCGCCGAACGCGCCATGGTCTGCTCCATCAGGTGCCGGGTGGCGCCCTGGCGCCTCGACTGGCGCTCGGGGGCGATCTGCGATAGCTGGCGGGTGTTCGTGTCGGCGCCGATCGCGATCCGGCAGTCCGACTGCGCGGCCGCCCACTCCTGAATCGGCGAGACCCACTCGAGCTGGGCGTCGGAGGCCTGGCTGAAGTAGGCGGCCTGCTGGCCGTCGAATGACATCGCGACGACCGGGTTGCCGCCGGCGCCCAGCACCTCCTCGTAGACGGCCGCGATCAGCGGCTCGGCCGCCGACGGCCCCTCGATCAGGCAGGTCTCCCCCTCGCCGACTTTGGTCGAGTAGCCGACGAGGATCCGGGCGAGGTTTGCGACGCGGGGATCTGTCATCCAAGCTCCCCCTTGTGGGGTGACCCTACCCCGGAATCGTCCCCGGACGCAACCGCCCGGCGAGCCGTCGCCATCGCCATCAGCAGCGCGTGGATGCGAAGGTCGTCGGTGAGCTCGGGGTGGAACGCGCAGGCGAGCACCGCGCCCTCGCGGACCGCGACCGGGTGCCCGTCGACCCGCGCCAGTACCTCCACCCCGTCGCCGTGGCTCTCCACCCACGGGGCGCGAATGAACACCGCGCGCAGCGACTCGTCGCCGAGCCCGGCGACCTCGAGGTCGGCCTCGAACGAGGCGAGCTGGCGACCGAAGGCGTTTCGGCGCGTGGTGACGTCGAGCAGCCCGAGGTGCTCGTGGCCGCAGAGGATCATCCCGGCG
>JBOGZD010000105.1:0-9749 GCA_050697155.1 Solirubrobacterales bacterium | reverse complement strand
CAGGCGGGCAAGCCGCGCGGCGCCGATCGCGCGCCGCCGCGCCGGTTGCCCGGCGCGCCCGCTCAGCGCGCCTTCTTCAGCCGGCTGCGCGCCTCCTGGCGCGCGATCACCTGGCCCACCAGCTTGCGGATGTTCGGGTCGCCCTCGACCTTGATGTGGCCGTGCTCGTAGGCCTCGCGCCACTGCTTGAGCCTGCCGTCGTCGACCAGCTCGTTGAAGTGCGAGCGCGGGATCGAGACCTCCACTCGGGCGTCCTCGGGGTCCTCCTTGGTCACCTCCGGTCCCGGCAGCCGAACCCGAAAGACCTGGACGTCGCCGCGTCCGCGAAGCTCGAGCCGCAGGACCAGCTTCAGCTTCGCGAGCGCCGGGACCTCACGCTCGAGGTTGCGCACCGCGACGTTGATCAGCTCCGCGGCCCTAGCCATGTGCGACCCGGTCGCGCGCGGAGGCGAAGCTGGGCACGCGACCGGCTATGGGTTCCGCTCCAGGACCTTCTTGCCGATCACCATCTTCTGGATCTCGGACGTGCCCTCGCCGATCAGCAGCAGCGGCGCGTCGCGATAGAGGCGCTCGATCTCGTACTCCTTCGAGTAGCCATAGCCGCCGTGGATGCGGAACGCCTGCTCGACCACCTCCTTGCCGGTCTCAGAGGCGAAGAGCTTCGCCATCCCGGCCTCGAGGTCGGAGCGCTCGCCGGCGTCCTTCATCCGCGCCGCCTTCATCGTCAGCAGCCGCGCCGCCTCGACCTTGGTCGCCATGTCGGCGAGCTTGAACTGGATCGCCTGGTGCTGGGCGATCGGCTTCCCGAAGGTCTTTCGCTCCTGCGAGTACCGCAGCGCCAGCTCGAGCGCACGCTGGGCGATCCCCACGCCCCGCGCGGCGACGTTCACCCGGCCGACCTCGAGCGCGTCCATCATCTGCTTGAAGCCCTGGCCGAGCCCGTCCTCCTCGCCGCCGAGGATGCGCTCGGGCGGGCACCGGTAGCCGGAGTAGACGAGCTCGGTGGACTCGACCCCCTTGTAGCCCATCTTCTTGATCTTGGGCGGGATCTCGAGTCCGGCGTAATCGCCCTCGTTCTTCTCGGCCCAGGGCTCCTTCTCGGTGATGAAGCAGGTCATCCCGCGGTGGGGCGGATCGGCCTTCGGGTCGCTCTTCATCAGCACGAAGACCACCGCGGAGCCGAGCCCGTTGGTGACCCACATCTTCTGGCCGTTGAGCTCCCAGTCGCCGTCGTCGGTCTTCTTCGCCACCGACTTGATCCCCTGGACGTCAGAGCCCACCTCGGGTTCCGAGAGCGAGAACGCGGCGCGGATCTCGCCGGTCGCCATCTTCGGCAAGAAATGCTCGCGCTGCTCGTCGGTGCCGAACTTCATCAGCAGGTAGGAGCCGATGAAGTGGGTGTTGACGACGCCCGAGATCGAGATCCAGCCGCGCGAGAGCTCCTCGACGATCATCGCGTAGGTGGTCAGGTCGAGCCCCATGCCGCCGTGCTCCTCACCGATCGTGACCCCGAACAGCCCCAGCTCCTTCATCTGCTCGACGATCGCCTCGGGGAACTTGTCCTCGTGGTCGAACTCCTCGGCGACGGGAAGGATCTCGTTGTCGACGAACTGGCGCACCATCTCGGTGATCGCCTTCTGCTCGTCGGTCTTCTCGGTGTAGGTGGCGGTCGCTACTGCCATCGGCTCCAGCCTCGCGCTCGGGCTCGTGAGGCGGCAGAGGATACTTCTCTCGAATGGTCGCGCCGAACGCCAGGGAACTCGCATTCGAGGTCCTCTCTGAGATGGTCGACGACGGAGGTGACCTCGGCTACATGGACGAGGCCCTGCCCGCGCTCACCGCGTTCATCTCCGAGGTCGCGACGCCCGATTTCGTGTGCAAGTTGGTCGGTGCTCCGCCGGTGGCCGAGCTCACTTATCCGGGCGTCGACGGCCTCGCCGAGGCCTGGCGCGAATGGGGCGAGGCGTTCGAGAAGGTCCGCGCCAAGCTCGAGCAGGTGCTCGAGTCCGAGGACCACATCGTGCTCCTCGTCAGTCAGGTCGCGACCACGCGCCACCAGGGCGTCGAGATCACGCAGCCGAGCGCGATGGTTTTCGCCTTCGAGGACGATCGGGTCGCGCGGCTCGAGTTCCACCTCGACCGCGACCACGCCCTGCGCACGGCCGGGCTCGATCCTCAGAGCTCCCAGGCGTAGCTGACCGAGCGCCAGCTCGGGCGCTCGCGCTCGTAGAAGCGGTGGGCATCGGTGCGCGACTCGGCCGAGTCGAGCTCGAGGTGGGTGGCGCCGCGCTCGCGCGCCCAGTCCTTGGCGGCGTTGAGCAGGGCCTTGCCGACGCCCTGGGAGCGCCGGGTGGGGTCGACGGCCAGGTCCTCGACCCAGGCTCGGTAGCCGAACCGGACCGAGTGCAGGTCCTGGTAGGCGGTGCAGATCCCCACCAACTCCCCGCCCTCAACCGCGACCAGCACGCACGCATCGTGGGAGTCGATCGCCTCGCGCAGCGCCACCGCCGCCCGCTTCGGGTCCCACTGGCTCGGGGTCGAGCCCGGCGGCGCGAACAGCCACTCGTACAGAGGGATCAGGTCCGGGATCTCGTCCGTGCGGGCGGAGCGAACTTCGAAGGCCACGTCTATAGATTGGCGGACATGCGCCATCCCCGCGACTTCTTCGAGCCGCTCGCGCTCGGGGCGCCCGAGCCGGTTCGCGAGATCCCGTTCAAGCCCTCGCGGATGATCCATTTCCTCGACTTCTCGAACGAGAAGATGGCTGCCAAGGCACCCGAGATTGCGGCCGGCGTCGACATCCTCCTCGGCAACCTCGAGGACGCGATCCCCGCCGACCGCAAGCTCGCAGCGCGCGAGGGGCTGATCCGGGTCGGCAAGGAGCTCGAGCTCGGCGAGACCCAGCTCTGGACGAGGGTGAACTCGCTCGAGAGCCCGTGGGTGCTCGACGACCTCACCGAGCTCGTCGGCGAGATCGGCGACCGGCTCGACGTGGTCATGGTGCCCAAGGTCGAGGGCGCCTGGGACATCCACTACGTCGACCGCCTGCTGGCGCAGCTCGAGGCAAAGGCGGGGCTCGAGCGGCCGCTGCTGGTCCACGCGATCCTCGAGACCTCGACCGGGGTCGTCAACCTCGAGGAGATCGCCCAGGCGAGCCCTCGGATGCAGGGGATGAGCTTCGGCCCCGCCGATCTGGCCGCCTTCCGGCGGATGAAGACCACCCGGGTCGGCGGCGGACACCCCGCCTACCGGGTGATCGAGGATCCCGATCCCGACGATCCCGAGTCGCCGCGGGCGACCGCGCAGCAGGATCCCTGGCACTACTCGATCGCGCGCATGGTCGACGCCTGCACGTCGGCCGGGATCCTGCCCTTCTACGGCCCCTATGGCGACATCAAGGACACCGAGGGCTGCGAGACCCAGTTCCGCGCCGCCTTCCTGCTCGGCTGCGTCGGCGCCTGGTCGTTGCACCCGGCCCAGATCGAGATCGCCAAGCGCGTCTTCAGCCCGCCGCCGGACGAGGTCAAGTTCGCGAAGAAGGTGCTCGAGGCGATCCCCGACGGCCGCGGCGTCCACATGATCGACGGCAAGATGCAGGACGACGCGACCTGGAAGCAGTGCAAGGTGATGGTCTCGCTGGCCGAGATGCTGGCCCGCAAGGACCCGGAGCTGGCCGAGGCCTACGAGCTCTGATTCACCAACGGTGTAGAGCCTCGTACACCGCGGGTGTTACGGTATCGCATTCTTGCGATATAGCTACAATGCGATCAGCATGATCCTCCCCGGCCCAGTGCTCAAGGAGTCCCGCGTTGCCGCCGGCCTCACCCAGGCCGAGCTGGCGCGCCGACTTGCAACGACGCAGTCCGCCGTCGCGCGACTGGAAGCGCCGGACGCCAATCCCCGGTTCGAGACTTTTCAATGGGCGATCGCGGCCACCGGCAACAGCCTCCACGTCGAGCTCGAGCCGAGCAGCTATCCCCCACTCGACGAGACGATGATCGTCAGCAGCCTGCGACGCAGCCCGGCCGAGCGCCTGCGCCACTTCAGCTCGGCATACGCGAGCTTGCGGCAGCTCGCGCCAACCGTCCGCAAGCAAGACGGCTAGTGGACCCCAAGGACCTGCGGCCGGCCGAATGGCCCGAGCTCGATGTCGTTGACATGCTGCGCCGACTCACCGCGGCCGGCGTCGACTTCGTGGTCATCGGCGGCGTCGCGATGCTGCTTCACGGCTCATCACGCCTGACGCGCGACCTCGACATCGTGTTCGCGCCCGACGATGAAAACCTCCGGGGGCTCGGCAAGACGCTCGTCGAGCTCGAGGCCCGCCTTCGCGCGGTGGAGGAGGTTCCCGAGTTCGTCCCCGATCACCGCACGCTGGCGAGCGTAGAGCTGCTCACCCTGACCACGCGGGACGGGTGGCTGGATATCCATCGCCGCGTGGACGGCGCTCCTCCTTACGCGTCGTTACGCCGCCGAGCCGAGCGGATGGACCTGAACGGGTTTCAGGTCCTCGTCGCCTCGCCCGACGACCTGATGGCGATGAAGAGAGCGGCGGGACGCCCGGTGGACCGGATCGACCTCGACGAGCTCGCCGCGATCAAGCGCCTGCGTCGGAAAGCCGGCGCCTGAGCGACTCGAGCTGGGCGCGCAGCTCGTCCGGGAGGCCGTCGCCGAACTTCGCCAGGTGCTCTTCGACCTGGGGCAGCTCGTCGCGCAGCGCGGCCTCGTCGACCGAGGTCAGCTCGGCTAGGGCCTGCTCTGAGACGTCGAGGCCGTCGACGTTCAGCGAGCCCGGCGCCGGGACCAGCCCGATCGGGGTCTCGGTCGCCTCGGTCTCGCCGTCGCAGCGGCGGAAGATCCAGTCGAGCACGCGGCTGTTCTCGCCGAACCCGGGCCAGAGGAAGTCGCCGTCGGCGTCCTTTCGGAACCAGTTGACGACGAAGACCTTCGGCAGCTTCTCGGCGTCCGCCTCGCGTCCGACCCGCAGCCAGTGGGCGAAGTAGTCGGCCATGTCGTAACCGCAGAACGGCAGCATCGCGAACGGGTCGAAGCGCAGCTCGCCGACCGTGCCGAAGGCGGCCGCGGTCATCTCCGAGCTCATCGTCGCCCCGCAGAACACACCGTGCTCCCAGTCGAATGCCTCGCGCACGAGCGGCACCACCGTGGCGCGCCTGCCGCCGAACAGGAAGGCGTCGATCGGGACCCCGGCCGGGTCCTCCCACTCCGGGGCGATCGACGGCGTCTGGTCGGCGGGGACCGTGAACCGAGCATTGGGGTGGGCGGCCGGCTCCTCGGACTCCGGGGTCCAGTCCTCGCCGCGCCAGTCGATCGCGTGCGCGGGCGGCTCGCCGGTCATCCCCTCCCACCAGACGTCGCCGTCGTCGGTGAGCGCGCAGTTGGTGAAGATCGTGTTCTTCTCCACCGCCGCCATCGCGTTCGGGTTCGTCCGGTGGCCGGTGCCGGGCGCGACCCCGAAGAAGCCGGCCTCCGGGTTGATCGCGTAGAGGCGCCCGTCCTCGCCGAACTTCATCCAGGCGATGTCGTCGCCGATCGTCTCGACCTCCCAGCCCTCGAGCGTCGGGATCAGCATCGCCAGGTTCGTCTTCCCGCATGCCGACGGGAACGCCCCGGTCACGTACTTGACCTTCCCCTCGGGCGAGGTCAGCTTCAGGATCAGCATGTGCTCGGCCATCCAGCCCTCGTCGCGGGCCATCACCGAGGCGATCCGCAGCGCGAGGCACTTCTTTCCGAGCAGGGCGTTGCCGCCGTAGCCGGAGCCGAACGACCAGATCTCCCGCGTCTCGGGGTAGTGGACGATGTACTTGGTCTCGGCGTTGGTCGGCCAGGGCGAGTTCTCCTCCCCCTCGGCGAGTGGGTCGCCAACCGAGTGCACGCAGGGGACGAACTCGCCGTCTGAGCCGAGCGCCTCGAGCGCGGCCGCGCCCATCCGGGTCATGATCCGCATCGAGACCGCGACGTAGGCCGAGTCGGTGAGCTGGACGCCGATATGCGACTTGTCCGAGCCCAGCGGCCCCATCGAGAACGGGACCACGTACATCGTCCGGCCCTTCATCGCCCCTTCGAAGAGCCCGTCGAGGGTCTTGCGCATCTTCGCCGGGTCGGTCCAGTTGTTGGTCGGGCCGGCGTCCTCCTCGCGCTCGGAGCAGATGAAGGTTCGGTCCTCGACCCGCGCGACGTCGCTGGGATCCGACCAGGCGAGATAGGAGCTCGGGCGCTTTGCGTCGGAGAGGCGGCGGAAGGTCCCGGCCTCGACCAGCTCTGCGCAGAGGCGGTCGTACTCGGCCGCCGACCCGTCGCACCAGTGGATCGCATCCGGCTTGGTCAGCTCGGCGATCTCGCCGACCCAGCCGATCAGCTGGCCGTTCCCGGTCGGCGCTTCGGTCGCGGCGGTGGTGTCGCTCAAGTTGAAGCTCAACTCCTCTCTCGCGGGTTTGATCGGGGCTGTGCCCCGGCGTGAAGGCCCCCTCTGGGGCAGCCATTCTGCCCTACCCGGCCAGACGCAGGCGCACAACCCTCGTCGACGCCTCTAACTTCCAGCCTCACGTGGATCCTCTCGCAAGACCGATCTTCATCGTCGCCCCGCCCCAATCGGGGTCCTCGTTCCTCTACCGGGCGCTCGGACAGTCGCCGAGCGTGCGCCGGCTGGAGGAGGGCGAGCGAGCGATCTTCGACCTCGCCGAGGAGCTCGATCCGGCCAGTCGCGGTCACGACAGCAACCGCCGAACCGCCGACGACGCCACCCCGGAGGCATCCGTGCGCCTGCGCGAGCGCCTCCAGCGGGCGCTGTCCGAGAGCAACGGCTCCGCGCTGGTTGCCGACCCGCCCCCGCGCATGCTCGACGCGACCCCCCGCCACGCCCTGCGGGTGCCCTACCTCGACGCCGTGTTCGGAGACGCGGCGTTCGTCTACCTCTATCGCGAGCCGCGCGACACCGTCGCCGGCATGGTCGAGGCCTGGGAGTCGGGCTCCTTCGTCACCTACCCGAACCTGCCCGACTGGCCGGGGCCGCCGTGGTCGATGCTGCTGGTGCCCGGCTGGCGCGAGCTGGCCGACCGCCCGGTGGCAGAGATCGCCGGCGAGCAGTGGCTGATCACCACCAGGACGCTGCTCGAGGACCTCGAGCGCCTGGAGCCGCAGCGCTGGTGCGTGAGCGACTTCGCCGCGCTCGTCGCCGAGCCCCAGCGCGAACTGCGGCGGCTGTGCAGCTTCCTCGGCCTCGAGTGGGAGGGGAAGCCGGTCGACGGCGACCCGATGAGCCACGTGGTGAGCCCCAGTCGCCGCACCCAGGAGGAGCATTCCGAGCGCCTTCAGGCGGTCATGCCACGGACCACCGGGCTCGCCGAGCGAGCCCGCGACCTGATCGCCTCCCCGGTCTCGCGCCGCCCCACCCCCACCCCCGACGCCGACTCGCCGCTGCGCAGCGTCTACACGGGCAACTTCCCCCGCATCCTCGGCCAGCTCGGCGCCTCGCTGCTGGTCAGCACCTACGGGACCGGCAAGCTCGTCTGCATGCGCCGCGACCGCGCCCGGGTCAACACCCACTTTCGCAACCTGAGGCGCCCGACCGGGATCGCGGTGACCCGGGACCGGCTCGCGGTCGGGGCCCGCGCCGAGGTCTGGGACTACCGCAACTCGCTCGAGGCCGCCGAGCGGCTCGAGCGGGCCGAGCCGCACGACGCCTGCTACCTGCCCCGCAACCGCCACTACACCGGCGACGCCGGCACCCGCGAGCTCGGCTTCGCCGGCGACGAGCTGTGGTTCGTCGCCAGCCGCTTCGACTGCCTGGCGACGCTCGACCAGGACCACAGCCTCCTCCCCCGCTGGCAGCCGCCCTTCGTCTCCGAGCTCGCCGACGGCGACCGCTGCCACCTCACCGGGCTCGCGATCGCCGACGACGAGGTCGCCTACGTGACCGCGCTCGGCGAGACCGACGAGCCCGACGGCTGGCGCGAGCGCAAGCTCGACGGCGGCTGCGTGATCGCCGTCGACGAGGACCGCGTCGTCGCCCGGGGGCTCTCGCTCCCGCACTCGCCGCGCTGGCACCGCGATCGGCTGTGGGCGCTCGAGTCTGGGACGGGCACGATGGTCGCGATCGACCCCGAGAGCGGGGAGAAGGAAACGGTCGCCGAGCTGCCCGGCTTCGCTCGCGGGCTCGGGTTCGCCGACCGGCTCGCGTTCGTCGGCGTCTCTCAGCTTCGCGAGGGCCCCGACGGCGCCGGCCTACCGGTCGCCGAGCACCTCGACGAGCAGGTCTGCGGGGTCTGGGTGGTCGACATCGAGCGCGGCGAGACGGCCGGCTTCGTGCGCTTCGAGGAGCAGGTGCAGGAGATCTTCGACGTCGCCGTCGTCCCGTGGTACCGCTTCCCCGAGATCGCGGGCGAGGAGGGCGAGGCGACCCTGACCGCGTTCGCGCTGCCGGAGGAGGCGGTGCGGTAAGCAGACCGTGGCCGAGCGCCTCGGGCGTGAGAAGGTGGTCGAAACGGGGTAGTGGGGCGCCGAGTCGATGTTTGGACTGATCCTCTACCTGCTCTTTGTCGGGGCGATTGCCGGCTATCTCGCCAGGCTGCTGGTGCCGGGGCCCGACCCGATGGGGTTCTTCGCCACCGTGCTGCTCGGGATCGTCGGCAGCTTCGTCGGCGGCTTTCTCGGCTACATCCTCTTCGACGAGGACCTCGGCCAGGGCGCGCTCCAGCTCTCGGGGATCTTCGGCTCGATCATCGGCGCCGTGATCCTGCTGCTCGTCTGGCGAGCGATCGGCGGCCGCTCGCGCGCGGTCTCGCGCTACTAGCCGCCCGCCGGCAGGACGACCGTCAGGCCGCGCTCCGGACGGGACTCCCGCGCCGGCGCTCCAGCACAACCGCCAGCCGCGCGACCACGCCTTCGGGCTCTTCGGTGAGCTGCCGCCACGTCACGCGCAACACGGTGAAGCCCGCGACGGCGAGATCCTGGTCGCGGCGCCGATCGCCCTCGAATCTCGCTCGTCCCGAGTGAAAGCGGAAGCTGTCAACCTCGACGGCCACGCGGTAGTCGCGCCAAAGGAAGTCAGGCACGTAGGGGGCGAGGCGCACGTTCACTTCCGGGGCTGGGATGCCCGCGTCGCGGATCAGGACGAGGAAGCGGCGCTCGGCGCGGGAGCGCGTGCGTGCCGGGGGGTCGTCGCGTTCGAGGAGATGCCGCACGTTCCGGATCCCACGACGCCCGGGGTGACGGGCTAGCAGGGAGCGGAGCTGACCCTCGGTGATGACTCGCTGGGCTTGCCCCTCTGCGATCAGCTGCTCGAGATCGTCGAGGGACCGGCGGGCGGCCAGGTCGAGGATGGTGCGGGCGGGGCTCGTGATCGGGAGGCCGTCCAGGGTGCCGATTTCGTCGGCGTTGATCGCCCTTGCGTAATGGATCCGGATTCTGCGCCTCGGACGAGGCTTTCGGCCGATGACGGTGACCTCGACCTCGTCCTGTGTGTGCGATTCGTCGAGGAAGCCGTGCAGGTATGCGGCGGTCGCATGACTCACGTACGCGGCGTCACCGCAAGCCAGCACCGCCCCGAGCTCAAGCGCACCGGGGGGCGCAATCGCGTGGCCCACGAGGTAGACGCCCTGGTACAGAGCGTGAAGCCGTCCTGCTCTTAGCCGCCCGTCGATCGCATCGTCGGTCACTCCGGCGGCGCGAAGCTGCCGTCGCGCGACGACCCCGCGCTGGCACGCCGCGATCTCCGCGATCGCGCGTTCGGG
>JBOGZD010000104.1:0-9834 GCA_050697155.1 Solirubrobacterales bacterium | reverse complement strand
GCGCTCTGCCTGACTTCATCCCGCCTCCCGTCGTCGTTGATGCCGAAGCTCGGCACCGTCGCGACGGGATCGGACGGGTGGGGATTTATCTGGCCACAGGTGGGGAGTTTCTCGTGGCCGCGGTCAGTCCATGCTTTGAAAAACCCCGGGCAGATCCTTTCCCCGTCTCTGAGTGGCACGTCCAGATCAACAACTCTTGACGCGCGAAGTTGCATCGCCAGGCCGTCGCGGGGCGTCCCCGGACGGGCCGTCCGGACATCCGTCCGGACGCTCGTCCGACGACTTTCGCGCGCAAGCACGGGACCGACCGAGCCTGCGCATAACAAAGCCCGCGCGGCGCGGTGAAAGAATCCGGCGTGTCCCGGAAAGTAGCTATGTAGTGAGCAGTTCATCGGGCCACCCAACAGGCGGTCGTGAGGAGCGGTTTGAAGCGCTGTGGGCGGAGTACTACGGGACCGTCTATCGCTATTGCCGACGCCGCGTGAGCACAGAAGACGCAGCGCGCGACGTTACCGCCGACACCTTCCTCGTCGCCTGGCGACGCATCGATCAGATCCGTGAGCCGGCCCGTGCATGGCTACTTGCGGTGGCGAGGAACATCGGCCGCAACCACCGAAGGGCCGAGGCGCGGCGTCTTGCCTTGACCGCGCGCGTGAATGCGACCCAGGATCGTTCACAGACGGAAGTACCCGAACCCGGCGATGCTCGCCTAGCTGAGGCGTTCGCGCGCCTTAGCGACGCCGACCGCGAGGTCCTAGCACTAATTGCCTGGGACGAACTCAAGCCGCGAGAAGCTGCGGAGGTGCTGGGGATCTCGCCGGCTCGCCTCAGCGTCCGTCTCCACCGGGCGCGAAAGCGCCTGCGAGAGCACCTCGAAGACTTGACGGACGAGAGTAGTGATGCCCCAGGCGCGCCGACGGTTTCGGATCGCGCGCCCCTCGTACGGATGGAGATGCAATGACAGACCAGCTGATGGAGGATCTCAAGCGGATCGATCCGCTCGGCACGGACGGAGGTGAGGAGCCTTCGCCGCCCACCCCCGCCCGCATTCGGAATGCCGACCAGCGAACCGCTGCGGCGCTCGACCGCGCCGTGCCGTGCCGTCGCGCACGCAGGCGCACTGCCACGCTCGCTTTCGCAGGCGCCTTGGCGGCCGCAGCAGCCGCCGTTGCGCTTCCCGGCGGATCAAACGAAGCGTCGCCTAGTGCCATCGCCGCCTTGCAGTCGGTTGCCCAGATCGCAGCTGCCGACGCGGCCGTGCCGCGCGACGGGGTTACCTACCAGCGCGTCATCGAGACGAACGTGGGCACGATCGTCGTCGGTGACGGCCCGCAGTCCGCCTTCTCAATCAGACCGAGAACGATGAAAGAGGAATGGATCGCGCCGGACAGATCCGGACGCGTTCGACAGGTTGACCAGGGAGCCGAGTTCGGCGGCCCTCGGGACGAACGGATCTGGCGGGACGCGGGCGCCGATCCAAATCTCCTTGACGGGCCCGGTGGGTCTTCGGACATCAGCTTCGGCGCCGGCGAGGCGAACGAGCTGAGCGTGGAGCCTGAGCTTCCGCCGGTGACCGAACTGCCTGCCGATCCGCAGGAACTGGAGGTCATCTTTGAGGCGGCTGCCAGTGACGGGTCGGTGCCAACCAACGTAAAGGTGTTCGAGTATGCCGCCGCGGTCCTGATGCACTCCGCCGCAAGCCCTGAGCTTCGTGCCGCGCTATATGAGCTCGTAGCAGGAATCGACGGCGTTGAGCTCGATGGGGATGTGCGCGATCCGCTCGACCGGACTGGAACCGGAGTCTCGATCGAGTCTGACTACTCGGGCGCCCTGAGGCGGTCGACGCTGATCTTCGACCCCGAGACATCCCAGCCGCTTGCCGAGACGCAAGAACTGCTCGAGCCGGTGACATGGATCGACTCTCGCCTGCTCGGCTACACCGTCCTTGAGGAATCCGGGCAGGTGGCGAGCGTCCGTGAGCGCCCGTGAGCCGGGGAACTGAATAGGCGAGCGGCGCCTCCGAGGAGGCGCCGCTCGGCCCTTGGGGTGTCTCGAGGCTACGTGCCCGTCAGCACTGGCTGGAGATCTAGATCGTTGCCGTGTGAATCGAATTGGGGAACGGCCTTGCAGGGACCGCGCAGCTGCGACCGCAATGGGTTCAAAGCCCTCCTTGCGCTGGACGTGCGCTGGAGTGCGCTGCCGTGATGAGGGGCCGAGAGGGGCTTCCTGCGTCCCAGAACTCTGTCGTCCAGCCAGCGCCGAATCCCGTTCATAGAGCCGAGAACGGCCTACTCAAGCGAGCGCGCCAGACAGGATTCGAACCTGTGACCTTCGGTTTCGTAGACCGACGCTCTATCCGACTGAGCTACTGGCGCGGGATCGGGTCCGTTAGGTCCCGACGGACGATTGTAGGTAGTCCGCGCGCACCTGCACCGTTGCGGCATAGGATCGGCGCGTGGCCGAGGACGACCGGGCGAACGCGGCGCTGATCGATCGCTTCTACTCCGCGTTCGCGCGCCGAGACCACGCCGAGATGGCTCGCTGCTACGCGCCCGACGCGCGCTTCTCCGATCCCGCCTTCGGCGAGCTGCGCGGCGATCACGTGACCTCGATGTGGCGGATGCTCTGCGAGCAGGCGGACGATCTCGAGCTCGGCTTCGGCGAGGTCGAGACCACCAGCGACCGGGGCGCGGCGCGCTGGTGGGCCGATTACACGTTCACCGCCACCGGGCGTCCGGTCCACAACGAGATCGCGGCCGGCTTCCGATTCGAGGGCGGGCTGATCGCAGAGCACGACGATCGGTTCAGCTTCTGGCGCTGGAGCCGCCAGGCGCTCGGGCCACTCGGGATCGCGCTCGGCTGGTCGCCGGTGCTGCGGGCGATGGTCCGCCGCCAGGCTCGCGGCCGGCTCGAGTCGTTCATGGCCCGCAAGTGAGCGCCGGCGAGGACTCGAGGCCCGAGCGCCTCTCGGCGTCCGACATGTCCTCGCTGCTCGCCGAGCGGGGGCCGATCCACGTCCACGTCGGGGCGACGATCGTGGTCAAGGGAAGGCCGCCGCCGTTCGAGGAGCTGCTCGAGCACGTCGACAAGCGGCTCGCGCTGGTGCCGCGGTTTCGCCAGCGGGTCACCCCCACCCCGCTGCGCCTCGACAACCCGGTGTGGAGCGACGACGCCCGCTTCGACCTGCGCTGGCACGTAAGCCGGGTCGCCCTGCCGAAGCCGGGCGGGATGGCCGAGCTTCGCGAGCTGGTCGGCCGGGTGATGTCCCAGCCGCTCGACCTCGCGCGCCCGCTGTGGCAGCTCTACGTGGTCGAGGGGCTCGAGCGCGGCCGCCACGCCTACATCTCCAAGACCCACCACGCGCTCGTCGACGGGCTCGCCGCGGTCGACGTCGGCACGATCATCCTCGACCCCAATCCCGAGGGGACCGAGATGGAGGTCCCGGAGGAGCCCTGGGACCCCGATGAGCCGAGCCCCGAGATGCTGTTCGTCCGCGCGGCCTCGGAGCGCATTCGGCGCCCGCTGCGCTCGGCGCGAAAGGCGGCCACGGAGGCGCTGTCGATGCCGCGGACGACGGCGAGCCGGGTGATGAGGACCGCCGAGTCGTTCGCCAACCTCGCCGCCTCCGGGCCGACGGTGACCCGGACCTTCCTCAACGAGGACATCGGCCGCGATCGGCGGGTCGCCTACTCGAGCACCGAGCTCGACCGGCTGAAGGCGGCGCGCGCCGATACCGGGGCGACGGTCAACGACGTGATCCTCTCGGTCGCCGCCGGGGCGCTGCGGCGCACCTTCGAGCGCCGCGGAGAGGAGCTGCCCGAGCACCTGGTCGCGCTCGTGCCGATGAGCATCCGCCGCCCCGGCGAGGAGCACGACCTCGGCAATCGCATCGCCACCCTGCTTGTGCCCCTGCCTCTGCGCGAGAGCGACCCGCTCGCCCGGCTGGCGGCGATCCACGCCGAGACCGCACGGCTGAAGCGGTCCGAGCAGGCGCGGGCGACCGCGCTGATCATCGAGGCGACCGGCTGGACGCCGCCGACGATCAACCGGGTGCTCGCCGGGGCGATCGCCCGGCCGCTCTCCTGGAACCTGACGGTGTCCAACGTTCCCGGGCCGCAGGTGCCGTTCTACCTGCTCGGCCGGCGGCTGCTGGAGATCTATCCCTTCGTTCCACTCTCGCCCCAGGGGCACGCGCTCTCGATCGGCGTGCTCAGCTACGACGGCGGGGTGTTCTTCGGCCTCGCCGGCGACCGCGACGTGCTCGCCGACATCGACGAGCTCGCCGCCGACGTCGAGGCGGCGCTCGACGAGCAGTTCGGCGCTGCCGCCTAGCCCGCGCCGTCGCCGGTCGTTGCCGCGACCAGCTCCTCGATCTGCTCCTTGGTCTTCAGCGTCTCGAGCTGCTTGAAGAAAGCGAGGTCGAATGGGATGTCGGTGCCGTCGGGCATGTGGTTGACCAGGAACTGGTCGGTCTCGCTCGAGAGCACGACGACGAGCTCGGCGCCGTTCTCGCTCGACGGGGTGTGCTCGCTTTCGACCGGCTCGTAGGCGATCGCGCCCTCCGGCAGCTTGAGGCCCTCGTACTCCCACTCGCCCGAGATCGTGTAGGCGATCGCGTGACACTTGTGGGTGTGGCGGGGCAGCTCGCAACCGGCGCTGAACTTGAACTTGAAGACGACAACGCCGCGCTCCTCGTCGACGTTGATCACCTTGATGAACCCCTCGCCCTTGGGGACGAGCGGGATCGGCACCCACTCGCGGTCGTGGCTGGTGTAGACGCGGGTCGTGTCCTCTTGGGTGTGCGCTTCCACTGTCGATCCTCTCCTTCGGTGGTCTTCGGCAAAGGCTAATGCCCCGCCTGTCCCCTAGGTTGTGGGCGCGTGACCGCGATCCTGCTCTTCGCCGACACCGAGCGGTCCGCTGCGATGCGGCACGAGATCCCGCTCGCGATTCCCGACCCGTTCCTGTACGCGGAGTTGGACGGGCGCCGCGCCGCGGTCGTGAACGTGCTCGAGCGCGACCGCATCGCCGCCGTGGCGCCCGACGTGGAGCTGCTCGACCGGGAGCGGTTCGGCTACGACGAGCTCATCGGCGAGGGGCGCAGCGCGGCGGAGGCCGACGTGGAGGTCGTCGTGCGCGCCTGCGCCCAGCTCGGTATCCGCCGGGCCCTGGTGCCCGACGACTATCCCCTCGGGCTCGCGGACCGGCTGCGCGCCGACGGCGTCGATCTCGTCGTGGACACGCGGGAGTTCGAGCATCGGCGGCGGGGAAAGAACGAGGTGGAGCTCGCCGGGATCCGGCGGGCACAGGGGGCCGCGGACGCCGGGATGGCCGCGGTCGCCGACCTGCTGCGCGAGGCGCGGCCCGACGGCGAGGTCCTCCGAGGACCGAGCGACGTGCTCACGGCCGAGGCTGTGCGGGCCCGCGTGCGCGAGGTCTGCGCGCGGCGCGGTGCCCCGGCGCCGCCCGACGTGATCGTCGCGCCGGGCGCGCAGGGGGCAGCGGGCCACGAGCCCGGCAGCGGCCCGCTTGCGCCGCGCACGCCGATCATCGTCGACATCTGGCCCTGGGACGAGCGGAGCGGCTGTTACGCCGACATGACCCGCACCTTCGTCGTCGGCGACCCCAGCCCCGAGACGGCCGAGCAGCATCGGCTGACGCTCGAGGCGCTGCGGCTCGCCACCGCCGCCCTCCGCCCCGGCGTGCCGGGCGTCGCGGTGTATGACGCCGCGTGCGGACCGTTCGAGGCGGCGGGCCAGCCGACCAAGCGAACCGCGCCGCCGGGCGAGCCGCTGCGCGACGGCTTCTACCACGGGCTCGGGCACGGCGTCGGGCTCGAGGTGCACGAGCCGCCGCGCCTCGCTCGCGGCGGTCGGGACGAGCTCGTAGCCGGCGACGTGGTGACCGTCGAGCCTGGGTGCTACCGGTTCGGCCACGGGGGCGTGCGCCTGGAGGATCTGCTGCTGATCACCGCCGACGGCGCCGAGCGGCTCACGGACTATCCGTACGACCTGCGCCCGTAGGGGTCCCTATCCGCGGACGAACACCGGCGTGCCCAGGAAGGCGCGCTCGACCAGCGCGTTGACGTCGGCGTCGGCCGCGCGGACGCAGCCGTGGGAGGCGGCGACGCCGAGCGGCCCGCTGGTGCCGTGGATCGCGATCCTGCTGCCGCCCAGCCACCCCGACGGCAGGTGCGGCTGGTTGGCGCTGATCGCGACCGCGCAGCAGCCGTAGGCGGCGGCGAGGTTCCCGCGAAAGGTGTCGGTGACCGCGTAGCGCCCGGTCGGCGTCTCCCTCCCCGGCGCGCCGACGGAGACCGAGAACGAGCGCAGCGTCCGCTCGCCCCGCCGCAGCTCCGCCACCCGCGCCGACAGGTCGACGACGATCGAGGTCTTCACCCATCCCGCCCGCAGCCGCCGCGGATCGAGCTTCACCCACCCGAGCTCCCCGTTCGCGACCTCCGGCGTGGTCACCCCGGCCCACCGCCCCTCCTGCCGAATCACCCCGAACACCGTCGGCGACCCGAACTCCGTCCGCTTCCCGGCCGCATAGATCCGCTCCCCACCACCGGCCTCCGTCCGCACCTCCACCTTCCTCCCCTTGCGCACCCAGACGACCGGGTAGGCGTCATCGGGAGCATCCACCGACAGCACCGGCCGGCGCTGGTACGCCCCGAACTGGGAAGGCGGGTGTGGGACGTCCCCCGAAGGATGCTCCGCCGAGGCCAGTTCCTCGGCCCTTGGCTCGGCACGGCCCGAACCAGCATCCGCAGGGGGACGTCCCGCGCCCGCCGCCACGGCCGGGGAGCTACCCGCGTCCGCCCCCGCAGCCGGAGCGGAATCCGACGACCCGTCGACCACGAACAGGATCGCCGCCGCCGCCAGGCACACGCCGGCGACAGCCACCAGCCACTTCCCCAGCGCATCCATAGAGAGCGGAGAGGGCGGGATTCGAACCCGCGAGAGAGCTTGCGCCCCCTACTCGCTTAGCAGGCGAGTGCCTTCAGCCACTCGGCCACCTCTCCGGGGGGGAGGTTCCGATTCTAGGCCAGCGCGGCCGGCGCCTCTGCTGAATACTGCCCGCCCGTGGCCACCGAGGAGGGAATCGATCGCGAGGCGCTTCGGGAGCGCTACGACGCGATCCTCGCCGCCGCCACGCCGCCGTTCGCGTTCGTCGACCTCGACGCCCTGCGGCGAAACGGCCGGCGGATGCTCGAGCAGGCCGGCGGGCTGCCGATCAGGGTGGCCTCGAAGTCGGTGCGCTCGGTCGCCGTCTTGCGCCGGATCCTCGACCTCGATCCGCGGTTTCGCGGCGTGCTCGCGTTCACCGTCCCCGAGGCGCTTCACCTCGCCTCGCAGGGCTTCGACGACCTCGTGGTCGCCTATCCCTCGGTCGACCGGCGGGCGATCGGCGAGGTCGCCGCGCTCGCCGCCTCGGAGCCGCGGCGGGCACCGGTGCTGATGGTCGACGACCGCCCCCACCTCGACCTGATCGAGGGCGCGATCGGCGGCGGCCCGGCGCAGGTCCGCGTGTGCCTCGACGTCGACGTCGGCTGGTGGCCGCTCGGCGGCCGCATCGCGCGGATCGGTCCGAAGCGCTCGCCGGTTCACGACCCGGCGCGGGCGCGGCGGATGGCGGAGGAGATCGAGGCCCGGCCCGGCACCCGGCTCGCGGGGCTGATGGCCTACGAGGGACAGATCGCCGGCGTCGGCGACCGGATCCCGGGCAAGCCGCTGCGCAGCCTCGCGATCCGGGCGATGCAGGCGGCGTCGCTGCGCGAGATTCGCGATCGGCTGCCCCGGATCGTCGCCGCCGTCCGCGAGGCTCTCGCGACGAGCGGCGGCGAGCTCGAGTTCGTAAACGGCGGCGGGACCGGGAGCCTCGCCCGCACCGCGGCCGGCGACGCGGTCACCGAGCTCGCGGCGGGATCTGGGTTCTACGCCTCAGCGCTCTTCGACAACTACCGCTCGCTCGACCTCGAGCCGTCCGCCTTCTTCTGCCTCTCGGTGGTCCGCCGCCCCGTCGGCGGCGTCGCCACCCTGCTCGGCGGCGGCTACCCGGCCTCCGGGCCAGTCGGCGACGACCGACTGCCAGAGCCGTACCTGCCCGGGGGGCTTCGCTTCGACCGCCAGGAGGGCGCGGGCGAGGTGCAGACGCCGCTGCTCGGCGCCGCCGCCCACCGGCTCCGGTTGGGCGACCGCGTCTACCTGCGCCACGCCAAGGCCGGCGAGCTGTGCGAGCGCTTCGACTCGCTCTATCTGGTCGAGGGGGAGCGGATCGTCGACCAGGTGCCGACCTACCGCGGCGAGGGCAAGGCGTTTCTCTAGCCCACCGGGCCGAGGACGCGGTCGGTGTAGGCGTTCGCGAACAGCCCGTCGGGGTCGAGCTTGGCGCGCAGGCGCCGGAACTCGTCCCAGCGCGGATAGCGGGGGGCGAGCGTCTCGGCGGTCTGGAAGTGGCGCTTGCCCCAGTGCGGTCGCCCGCCGTAGTCGTCGGCGATCGCCTCAACACCGCGAAAGTAGGTCATCCAGTCGAGGTGGCAGTCCTGGTGGACGGCGACGTAGCAAGTGTGTTGCTCGTGCGAGGCGCTGAGCATGATGTCGTCGGGGGCGACGAAGCGGACCTCGATCGGGTACGCGACGCCGAGCTCCGGCCGGGCGGCGAGCTCGAGCACGCGCCGCACCGCCTCGGCCGTGTGCTCACGCGGGATCCCGTACTCCATCTCGGTGAATCGGACCCGGCGCTCGCTGGCGAAGACCCGGTAGCTGCGATCGACCTTGGTCGAGCGGCCGACGTTGCGGGACGCGATCCGGGCAAGCCGCGGTGCCTGCGCCGGCCAGGTTCGCCCGGCGAAAGCGAACAGGCGCCCGACCCAGTTCTCCAGCATCACCTCCCGCGCGTAGACGCGGGCCCGGGGCTTCGGACGCGGCGGCTCGTCGGTGCGCCTGCTCTCGCGGCACAGCGCGACCTCGGTGTGGGGGAAGACGTAGAACTCGAAGTGGTCGTTGGCGGCGTTGAGCTCGTCGAGCCGCTCGAGCGTCTCGGCGAGCGGCTTCGGGCTGTCGACCCGGCTGATCGTGTAGGCGGGCACGGTGCGGATCGTGACCGCGTAGATCAGCCCCAGCGCGCCCAACCCAATCCGCGCGGCGGCGAGGGCGTCCGGGTCGCTGCGCGCCGAGACCTCGAACGTCGAGCCGTCGGCGACCACCATCTCCAGCGCCTCGACCTGGGCCGAGAGGCTGCCGAACCGGGTCCCGGTCCCGTGGGTGCCGGTCGAGATCGAGCCGGCGAGGGTCTGGCGATCGATGTCGCCGAGGTTCTCGAACGCGAGTCCGAGCTGGTCGAGGCGGCGGTTGAGCCCGCCAAGCACGGCCCCGCCCTCGACCTTGACCAGCCCCGAGGCGCGATCGGAGGCGAGGATGCGATCGAGCCGGTGTAGGCGGACCATCACCCCGTCGGTGAGCGCGACGTCGCTGAACGAGTGGCCCGAGGCCGAGGCGCGTATGCGATGGCCGTCGCGGGCGGCGCGGCGGACGACCTCCGCCAGCTCCTCGCGGTTGCCCGGGGTCTCGATCGCCGCCGGCCGGCAGCGCTGGTCCCCGGTCCAGTTCCGCCATGCGGGCGCCACCGCGGAAGCGTATTCGAGGGCCGCCGGCCCTCCCGTGGGGACGACCGGGCCTCTAAGGCCCGGATATGCCCTGGGTCGGGTCGCACTCCCCGTTGGCGTGCGAGCCGTCGGTGAGCGCACCGGCGTCGGTGAACGGGACCGAGTCGTCACCGGAGCCGACCGGGCGCTCGTTGCGGCCCGGGCAGCGGTTGGTGCTGACGTTGAGG
>JBOGZD010000103.1:0-9888 GCA_050697155.1 Solirubrobacterales bacterium | reverse complement strand
CCGCGAATATCAGTCTGACCGCGCGTCGCGAAAGGCGTCGGCGCCCGGATCGCCTGCTCGGTGATCGAATTGGAGAGGTGATGAGAGCATGCGGACCGCGATGAGGGACGGCGTGCCATATCAGATCCTGTGATCGGTGAGCGCGGCCTCGTCGATCTCGACCCCGTGGCCGAGGGCGCCGGGGACGCGCAGCAGGTCGCCGTCGAGCTCGCTCTCCCTCGCGGCGATCGTCGATGCGAACAGCTCCTGAGTCGCGAGGCCGTGGGCGAGGCCGGGATCCGTCGCCTCGCGGTAGATCGCCTGCGCCGCGTGGGCCGCTGCGGCGATCCCGATCGGGCCGTCGAGGGCGCTCGAGAGATAGACGGGCAGCTCCGCGGCGATCCCGGCCGCGCGACCCATTCCGCCGACCTTGGCGAGCTTCACCGTGGCGAGGTCGCAGGCGCCCGTGCTCACTGCCTTCGCCGCCTCCTTGCGGCTGGCGATGCTCTCGTCGGCCGCGATCCGGACCGTGCTCGCCTCCCGCACAGCCGCCAGCTCGCGCAGTCCGGCGGCGGGCTGCTCGGCGAGCTCGATCCCCAGCGGCTCGAGCCGGTCGAGGATCGCGATCGCGTCGTCGACGCTCCAGGTCCCATTCGCATCGACGCGGATCCGCGCGTCGCCGCCGACCGCCTCGCGCACGGCGGCGACCTGCTGGAGGTCGTCGCCGACCCCGAGCTTGAGCTTGAAGGTGGTGAAGCCGCGTGCCGCCCAACCCTCCGCATCGGCGGCGACGTCGGTGGGCGACCCGGCGACCAGGGTGGCGTTGCACTGGAGGGGCTCGGCGGCCTCGGCGCGCAGCACTCGCCACAGCGGCAGCCCCGAGGCACGGCCGGCGAGGTCGAAGATCGCGACCTCGATCGCCGCGGCGGCGGGAGCCGGGAGCCGGCGCCCGGCGACGGTGTGAATCACCGCGTCGACCGCGGCGGCGAGCGGGTCCTCGCCGGCGAAGTCCGAGAGGTCGGCGCGGCGCAGCCGCCGCACGGCTCGTCCCAGCGCCCTCTCGATCGCGGCGAGCGAGTCGCCGCCCCGCAGCGACATCGGCACCGCCTCGCCCAGACCCGCGTGGCCGCTGTCGGTGTGCACCCGCAGCAGCAGCATCTCGCGGCGCTCGAGCGTCCCGCGCGCGGTCACGTACGGCTCCCGGAACGGAAGCGCATACGGGATCGTCTCGACCTCGGTGACGTGCACGGTCAGGCGGCGATCAGGAGGCCGGCGGTGAGCAGGATGCTGAACGCCGCGAGCAGCATCCCCGTCTGGGCAAGGGCGGAGTTCAGCGATGGCCCGTCGGTCGCCGTAAGCACCGTCCGGCTCGGCGGCAGCGCGAGCACCGCCGAGAACAGCGCGATCAGCGCCGGGTCGGGGGCGTCGGCGGCGGTGAGCCCCACCGCCAGCGCCGGGTAGGCGCCGCCGACCAGCGTCATGTACAGCTTGCGCGTCCGCTCGCGCCCCAGGCGGACGGCGAGGGTCCGCTTGCCGGCCCGACGGTCCGTGTCGATGTCGCGGACGTTGTTGACGACCAGGATCGCCGCCGAAAGCATCCCGATCGGGATCGACAGCGCGAATGGCAGCCAGTCGAGCTGCTCGAGCTGCACGTAGTACGAGCCGTTGACGGCGACGAGACCGAAGAACAGGAAAACGAACAGCTCGCCCATGCCGGCGTATCCGTACGGGCGCGGCCCTCCCGTGTAGAGCACCCCGGCGGCGATCGAGACGATCCCCACCGCGAGGATCAGGGGCCCGGCGACCGCGGTCAGGTAGATGCCGACGGCGACGGCGATCCCGAACGCGATCCAGGTCGCGACCAGCACTCGGCGGGGCGCCACCAGGCCCGACGAGGTCACCCGCACCGGGCCCAGGCGGTCGGCGGTGTCGGCGCCGCGGACGGCGTCGGAGTAGTCGTTGGCGAGGTTGGTGCCGATCTGGATGAAGACCGAGCCGACGAGCGCGGCGATGAACGGCCCGACTCGCAGGTCGTCGCTTGCCTCGACCGCGGCCGCCGTGCCGACGAGCACCGGGGCGATCGCCGCCGGCAGCGTGCGCGGGCGAGCCGCCATCAGCCAAAGGCGTAGTCCTCTCACCTGGCTAAGGCCGCTTAGGGAACTTCGAGAAGTCCGGGCGGCGGCTCTGCTGGTAGGCGTTGCGGCCCTCCTGGCCCTCCTCGGTCATGTAGAAGAGCAGGGTCGCGTCGTGGGCGAGCTGCTGGAGGCCGGTTAGGCCGTCCTCGGCGGCGTTGAAGCTCGCCTTCAGCAGCCGCAGCGAGAGCGGGGACAGCGCCGTCATCTCCCGACACCAGGCGACCGTCTCGGCCTCGAGCCGGTCGAGCGGGACGACCGCGTTCACCAGCCCCATCTCCAGCGCTTCGGTGGCGTCGTAGAGGCGGCACAGGAACCAGATCTCCTTCGCCTTGCGAACGCCGACCGCGCGCGCCAGCAGCCCGGCGCCGAAGCCGCCGTCGAAGCTGCCGACCCTTGGGCCGGTCTGTCCGAAGACGGCGTTTTCGGCAGCGATCGAGAGGTCGCAGACGAGGTGCAGGATCTGCCCGCCGCCGACGGCGTAGCCGGCGACCATCGCCACCACCGGCTTGGGCAGCCGGCGAATCTGGACGTGCAGGTCGCCGACGTCGAGCCGGCCGACGCCCTGCTGGGCGACCTCGTCGTCGCCGATGTAGCCGTCGTCGCCGCGGATCCGCTGGTCGCCGCCGGAGCAGAAGGCGTCCTCACCGGCGCCGGTGAAGATGACCGCCCCGACCCCGGTGTCGTCGCGCGCCCGCCGAAAAGCGTCGCGCAGCTCGGCCAGGGTCTGGGGGCGAAACGCGTTGCGAACCTCGGGCCGGTTGATGGTCAGCTTCGCGATCGTCTCGCCGCGCTCGTAGACGATGTCCTCGTAGTCGCCCTCGGCGAGCCACTCGATCGGCGCGTAGAGCTCCTCCTGGGGCGGGGCGTCGGAGTGCGGCCTGGGCACGGGCCGCAACAATGCCAGAGATGTTCCTGGACAACTGGCTCGCCCAGCGCGCCGAGACCCACCCGGAGCGCACCGCTTTGATCGCCGGCGAGCTGCAGCTGTCCTACGCAGAGCTCGAGAGCGAGGCGACCCCCGCCGCCCGCCGGCTGGCCGCCCGGGGAGCGCGGCGCGGGGCGACCGTCGCGCTGGACCTCGAGCCGGGGGTCGAGTACGTCGTCCTCCTGCACGCGCTGATGAAGCTCGGAGCCGTCGCCTATCCGCTCAACACCCGCCTGCCCGCCGCCAAGCGGCAGGCCGCCGCCGAGATCTCCGAGGCGACGCTGGTGGCCAGGGGCCTCGGCGACATCGGGCTCACCGAGGCAGACCTGCCGCTGCTCGGCGAGCTCGACCTCGACACGCTTCACTGCCGGATCCTCACCAGCGGGACCTCGGGCGCGCCGCGGGCGGTCGGGCTCACCTACGGCAACCACCTCTGGAGCGCTGTCGGCTCCGGCTTCAACCTCGGTGTCGCCCCCGAGGACCGCTGGCTCTGCTGCCTGCCGCTCTATCACGTCAGCGGGCTCTCGATCCTGGTTCGCAGCGTCATCTACGGAACCGGCGCGGTGATCCACGACGACTTCGACACCGACCGGGTCGCCGAGTCGCTCGAGCTCGACAGCGTCACCCTCGTCTCGCTTGTGAACACCCAGCTGATCCGGCTGCTTGCCGCGGGCGTCGATCTCTCCGGCCCTCGGGCGATCCTGGTCGGCGGCGGCCCGACCCCGATCGAGCTGCTCGAGGAGGCGACGGCGCGGGGCGCGACCGTGATCCAGACTTACGGCCTCACCGAGGCGGCCTCGCAGGTGACCACCCTGGCGCCCTCGGAGGCGCGGCGCAAGCTCGGCTCGGCAGGCCGACCGCTGCTCACCACCCACCTGCGGATCGAGGACGGCGAGATCCTCGTCCAGGGCCCGACGGTCGCCCCCGGCTGCGCCGACGAGGACGGCTGGCTTCACACCGGCGATCTCGGCCGGATCGACGAAGAGGGATTCCTCTACGTCGAGGATCGGCTGGGCGACGTGATCGTCACCGGGGGCGAGAGCGTGCTGCCCGCCGAGGTCGAGGAAGTGCTGCTGCGCCACCCCGACGTCGCCGACGCGGCGGCGGTGGGGCGGTCGCACAACGAATGGCAGGAGGCGGTGACCGCTGTGGTCGTGCTGCGCAGCGGCGCGGCGGTGAGCGCCGACGAGCTGCGTGACTACTGCGCCGCCGAGCTCGCCGGCTACAAGGTGCCGAAGCAGGTCGAGTTCGTCGCAGAGCTTCCGCGAACCGATTCCGGCAAGCTCGTGCGCCGAGCCCTGAAGTGAATGACGAGAGGAGCGCTGATGGAGAGGGGAGACGTCGCCCGCTGGCTGCAGGACTACGCCGAGGCGTGGAGGAGCTATGAGCGCGATGCGATCGTGGCCCTGTTCGCCGACGAGGCCCAGTACCGCTACCACCCCTACGACGAGCCGATCGTCGGCAGCCAGGCGATCGCCGACTCGTGGCTGGGCGAGGGCGCCTATGCGGAGAAGGATGGATGGGCGCGCGACGATCCTGGCAGCTACGACGCCGCCTACCAGCCGTTCGCGGTGGAGGGCACCGACGCGGTCGCGATCGGCAGCAGCACCTACACCAACCCCGATGGCTCGATCCGCACCGTCTACGACAACTGCTTCCTGATTCGCTTCGACGGCGACGGGCGCTGCCGCGAGTTCGTCGAGTACTTCATGGAGCGCCCGAGCGCCTAGAGTCCCCGCGATGAACGAGAGCAAGCCGCTCTACGACGCCGACGCCGACCGGTCGGCGCTCGACGGCAAGACGGTCGCGATCCTCGGCTACGGCTCACAGGGGCACGCCCATGCGCTCAACCTGCGCGACTCCGGTGTCCAGGTGGTCGTCGGGCTGCGCCCGGACTCCGCCAGCCGCGGGCAGGCCGAGGGCGCGGGGCTGGAGGTCCTCGACGTCGCCGACGCCGCCAGTCGGGGCGACGCCGTCATGGTCCTGCTGCCGGACGAGAAGCAGGCCGAGGTTTTCGAGGCCGAGATCCGCGACGGGATCGCCCCCGGCAACCTGCTCATGTTCGCGCACGGCTTCTCGGTCCACTTCGGCTTCATCGAGCCGCCGGCCGAGGTCGACGTGGGCATGGTGGCGCCGAAGGGCCCCGGTCATCTGGTTCGGCGCCAGTACGAGGGCGGGCGCGGTGTTCCCTGCCTGATGGCGGTGCACCAGGACGCCACCGGCGACGCCCATCGGCTTGTGCTCGCCTACGCGAGCGCGATCGGCGGCGGGCGCGCGGGGATCATCGAAACCAGCTTCAAGGACGAGTGCGAGACCGACCTCTTCGGCGAGCAGTCGGTGCTCTGCGGGGGCGCCACCGAGCTCGTGCGCGCCGGGTTCGAGACGCTCGTCGAGGCCGGCTACGACCCGCGGCTCGCCTACTTCGAGACGCTGCACGAGCTGAAGCTGATCGTCGACCTGATGTACGAGAAGGGCGTCCAGGGGATGCGCTACTCGATCTCGAACACGGCGGAGTACGGCGACATGACCCGCGGCCCGAAGGTGATCGGCCCCGAGGTGCGCGAGGCGATGAAGAAGGTGCTCGCCGACATCCAGTCGGGCGAGTTCGCGAACGAGTGGATCGCGGAGAACCGCGCCGGGGCGGAGAGCTTCCAGCGCATGCGCGACGAGGCCGCGGGGCATCAGATCGAGAGGGTGGGCAAGGACCTGCGCTCGATGATGCCCTGGATCGACCAGGAGTTCTAAGCAACGTCGTATCCCGACCGGCGCACCGGATAAGGTCGTCGCATGGAGACCCCATCCCCGCCGACGGCGCCTCCCCCCGGCCAGCCTCCGCCGCCCGAGCAACCCCCGCCACCGCCACCGCCCCCGTCGGCCGAGTACCCGGTCACCTTCTCCGTCGACTACCCGGACCGTCCGCTCAACCGCCTGACCAGCTTCTTTCGAATCTTCACGGTGATCCCGATCGCGATCGTCGCCGCGGCCATCGGGGTGGGAGTGGTGGTCATCCCGACGCTGCTGATGATCGTCTTCCGCGAGAAATACCCTCGCTGGTGGTACGACTGGAACCTCAACCTGCTGCGGTTCCAGAACCGGATCGGGGTCTACGCGGCGCTGATGGAGGACCGCTACCCATCCACGGACGAAGAGCAGGGAGTCCACCTCGACTTTCCCTACCCGGATGTGACCGGCCAGCTCAACCGCTGGCTGCCGCTCGTCAAGTGGTTGCTGGCGATTCCACACTACGTCGTGCTCCTCTTCCTCTTCATCGGAGCGATCGTCGCGGTGATCATCGCCTGGTTCGCGATCCTGTTCACCGGGAGGTATCCACGCGGCCTGTTCGACTACGTCGAGGGCGTGATCCGCTGGCACAACCGCGTCATGGGCTACGCGTTCACCCTGATCACGGACCGCTATCCGCCGTTTTCGCTCAGTGCATAGCGGCGACTACTCGCCGAGGACCTTGATGACGAGTCGCTTGGGCCGCCGGCCGTCGAACTCGCAGTAGAAGACCTGCTGCCAGGGCCCGAGGTCGAGCCGCCCCTCGGTCACCGGGACGATCACCTGATGGTGGACGAGCAGGTTCTTGAGGTGAGCGTCGCCGTTGTCCTCGCCGCCGGCGTGGTGGCGGTAGTCGCCCGGGTCCGGTGAGAGTTGCCTCGCTGTGTCGTTGGCCGGCTCCTGCCAGCTCGGCGGGGCGAGCTTGTCGAGCCACTCGAGCGTGTCGGCGTGCAGCCCCGGCTCGTCGTCGTTGACCCAGACGCCCGCGGTGATGTGCATCGCCGAGACAAGGACCATCCCCTCGGCGACCCCGGACTGGTCGACGGCCGCTTGGACGTCCTCGGTGATCCGGATCAGCTCCCGCCGCTCCGCGGTCTCGAACGTCAGGTACTTGGTGTGCGCGCTCACGCCCTGCGAATCTTGGCACCCTAACCTGCTCGGCGAACTGACCGTGAACCCAACCGACCCACGCATACCCGACGAGCTGAGACCCGCCGACGGCCGGTTCGGATCGGGGCCGTCGAAGGTGCGCCCCGAGGCGCTGGCGCGGCTCGCCGAGCGCGCCGACGTGATCGGCACCTCGCACCGCCAGACGCCGGTCAGGGACCTGGTCGCCCGCACCCGGCGCGGGCTCGCTGAGCTGCTCCGGGCGCCGGATGGCTACGAGGTCGCGCTCGGCAACGGCGGCACGACTGCCTTCTGGGACGCGGCCGCCGCCTGCCTGGTGCGCGAGCGGGCGCTGCACCTGAGCTACGGCGAGTTCTCGAGCAAGTTCACCAAGGTCACGCAGGCCGCCCCCTACCTCGCCGAGCCGATCGTGATCGAGGCCGAGTCCGGCGACGCGCCCGACCCGGTGGCCGACCCCGGCGCCGACGCGCTCGCCTGGGCCCACAACGAGACCTCGACCGGGGTGATGGTCGACGTCGTCCGGCCGATCGACGCCGGCGACGCCCTGGTGCTCATCGATGCGACCTCGGGGGCGGGCGGGCTGCCGCTCGACCCGACCCAGTCGGACGCTTACTACTTCGCCCCGCAGAAGTCGTTCGGCGCCGAGGGCGGGCTCTGGCTCGCGCTGCTCAGCCCGGCCGCGATCGAGCGAATCATCCAGCTCGACGGCGCCGCGGGGCGCTGGCAGCCGGCATCGCTGTCGCTCGCGATCGCGCTCGAGAACTCGCGCAAGGACCAGACCTACAACACCCCGGCGGTTGCGACGCTGCTGCTCCTCGTCGACCAGATCGAGTGGATGCTCGAATCCGGCGGGTTCGACTGGTGTGTCGAGCGGTGCCGCACGTCCTCCTCCCACCTCTATCGCTGGGCTGAGCGCACCGGGTTTACCTCGCCGTTCGTGTCCGACCCTCACAAGCGCTCGCCGGTCGTCGGCACGATCGACTTCGACGACACGATCGACGCTGCGGCGGTCGCTGCCACGCTGCGCGCGAACGGGATCGTCGACACCGAGCCGTACCGCAAGCTCGGCCGCAACCAGTTGCGGATCGGGATGTTCCCGTCCGTCGAGCCGACCGACGTACAGGCGCTCACCGCCTGCATCGATTGGATCATCGAGAACGTTCCGGCCGCCACCCGCGACGCGGCGGCCAGCGCGGCGGGCGGCGGAGGGTAGCGATGAAGGTCCTGGTGACGGAGAAGATCGCCGAGTCGGGGATCGACCTGCTGCGTGAGCAGTTCGAGGTTGAGCTCGGGATCGACTGGGACGACGGCGAGCTCGCCGAGCGGATCGGGGACTTCGACGCGATCCTGATCCGTTCGGGCACCAAGCTGACCGCGGAGCTGATCGGGCACGCCGCGCGGATGAAGGTGATCGGCCGAGCCGGCACCGGCGTCGACAATGTCGACGTCGACGCCGCCACCAAGCGCGGGATCGTGGTCGCCAACGCGCCCGAGTCGAACTCGGTCGCCGCCGCCGAGCACACCCTGGCGATGGTGCTCGCCCTATGCCGGAACGTCCCGCAGGCCCACGGCTCGCTGATCGCAGGGAGGTGGGAGCGCTCGCGCTTCGGCGGTAACGAGCTCTACGGCAAGACGCTCGGCGTGATCGGCTTCGGCCGCATCGGCCAGCTGGTCGCCAAGCGCGCGCTCGCCTTCGACATGGAGGTGGTCGCCTTCGACAAGTTCGTCTCGCCAGAGCGCTTCAGGGAGCTCGGGGTCGAGGGGGCGCGGACAACCGACGACCTCTACGCCCGCGCCGAGATCATCACCATCCACCTGCCCAAGACGCCCGAGACCGCGGGCTGGATCGACGATGCCGCGATCGCGAAGATGCGCGACGGCGTCCGGATCGTCAACTGCGCCCGCGGCGAGCTGGTCGACCTCGACGCGCTCGAGCGCGGACTCGAGTCGGGCAAGGTCGCCGGCGCGGCGCTCGACGTCTTCCCCCAGGAGCCGTTCACCTCGCACCCGCTGTTCGAGCGCGACGACGTCGTCGTCACTCCGCACCTGGGCGCCTCGACCGCCGAGGCGCAGGATCGCGCCGGGATCGTCACCGCCGAGCAGGTACGCGCCGCGCTCACCGGAGGAGTGGTCACCAACGCGGTCAACATCGCCGCAGTGCGCCCGGAGGAGATGGAGGCGCTGGCGCCGTTCGTGCCGCTGTGCGAGAAGCTCGGCAAGCTGGCCCAGGGATTGGGCGAGGGGGGGATCGATCGGGTTCAGGTCTCGTTCCGCGGCCGGATCGCCGAGCACGACACCCGCCTGCTGGGGATCGCGGTCCTAGTCGGGATCCTGTCCGGCCACACCGAGGAGCCGGTCAACTTGGTCAACGCGCCGGCGATGGCCGAGGAGCGGGGCATCGAGCTGGTGGAGGTAAAGGAATCGGCGTCGGAGGACTTCACCGAGCTGGTCGCTGTCCGGATCGGCGACGGCAGGGGCGCGGTGGAGGTCGCCGGCACCGGCGTCGGCCCCCGCAACGTCCCCTACCTCGTCGGTGTCTGGGGCCAGAGCTTCTACATGCCCTTCGCCGACCACCTTGCGATCTTCCGCTACGCCGACCAGCCGGGGATGATCGGCCGCGTCGGGACCGCCTTCGGCGAGCACGGGGTCAACATCGTCTCCGCCGCGGTGGGCGCCGAGGCTCGCGAGCACGAGGCGGTGATGGCGCTGACCACCGACGCCGCCGTCCCCACCGGCGTCGTCGATGAGATCGCCGGCGGCGACGGCTTCTTCGCCGGCCGCGCCGTCGACCTCTAGGTGGCGATTGATGACTTAGGGCTCGCGCATAAATAAACGCGCGTAGTTGGGAGGTTCAGGGTGGTGGGCGGAGAATCTTGGGCTGTGGTCGACGAGGAGGCGATCGGCGCAAAGTTCCGGATGTTGGTCGGCCAGCTTGATGAG
>JBOGZD010000102.1:0-9934 GCA_050697155.1 Solirubrobacterales bacterium | reverse complement strand
GGCGATCACCTGCCGGCTTCAGGGCCGCTCGCTGTTCGCCTATCTGGTCGAGGTCTCCCAAGCCTCCATCCGCGGTCAGCCCGCGCCCGCGCTGGTCTGAGCCGGACCGACTGAACGCTTACGCCTTTCTCTCGCATAGCGAGAGGAAAGCGCCAATTCGGGAGCCCGCTACCAGGCGCGCGGGTTTCCGGCCGGGATTCGGTCGCGGACCAGGACGGCGTCGATCAGGTCCACGGGCGGGGGCTCGGTCGTCGCGCGAAATCGCTCGAGCTCGCCCGGGCCGAGCTCGGCGAACGCGGCCTCGATCGTGGTCAGGTACCGGGCGATGATCACCGTGTCGGGCGGAGGGGTGTTCGGACAGCGGTGCTCGGGGCGGGCGCGGTAGGCGACCACCCGGTCGAACTGTGCCGCCGCACCGTCTTTCCCGCCGACGCGGACGCCATCGGTCACGTCAACGCGCTCGTAACGCATCTCGCGCAGGTCGAGCCGCTCCAGCTCGGCCTCGCTGACCTCGATCAGCGCCCCGTTCGGCGGCTCGGCGCCCGGGTCGGGCTCCAGTCCGAGGCCGAGGCAGTGGCGCGGCAGCGTTCCGTCGGGACGGGCGAAGGTCTTCTCGACGCTGAGGTTGTCGCGGCAGACGCTCCACCCCCGCGCCCAGCCCTCGACCCGGGCGAGACCGGCGAGCTCGACTGGCCGCCCGAGCGTCAGCGTCGCGCTCGCGGGGCTGGCCAGCGAGCCGTAGGCGAACAGCGCTAGGCGTGACACCGGTCTCTCACGGCCCCCAGGAGGGCTTCCATTTCGGGTGCGGGCAGAGCCGGGCCGCGGCCGGGCAGCCGAAGCAGACCGAGTGGCTGGGCTCGTCGGTGGGGGTGAACCCCCCGGTGCGGATCTCGGCGACCACCGCCTCGAGCCGCCGCCGGGCGGCCGCGAGGGCGCCGGCGTCGAAGCTGTCGACGACCGGCTGGTCGGGTGCCTCGAGGAAGACGTGGATCGCGCGCACCGCGGCGGGCGGCACGCCGCCGTTGCCGGCCGCGACCGCCAGCGCGTAGAGCTCGCGCTGGGCCCGGTAGCGCCCCGCCAGCGCGGCCGGGCCGTCGTCGCCGAGGCGGTCGGTCTTGAAGTCGACCACGGTGGCGACCGACTGACCCGCGCCCGATTGCTCGAGCAGGTCGAGCTGGCCGCCGGCGCCCGTGCGGGCGTCCGAGATGTCGAGTTGGCGGCCGGCGCCGCCGTTGCCCGCGCCGACCAGCAGGTCGATCTGCCCGCGGACGATCGCGTCGCCGAGGGCGAGCGCGAACGGGACCTCGGCGCGCGGCTTGGCGTCGCGCAGCTCGGCCAGCAGGTCTGACGCGAGCCAGCCGTCGACCATCTCCCGGGCCCTGGCGAGCTCGCCGTCGTGCTCGATCCCCTGCGCCGCGAGCAGTGCGGCGAGCTCCTCGCCGCCCGGCGCCCGCCATCCCTGCGCGGCGCAGCGCTCGAGCGCCGCGTGAACCGCGTTTCCGAAGCCGAGCCTGCGCTCGCGCTCGCCGCCGAACGGGTCGAGGCCGTCGCCGGAGTCGTCGCTCGCCGCGCCCTCTGGATGCAGCGCCCCGGGCGGCGGCGCCATCCCCAGCATCCGCTCGACGTAGAAGCGGTACGCGCAGCGCTCGTAGTCGGCGAGCGCCGAGTAGGAGAGGTGGCCGACCGGCACGACCGGCTCGGGGCGCCAGAGCGGCGGCGGGGCACCGTCGGTCTCCGCGGCCGTGGCCGGAGCGGGTTCGCGCCGTGCCGCCAGCGTCCTCGCCCGCTCGCCCCCCGGGGCGCTCACCCGCACCTCGATCACAGCGGGCCCCCGAAGCGGCTCGGCATCCGCGGAGGGCGCGGGCGGGTCGACCACCACGCTCCTCGCCGGCTCCGACGCCCTCCAGCCCCGCGCGGCCAGCGCCGGAAGCAGGCGGCGGATCGCGCTGTCCCTGCGAGGCGTAGCCGAGCCGCGCCGCTGTTGAGGCGCCTTGTTCCGGCTCGGCTCGCACTCCTCGCAGTCGGCCGGGGAGTAGACGCCCGAGAGGATCAGGCGCTCCTTCGCCCGAGTCGCGGCAACGTGGACCAGCCGGGCGCCCTCCTCGGCTGCCTCCTCGGCGTTCTCGCGCGCGAGCTCGTAGAGCTCCCAGGCCCCGAACGACTCGCTGGCCGGAAACGCGAGCCGGATTCCGACCCGCGCGCGGGGCGAGCCGTCCTGCCCGCGCTCGAGCCGGCCGATGATCACGTCCCCCGGCCGCTCGCCCTCGCCCAGGCCGCGGGCGAGGTCGGGCACGGCGACCACGGGGAACTCGAGTCCCTTGGCGGCGTGCACGGTCATGATCCGGACCCCGTCGTGGTCCTCGGCCTGCACGGCCGCGACCCCCTCGCGCTCGTCGCGCGCGGTCAGCTCCTGCGCGGAGACCAGGAAGCCCCGCAGGTCGCGTCCCTCATGCGATTCGAATTCGCGCGCGAGGCGGGTCAGCTTGCGCACGTTCGCCATCCGCCCGCGTCCGCGCGGATTGCGAAGCAGCGAGAGGTCGTATTCGAACGCCGTCATCGTCCGCTCGATCAGCTCGTCGAGGGCGAGCACCGGCGCGGCCGCGCGAAGCTCGGCGAGCAGCGCGCAGAACCGTCGCAGGCGGTCGGCGTCCTCCGCGGGGATCTCGTCGAGGAACTCGGGCGCGGGCAGCTCGGGCTCCCGGTCGCCCTCTCCGAAGCGCGACTCGATCAGCGGCCAGAGGTGCGGCGGGCGGTGCCGCTCGCTCGCGTCCGGGTCGACCGTCGCCCGGCGCAGGAGCCAGAGCGCGTCGGGGCTGACCGAGTTGGCCGGACAGGCGAGCGCCCCGAGCAGCATCTCGTCGTCGAGCGGGTTGGCGATCACCTCGCACAGGCGCAGCACGTCCTCGACCTGCTGCTGGGACCAGTAGCCGCGCCCGCCGACCACGTAGGGGTCGAGGCCGGCGCGGTCCAGCGCCTCCTCGTAGGCGTCGACGTGGGTGAACGCGCGCAGCAGGACGACGATCTCGCGGGCCTTCGCGCCCCCGGCGTCGACCAGCTCCCGCAGGCGCTCGGCGAGCGCCCTCGCCTCGGCCACCAGCTTCGCCTGAGACTCCGACGGCGGCAGCTCGAGCACGTCGGCGTGCTCCTGCCAGCCGTTGCTCTTGCCCTCGTCGAGGGTCAGCAGCAGCTCGACCCGTGGCGCCCCGACCGGCGATCGCGCGGCGGCGAGCGGGGAAAACGTGTCGCCGAGCAGCGCCGCCCCGAGGGCGTTCACCGCAGCGACGATCTCCGGGCGGGCGCGAAAGTTGCCGGTGAGCGGCAGCGTTGCGGTGTCCGGGTCGGCGACGGCGCGCCCGCGCTCGCCGCGAAAGACGGCGAGGTCGGCGTTGCGGAAGCGATAGATCGACTGCAGCTCGTCGCCGACCCTGAACACCCGCGTTTGCGGCCCGCGGAGCTCCTCGACCAGGTCGAGCTGGACCCGGTTGGTGTCCTGGAACTCGTCGACCATCACGTGCTCGAAGCGGCCCCGCCACGCCGCCGAGACCGCCGGCGACTCGCGCAGGAGCTCGAGCGCGCGCAGCTCGAGGTCGCCGAAGTCGAGCCCCGACCGCCCCGTCTTGAGCGCCTCATAGCGGCGCCCGAAGGCCCCGAGGAGCGCGTCCAGAGTGCGCCAGCCGGCGAGCACCCACTCGCGCTCGACCGGGCTCAGCTCCGGCTCGTCGTCGGCGTTCTTGCGCGAGCGCACCGGGTCGGATGAAGGCGGCAGGCGCGGCTCGGACATCCCCTGGCTGCGCAGGCGCTCGTAGGCAACCTCGATCATCTCCCCGATCCGCCAATCCCGGTACGCGGCGATCACCCGCACCGCCTCGTCGCCGATGGCGCCGACCTCGTCGATCGCCTCGTCCCGGGCGCGCTTTCGCAGCCGCGACGCCTCGCTCTCGTCGAGCACTCGGAAGCGGGGATCGATCCCGGCCGCCGCCGGGTGGGTGGCGAGCAGCCTCCGACAGAAGCCGTGGATGGTCATCACCCACGCTCGCTCGGTGTCGCGGCTCGCACGGGCAAGGCGCTCGCCGAGCGCATCGTCGCCGCGCTCGCGTGCGGCGCGGGAGCGGCGGCCGAGCTCGTGGCGAATCCGGGCGCGCAGCTCGGCCGCGGCCCGCTCGGTGAACGTGAAGGCGAGGATCGCCTCGATCCCGACCTCGTCCACATCGGCCGCGTCGCAGTAGCGATCCACGAGCACCCGGGTCTTGCCGGTGCCGGCGCCGGCCTCGCAGAAGGCGTCGGTGCCGCGTGCCTGGATCGCCGCGCGCTGCTCGGCGGTGGGTGCGGGGACGTCGCTCATCCCACCCCGTTCTCCGCGCTCCGGCCCTCCGCCGCCTCGAGGCCGACTGCGCGCTCGAGCCGGCAGATCGGCTGGAAGGTGCAGTACGTGGGGCACTTGCCACCGAGCGGCCGGCGGCCGATGTCTCCCGCTCGCATCGCCGCGGCCTGCTCGGAGGCCTGCCCGCGAGCACGCTCGAGCTCCTCGTCGAACTCGTCCGGCCCGCAGGAGTCACCGCCGACGAGGTGCTCGGCGAGGTCGCCGATGACCGCCTCGTCGGCCAGCACCATCCCGCGCGGCCGGCGGTCCCTGTACTCGCCGAGCGCGTAGTAGAGGCCTCCCACGGGATCGAGGCCGAGGCTCTCCCGCGCGGCGAGCAGGTAGAGCTGCAGCTGGAGCTTGCCCTTGCCCTCCCAGCCTCTGCGCCCCGGCATGCTGCGGCCGGTCTTGTAGTCACGGATGAGGGCCCTCGTCCCGTCGGGCGCGAGGTCAACGCGGTCGATTCGCCCGCGCAGCTTCGCGCCGCCGAGATCCAGCGCCGCGGCGCCGTTTTCCTCGGTGCCGAAGTCGGCCTCGAGCAGGTCGCGGCGGGGCCGAAGCTCGATCTCGAGCCGGGCCTCCTCGGCGAGGAAGGCCTCGACCTGCTCGCGAAGCCGTGCGAGCGCGACGGCGTCGCGGGGTCGGTCCGGGCGCATCCCGTGATCGCGGGCCACCTGGTCGAGGAGCTCAGCGAGCCGCTCGCGCCAGCGCCCGAGATCGCCGGGGCGCGCGATCGAGTCCGTGCCCGGCGGCTCGGCGTAGAGCGCCTCGAGCGCGTCGTGGGCGATGCTGCCGAGCCGCAGCGGATCGCTCTCGGGCACGAGGCGCTGCGGCGACAGCTCGTGCTCGACGAACCAGCGGTACGGGCACTCGAGCCACTGCTCGAGCGTGCTGGCGCTGAGCAGCTCGCGCTCGGCGAGCCCCTCGAGCACCGCGGGCACCCGCAGCGGCCCGGGCGGGACCTCCCTGGCGCGCGGCCCGGCGAGCGCCTGCGCCCGTGCCAGCTCGCGCTCCGTCGGGGCCTCCGCGGCGGCGAACGTGACCTGCTCGATCCCGCGGCGGCGAATCAGCGCCTTCGCGGCTTCCTGCGTGCTCTCCCCGAGCAGGTCGAGGACCTCGTCGACGAACGGCGAGCGGGCCGCGGGTGCCCCGTCATCGTCGGCGAACTGCCAGGAGAGCGTGAGGCGCTCCGTCGGTCGCGAGACGCAGGCGTGGAAGAGGTAGCGCTCCTCATCGAGTGGGTCGCGGCGGACGAGCGCCTCGATCCCGAGCCGGCGCCGGCGCTCGTCGCCGAGCAACGGGTCGCCGGGCGAGCGGCGCGGGAACTCGCCCTCCTGGAGGCCGGCGCAGAACAGGTACCGCGCCCGTCCGGCGCGGATCCGGTAGGGGTCGAGCACCCGCACCCGCCCGTCGGTGGGTCCGCGCCAGAGGCGGACGGTCGCGCTCTCGATCGCGTCGGCCGCGTCGCGCAGGCCGGGGGGGTCGCATGCCGGCAGCCCGCCGACCTCGGCGAGCTCCTCGCAGAGCTCGGCGATCGCGATCGCGGCGCGCTGCTCGACCGGGTCGAACGGGGTCGGGTGATCGGCCGCCGCTCGCCCCGCGAGGGGCGCCTGCTCCCCGTGGACGGCGGTTGCGAGCTCGTGGGCGATCGCGGCCAGGGCGTGCATGCGCGCGGCCGCCGATCGGGCTCCGCGCAGGGTCGCCAGGTGGCGTGGCGGCGCCTCCCAACCCGAGATCGCCTCGTCGATGGTCGCCGGCTGGGCGCGGTTGAGGCGCAGCTCGAGCGCGTCCGCGACTCCGGGCGGGGTCGAGGGGTCGGCGCGCAGGTGCGCGAGCAGCTCCGCCGGGTCGTCCTCGCTCACGGCCCGGCACAGCGCCACCACCGAGCCGCCCACGGCCGTCGTTGCCAGCGGCACCCCCGCCTCGACCGCGACCGGGATCGCGAGCCGCTCCAGCACCCGCCCGATCAGCGACCCGCGGCGGTCCGGATCGCGGACGACGATCGCAATCGAATCGGCGGGCTCGCCGGCCGCGATCAGCGCGGCGACCTCGGCGCCGATCGCTTCCGCCTCGCCGAGCTCGCCCGCGCACTCGAGCATCCGCACGCCCTCGTCGAGCGCAAGGCGCTCCGCGCCGGGCTCGAACAGGCTCCTGTCGAGGTGGCGCAGCGACGCGCGCTCCGTGTGGCTCGGCCGGTGGGCGAGCGGCTCGGCCACCGAGCCTCCCAGCTCCTCGACCATCTGGGCGTGCAGGCGCGCACGTGCGTTGAGGGCGTCGCGGTCCTCGAAGTTGACCGCCACCACGACCTCCGCGGCGCGGTCGAGCGCGGCGAGCAGCTCGAGCTGAGCCCGGGTCAGGTCGTCGAACCCGTAGAAGAACACGGGGCGCGCGTCCCAGAGCGCCGGATCCGCGGCGAGCGCCGCGATCGTCGCCGGCGCCCGCGAGCCCGCGTCGCTGCGCTCGGCGCTCTCGAGAAGCCCGACGTAGGCCGCGTAGAGCGCCGCCAGCTCACCCGCGTAGTCGGCGTCGTCGAGATCCGCCACCGCGTGCTCGAGGTCGGCCGGCGACACCATCGCCGACTGGAGCTCGGCGATCAGCGCCGCGAGCGCGGGGGCGAAGCCCGGTCGCTCGGAGGAACGCCGCAGCAGCCGCAGGTCGGTGGCGCGGACCGCGGCGCGCACGAGGGCGAGTCGCTGCGGTGCGCTCAGCGGAGCCGGCAGTGCCAGCCCGGCCAGCCGCGCCACCTCGTCGAAGAGCGAGCCGAAGGTGCGGATCGAGACGCCGATGACCCCGCCGCCGCCCGATGTGCAGAGGTCGCGCTCGAACCGCGCGGCGTCGTCGGCGGTCGGCACGACGAGCACCGGCGAGCGATCGCGCGCGGCCTCGAGCCGCTCGAGGATCCGCCCCTCGCGGCCCGAGTTCGGGGGCCCGACTATCAGCTCCAACGACACCTTCTGAGCATAGGTCGAGGCGCGGCGCGCGCGGCTGACATGACGCCATCCCACCGATTCCCGCTCGCCGCGCGAAACGGGCGTTCGTTTTGCCGTCCTCGGGCGTGCCTATCTTCCGCGCCGATGCCCCTCTGTTTCATCGACCCCGCTGACGCGATCCGCGCGATCGCCGACTCGGTCGGCCGCGAGGCGCGCCGACAGCTGCTCGGCGAGGCGGTCCGCGCCTGGGTCGACGAGATCCCCGACGACGAGCTCGAGGCCCACTACGCGAAGGCGATCGCCGAGCTCGACGAGCACGACATCTCGCTGCTCGCCGCCTGGCACGCCTCGATGGACATCGGCACCCCGGTCCCGAACCGCGACTACCTGATGGGCGCCTTTCCGTCCCTCGGCGAGCACCGGCGCGAGGCGCTCAAGCTCGCCGCCGGCTTCCGGGGCGAGGAGGCCGTCGACGCCGGGGTCACCGAGGAGCGCGCGCTGGAGACCGTGCTCGAGTGGCTCTCACCCCCGCGCCAGATGGAGCTCGCCGCCGAAGCGGTCGAGCTCTACGTCTGGGACCGCGCCGGTTCGGATAACTGAGCCCATAAACCTCGTACCGCCTCCGTTCGCTTTAACGGTTGGACGCGAAGCAAGGAGGATGGATGTCCAGGCGCATGAGAGCGACGCCCAGCGGCGTACTCGCCCTCGGCTTCATGTCGGTGGTTCCGTCCGGTGCGTTCGCCGTTTCCGATCTCTCGGTCGATAAGAGCGACAGCGTCGATCCGGCGACCGTGGGGACGCCGTTCGCCTACACGATCGTGGTTGCCAACCTCGGCCCGGATCCGGCCGATGGGCTCGAGTTGTCGGACGACCTGCCGAACGAGCTCGACCTCGTGTCGGCGACCCCGACCCAGGGCGCCTGCGACAGCCAGGGGCGAAGGGTCACCTGCGCGTTGGGCGAGCTCGCCTCGACGGCGACGGCGACCGTGACCATCCGGGTTGAGCCGCGCCGCGACGGGACGATCACCAACACCGTCTCGGTGACCACGGCCGGCGAGGACCCGGCGCCTGCGAACAACGAGGACTCGGAGACCACGCAGATCGTCGAGGCCGGCGGCGGGGAGCCGCGTTGCAATGGCAAGAAGGTCACGATCGAGGGGACCAGCGGCGACGAGGTGCTCACCGGCACAAGCGGTCGCGACGTCATCCTCGCCCGCGGCGGCGACGACGTGATCGACAGCCTCGGCGGCAAGGACGTGATCTGTGCCCAGGTGGGAACGACCGCGTGCGCGCCCGCGGCAAGAATGACCACGTGCGCGGGGGCAGCGGCAACGACCGTCTCCGCGGCGGCGCTGCCGGCGACACGCTGCGGGGCGGGGGCGGCAACGACCGCCTCAACGGAGGCGGCGGCGCCGACTCGCTCATCGGCGGCTCCGGTGTCGACCGCTGCATCGGCGGTCCGGGCGCCGACACCAAGCGCCGCTGCTGAGCGCTCAGCGCGGGCGACCAGTGGCGCCTTCCTCTCGGTATGCGAGAGGAAGGCGCCATCCGCCAGACTGGCGCCGGTGCGCGCCCTGGCGATCGTCCACCAGCGCGATGCCGGCCCCGGCGTCTTCGCCGAGGCGATGCGGGGGAGCGGGGTCGAGGTCGACCACTGGTACCGGACCGAGTCTGAGACCCCGCCGGCCGATCCGGCCGGCTATCAGGCGGTGCTCAGCCTCGGCGGCGCGATGCATGTCGACCAGGAGGACCGCAATCCCTGGATCGCAGAGGAGATAGCACTTCTCGCCGAGTTGCTCGAGCGCGATATCCCGATGCTCGGCCTCTGCCTCGGCTCTCAACTGCTCGCCATCGCCGCCGGGGGTTCCGCCTGGCCCGCCCGCGCCCCGGAAATCGGCTGGCACCCGGTCGAGCTGACCGCCGAGGGCGCCGCCGACCCGCTGCTCGGGTCGCTGGCGCCGGGCTTCGAGGCCTTCGAGTGGCACAGCTACGAGTTCGATCTGCCCCCGAACGCGAAGGCGCTCGCCCGCAGCCCGATCTGCCTGCAGGCCTACCGGATCGGCGACGCCGCCTGGGGGATCCAGTTTCACGCGGAGGTCGCGCCCGCTGACGCCTTCGGCTGGATCGAAAAGCACCGCGGCGACGAGGAGCTGGGTCGGTCCGGGATCGACGTCGGCGCCCTTCGCGAGGAGACCGAGGCCAGGATCGGCGGGTGGAACCGGCTCGGTCGAGAGCTCTGCGGGCGCTTCCTCGACCTGGTCGGCTAGATGAGCAATTCCACGGAATCACTCATCTAGGGTCCCCAGCACCGTTTCGATGTCCGAGATCGCCTGCTCGTTCTCGCGAAAGTGGACCGCGGTCATCCCCAGCTCGCGCGCCGCCTCGACGTTGGCCTCGACGTCGTCGACGAACAGGCACTCGGCGGCGGCGATCCCGTCGCCCAGCCGCGCCACGGTGAGCTCGTAGATCCCGCGCTCGGGCTTTCGCATGCCGACGAAGCCCGAGTCGACGACGAGCTCGAAGATCTCGTCCACCGGCATCATCGCGCGCCAGTAGGGCTCCCACTCGCGCACGTTGTTGGTCAGCAGCGCCATCCGGTAGCCCCGCCCGCGAAGGTCGCGCATCAGCTCGATCATCGGCTCGT
>JBOGZD010000101.1:0-9935 GCA_050697155.1 Solirubrobacterales bacterium | reverse complement strand
CCGCCGCGCCGGCGCGGCGGCCGCCGGCGCCGGCCGCTGCTGGAGGAGCCGCCCGCAAAAGCCCCGGTCGAGGTCGAGCCCGAGGCGATCAAGATCGCCTCCGGGGCGACGGTGCGTGAGGTCGCCGAGACTCTCGGGGTCGGCAGCGCGGAGGTGATCAAGAAGCTGATGCAGCTCGGCGAGATGGCGACGCTGACCCAGACGCTCTCCGACGAGACGATCGCCGCCGTCGCCAAGGAGCTCGACCAGAAGGTCGAGATCGTCACCGCGGCCGAGGAGGCCCCGGAGGAGCCGGTCTACGAGGACGCCCCGTCGGACCTCGCCGACCGACCGCCGGTGGTGACGATCATGGGCCACGTCGACCACGGCAAGACCTCGCTGCTCGACGCGATCCGCGAGACCGAGGTCGTCGCCGGCGAGGCGGGCGGGATCACGCAGCACATCGGTGCCTACCAGGTGCACCAGAACGGAAAGACGATCAGCTTCATCGACACCCCGGGCCACGCGGCGTTCACCGCGATGCGCGCCCGTGGCGCCGACGTCACCGACATCGTCGTCCTCGTCGTCGCTGCCGACGACGGGGTGATGCCGCAGACCGTCGAGGCGATCGATCACGCGAAGGCCGCCGGGGTCCCGATCATCGTCGCGATCAACAAGATCGACCTCCCGAACTCGAACGCGGACAAGGTCAAGGGTGAGCTCGGAAGCCACGACCTGACTCCCGAGGACTGGGGAGGCGAGACGGTGTTCGTCAACGTCTCGGCGAAGACCAAGGAGGGACTCGACACGCTGCTCGAGATGATCGCCCTGGTCGCCGAGGTCGAGGAGCTGAAGGCGAACCCGAACGCGCCCGCCTCCGGCTCGGTGATCGAGTCCCACCTCGACCCCGGTCGGGGGCCGGTCGCCACCATCCTCGTCCAGCGAGGGACCATGGACGTCGGCGACTCCGTGGTCGCGGGCCCGCAGTGGGGCAAGGTCCGAGCGATGCATGATCACACCGGCACCCGCCTCGAGCATGCCGCCCCCGGCGATCCGGTCGAGGTGCTCGGCTTCGACGGCGTCTGCGAGGCCGGGGAGAGGGTGGAGGTCGTTGAGAACGACCGCCGCGCCCGGCAGCTGGCTGAGGAACGCGTCCACCGCCTGAAGACCGAGCAGATCGCCCGGCGCCAATCGCGCAGGCTGACCCTCGACGAGGTGTTCGCCAAGGCTCGAGAGGGGGAGCTCAACGAGCTCGACATCGTGCTCAAGGCCGATGTTTCGGGCTCGCTCGAGGCGCTCCAGGACGAGATCGCCAAGCTGCCCCAGGAGGAGATCGTCGTCAACGTGATCCACGCCGCCCCCGGCGGCATCAACGAGTCGGACGTGATGCTCGCCGCCGCCTCCGACGCGGTGATCATCGGCTTCAACGTGCGCCCGCTCGCCGACGCCCGCCGGGCGGCCGAGGCCGAGGGGGTCGAGATCCGCACCTACTCGGTGATCTACAAGGTGACCGAGGAGCTGCGCGCCGCGATGGAGGGCATGCTCGAGCCCGAGGAGGTCGAGGAGACCCTCGGCCAGGCCGAGGTGCTGGAGCTCTTCAAGGCGTCCCGGGTGGGCACGATCGCCGGCTGTCGCGTCAGCGACGGCAAGGTCGTCCGCGGCGCGGAGGTCCGCCTGGTCCGCGAGGGCACCGTCGTCTGGAGCGGCCGGATCGGCTCGCTGCGCCGGTTCAAGGACGACGTCTCCGAGGTCGAGGAGGGCCTCGAGTGCGGGATCGTGCTCGAGGGCTACCAGGACGTCAAGGTCGGCGACGTGCTCGAGGTCTTCGAGACCAAGCAGATCGAGAAGACGCTGGAGTAGCAGCGTAGGCTAGGCGTCATGGTCGCCTACGTCTGCCTGGTCGAGGTACGCCTGCACCTCAACGACTCCGGCAGCTTGAAGACGAAGCGCAAGACGCTCAGCTCGCTCAAGACGCAGCTTCGGCAGCGGTTTGGCGCCGCGGTGGCCGAGATCGACGGCCACGAAACCTGGCAGCGCTCGACCTTGCTCTGCGCCCTGGTCGGTGGGACGGAGGTGGGCGCCCGGGCCGATGAGCTCGAGCGCTTCGTCGAGGCGCGGTGCCCGGAGGGCTGCGGGTTCGACCGCGACCTGTTGACGCTCAACGACGTGCGCAGCTGACCTCGGCGACGGCTACCCTGGCGCAGGTCGTGGGGAGGAGGATCCGGAGTCTGGGCGGACTGGGGGCGGCGGTCGCCGTGCTGGCGCTGCCCTGCGCCGCGCCGGGGGCGACCCTGCTGCCGAAGTTCACCGAGACCGCGGTGGTCGAGGACCTGGTCTATCCGACCGCGGTCAGCTTCGCGCCGGGGGGAAGGATCTACATCGCCGAGAAGAGCGGCTTGGTGAAGACGGTAAGGGGACCCGGCGACCGCAAGGCGAAGGTGGTCGCCGACCTGCGCACCGACGTCCACAACTTCCACGACCGCGGCCTGCTCGGGATGACGCTCCATCCGCGGTTTCCAAAGCGCCCCCACATCTACGTCCTCTACTCGCGCGATGCGCCGCTCGGCGGCAGCTCGCCGACCTGGGGGGCTCCCGATGCCGACTCCGACGACTGCCCGGAGCCCCCGGGCGCGGACGACGGCTGCGTGATCGGGAGCCGGCTGACCCGGCTGACCGTCAAGGGCCGAAAGCTCAAGCGCACCAAGGTCCTGCTCGACGACTGGTGCCAGCAGTTTCAAAGCCATTCGGCGGGCGACCTCGTCTTCGGCCCGTCGGGCGCGCTCTATGTCTCCGGAGGCGACGGCGCCAGCTTCCAGTTCGCCGACTACGGCCAGTTCGGATCGCCCCCGAACCCCTGCGGCGATCCCCCGGTCGGGGTCGGCGGTCAGCAGACTCCGCCGACCGCCGAGGGGGGCGCGCTGCGAGCCCAGGACCTGCGCACCTCCGCCGATCCCCTGGGACTCAACGGGACCGTGATCCGCGTCGACCCGCGCACCGGTGCAGGGGTGCCCGAGAACCCGTTCGCCTCGAGCCCCGACGCGAACGCCCGCCGGATCGTCTCCTTCGGACATCGCAACCCGTTCCGGCTCGCGATCCGTCCCGGCACCGAGGAGCTGTGGGTGGCCGACGTCGGCAGTGAGTACTTCGACGAGATCAACCGGGTGCCGCCGACCTTGGCCAACTTCGGCTGGCCGTGCTTCGAGGGGTCCTCGGTCAACCCCGCCTGGGACGCGCTCGACCTCGACCTCTGCGAGTCGCTCTACTCCGAGCAGCAGGCGAGCGGCCAAGCGGTCGCCCACCCGTGGTTCGCCTACGGGCGCCAGGCCCCGGTGGTCGCGGGTGACGGCTGTGCGCCCGGCCAGTCGGCGCTCTCGGGGCTCAGCTTCTACCGCGGGGGCGACTTTCCGAAGTCCTACGACGGCGCGCTCTTCTTCGCCGACTACGCCCGCAGCTGCATCTGGGTGCTCGAGGCCGGCGCCGACGGGCTTCCCGACCCGGCCTCGGTACGGCGGTTCGCGGCTGGCGCCGGCGGCCCGGTCGACCTCGAGCTCGGCCCCGGCGGCCTCTACTACGTCGACCTCATCGGCGGGGCCGTGCGCCGGATCGGCTATGCGGGCGGAAACCGCCCGCCGCGTGCCGCGCTGCACGCGAGCAGGACCTTCGGCGACTCCCCGCTTCGGGTCAGGTTCAGCGCTGCGGGCTCGCGCGATCCCGAGCGCAAGCGACTGCGCTACAGCTGGGACCTCGACGGCGACGGGCGCTTCGGCGACTCTCGCCGCCGCCGGGTCGAGGAGGTATACAGGCGTTCGCGCCCGCTCACGGTCAGGCTGCGGGTCTTCGATCGGCGCCGCCAGCGCGACACCGATGAGGTCCGGATCTTCCCCGGCGATACCCCGCCGAGGATCGAGCTCGACCGCCCCCGCCGCGGTCAGCGCTGGACCGCGAACGACAGCTTCCGCTTCGCCGGCTCGGCGCGCGACCGCGAGGACGGGGCGGTGCCGGCGCGGGCGCTCGACTGGGAGCTCCTGCTGCGCCATTGCCGGGAGGACGAGCCTTGCCACACCCATCCGGTGCAGGAGCTCGCGGGCAGGCGGCGCGGAAGCTTCGCCACCCCCGAGCACGAATACCCGTCCTTCCTCAAGCTGCGGGTCACCGCGACCGACAGCGATGGGCTCGCGGTCAGCCGCGAGGTTCGCCTGCGCCCTCACACGGCGCGGGTGACGCTGCAGAGCGAGCCGAGCGGGCTGGTGCTCGGCCTCAACGACGACTACGGGCCCACCCCGACTGCCAGGCGGGTGATCATCGGCGCCCGCTTCACCCTCACCGCCCCGACGCCGCAGGAGCTCAACGGGGTCCAGTACGACTGGCTGCACTGGTCCGACGGCGGCGCCCGCTCGCACGAGACCGTCGCCGGCGGCGATCTCGCCGTCGGCGCCACCTTCGCCGCGTCCGGCCCCGGCTGAGTGCTCGCACTGAGGCTCGGTGTTATTTTCAGTTCGCCCATGACCACCGAGCGCATGAAGCGCGTCAACGAGGTCATGCGCGAGGTGATCGGCTCCGCGATCTCGACCGAGCTCGAGGACCCAAGGATTGGCTTCGTGACCGTGACCGCCGTCGAGACAAGCCCCGACCTGCGCAGCGCGCGCGTGTTCGTCAGCGTGCTCGGCGAGCGCGCCGAGCGCGACCCGACGCTGGCCGCGCTCGGCTCCTCGCACGGGGTCCTGCAGTCGGCGATCGCGCGCGAGCTGCGGCTCAAGCGCACCCCGACGCTGAGCTTCCATTACGACGAGGGCCCCGAGCGCGGCGTCCGCCTCGCACGCCTGCTCGAGGACCGATGAGCGAGGTAGCTACGGCGCCGGAAGCCGACCTCGAGCGAGTCGTCGACGTGCTCGGCGAGGGCGACCGCTTCCTGCTCACCACCCACGAGGCGCCCGACGGCGACGCGCTCGGCTCACTGCTGGCGCTCCACCACATGCTCGAGCAGCTCGGCAAGGACTCGGTGATGTTCCTGGCCGCGAAGGAGTTCCCGCTGCCGGTCGAGTACCGCTTCCTGCCGCTCACCGACGTCTTCCACGAGCCGCCGGCCGACGTCGTCGATCGGGTCCTCGTCTACCTCGACTGCGGCAACGTCGACCGGATGCCGGTCGAGTTCCTGCGTCGCGACGGCGCCACCGTCCTCAACATCGACCATCACCACGACAACACCCGCTTCGGCACCGTCAACCTGGTCGACACCGAGGTCTCCTGCACCGCGGAGATCGTGCTCGAGATCGGCAAGCGGCTCGGCGCCGAGATCACGCCCGAGATCGCCGCCGCCCTCTACGTCGCGCTGGTCACCGACACCGGCATGTTCATGTACGAGAACACCGGCGCCGCCGCGCACCGGATGGCGGCCGAGCTGATCGAGGCCGGGGTCGACGTGAACGACACTTACCGCCGCCTCTACGAACGGGTGCCGCTCGAGAAGCTGCGGCTGGTGGCGCGGGCGATCGAGAAGATCGAGCGCTTCGACGAGGGCCGGCTCGCGGTCACCTACATCGGCGCCGACGACTACGCCGCCACCGGCGCCAGCGAGGTGCTCACCGAGGGGATCATCGACTTCCTGCGCTCGCTCGAGGGAACCGCGGTCGCCGCCGTGATCCGCGACAAGCCCGACGGCGGCAACTCCGCGCGCAAGGTGAGCCTGCGCTCGACCGACGGGGCCGTCGACGTCTCGTCGATCGCCCGCATCCACGGCGGCGGCGGGCACCGGCGCGCGGCCGGATTCGGCACCGACCTGCCCTATGACGAGCTGGTCAAGTTCCTGCGCGCCGAGGTCGGCGCCCAGCTTCGCTGAGCGCCGGGCGCCGTGAACCCGGAGGCAGCCGCGTCAGGGGCGGTGGTGCTGGTCGACAAGCCGGCCGGGATCACCTCGCACGACTGCGTCGCCCGGTTGCGGCGCCGCCACCGGGTCAAGGCGGGGCACGCGGGGACCCTCGACCCCTTCGCCACCGGGCTCCTGATCGTCCTCCTCGGGCGGGCGGCGACCCGCGAGCAGGCGCGGTTCATGGCGCTTCGAAAGACCTATCGGGCGACGGCGCGCTTCGGCGCGGTCTCGACCACCGGCGACCGCGACGGTGAGATCACCGAGACCGGGGTGGTGCCGGGCGGCCCGCTCGAGCTGCCCACCGGGGAGCTCCGCCAACGCCCGCCCGCGTACTCGGCGGTGAAGGTCGGCGGGGTCCGCGCCTACCGGCGCGCACGCCGGGGGGAGGACGTCGAGGTCCCCGAGCGGATCGTCACCGTCTACCGCTTCTCGGAGCTGGCTCGCGCGGGCGAGCGCAGGGAATTCGAGATCGAGTGCTCGTCGGGCACCTACGTCCGCAGCCTGATCGCCGAGCTCGGCGACGCCTACTGCGCCGAGCTGCGGCGAACGGCGATTGGGCCCTTTGAGGTCGAGGAGGCGGACGAGGAGGCGCTCGTGCCGCTGCCCGACGCCCTGGCACGGTTGGATGACAGAGTTCGCCGTCGATGAGCATCGCCGTCACCCCGCTTGACGAGGCCGAGCCGCGGGCGCGCCGGATCGCGATCGGCACCTTCGATGGGGTCCACGTCGGCCACCGCAGGGTGATCGCGGGCGCCGACACGGTGCTCACGTTCGAGCCGCATCCGCTGAGCGTGATCCATCCCGAGGCGGCGCCGAAGCTGATCATGCCGTTCGAGATCAAGCGCGACGTGATCGACGGCCTGAGGGCCTCGGAGCTGGTCGTGATCGGCTTCGACGAGGAGTTCTCGCGAATCCCGCCGGAGGAGTTCTGCGGCCGCATCCTTGCCGACAAGCTCGGCGCCGAGGAGGTCTCGGTGGGGGAGAACTTCCGCTTCGGCGCCCGTGCCGCCGGGGACCCCGAGATGCTGGCCGCCCGCGAGGAGTTCTCGACCCGGATCGCGCCTCTGGTGGAGGTCGACGGCGAGACCGTCTCCTCGACCCGGATCCGCGCCCTGGTCGCCGCCGGCGACGTCGAGGGGGCGATGCGCTGCCTCGGAGCCCCGTTCCTGTTCGAGGGGACGGTGGTCGAGGGCGACAAGCGGGGGCGCACGCTCGGCTTTCCGACCGCGAACGTGGTTCCCGACGAGGAGTTCGTCTACCCCGGGCACGGCGTCTACGCGGCGTTCGCCAACGGGGTCCCGGCGGCGGTCAACGTCGGCGTCCGACCGACGTTTGAGACCGGCCGCGGGGTGCTGATCGAGTCGTATCTGCTCGACTCCGACCTCGACCTCTACGGGCAGACGCTGCGGATCGCATTCATCGCCAGGCTGCGCGGCGAGAAGCGCTTTTCCGGGGTAGAGGAGCTGGTCGCGCAGGTGCACCGCGACGTCGAGGAGGCGCGCGAGCTCTGTGCTAACTTCGCGCCCCCTTGAGCCTGGCAAAGGAAAAAAAGCAGGAGCTGATCGGCAAGTACGGCCGCTCCGACGGGGACACCGGCTCCGCCGAGGTCCAGGTCGCGCTGCTCACGGAGCGGATCAACGAGCTCACCGAGCACCTGCGCAGCCACAGCAAGGACCACCACTCGCGCCGCGGCCTGCTGATGCTGGTCGGCAAGCGGCGCCGCCTGCTGCGCTATCTGGAGCGCTCGGACCTCGACCGATATCGCGCGCTGGTCGCCGATCTCGGCCTGCGTCGCTAACATCGCTCGGGTTAGAGAACGAGAGTTCTGGACTTGATTGGCCGCCATCCGGGCGGCCGGAGGGAAGCACATGAGCATGTTTGACGTGAGCCGTGTCTCGGCTGAGATCGGCGGGAACGAGATCTCCTTCGAGACCGGCAAGCTCGCCCGCCAGGCGAGCGGCGCCGTCGTCGTCCGCGCCGGCGACGCGATGGTCCTCTGCACCGCGACGGTCGGCAACCTGCGCGACGTCGATTTCCTTCCCCTGACTGTGGACGTCGAGGAGAAGCACTACGCCGCGGGCAAGATCCCGGGCTCGTTCTTCCGCCGCGAGGCGCGCGCGGGTGAGAAGGCGACGCTGACCGCGCGGATGATCGACCGCCCGGTGCGGCCGCTGTTTCCGAAGGGTTGGCACTTCGAGACCCAGCTGGTCTGCCAGCCGATGTCGGTGGACCACGTCCACCCCTACGACATCCTGGCGATGAACGGCGCCTCCGCGGCGATCGCGATCTCGCAGATCCCGGTGCCGACCCACGTCGGCGCGGTGCGGATCGGAAAGCTCGACGGCGACTTCGTCGTCAACCCCGAGGAGGAGGCGCTCGAGGAGCTCGAGATGGACCTGATCGTCTCCGGCTCCGCCGACGCGATCCTGATGGTCGAGTGTGGCGCCACGGGCGTCACCGAGGCCGAGGTGCTCGACGCGCTCGACATCGCCCACGGCGAGATCCGCACGATCGTCGAGACGATCGAGGAGCTGCGCGGCCAGGCGGGCAAGGAGAAGCTCGTGATCGAGGAGCCCGAGATCGACCCCGAGCTGGTCGAGCGCATCCGCGCCTCGCACGGCGCGAAGCTCGACCAGGCGACCCAGGTGCCGGAGAAGCTCGCGCGCCAGGAGGCGGCGAAGGAGGTCGAGCTGGCGGTGCTCGAGGAGCACGCGCCGACCCCGGTCGACGGCGAGCCCGACCCCGAGCAGCGCGCCGAGGTCTCGCGTGCCTTCAACAAGATCGAGAAGGAGATCATCCGCAAGCGGATCGCGGTCGACAAGAAGCGGCCCGACGGCCGCGCCCGGGACGAGATCCGGCCGATCGAGTGCGAGATCGACGTCTCCCCGCGGGCTCACGGCTCGGCGCTGTTCACCCGGGGCGAGACCCAGATTCTCTCCTCGGTCGCGCTCGGCACCAGCCGCATGGACATGAAGGTCGACAACCTCGGCCTGCAGGAGTCCAAGAGCTTCTGGCACCACTACAACTTCCCGCCGTTCTCGGTGGGCGAAGCCGGCTTCATGCGCGGCCCGAAGCGGCGCGACATCGGCCACGGCGCGCTCGCCGAGCGCGCCCTGGCGCCGACGATCCCGGGCGAGGAGGACTTCCCGTACGTCCTCCGCGTCGTCTCCGACACGCTGGAGTCGAACGGCTCGTCGTCGATGGGCTCGGTCTGCGCCTCGTCGATGGCGCTTCAGGCCGCCGGTGTCCCCGTCGCCCACCCGGTGGCGGGCGTGGCGATGGGGCTGATCAAGGAGGGCGACGACTACGTCGTGCTGACCGACATCGCCGGCGTCGAGGATCACCTCGGCGACATGGACTTCAAGGTCGCCGGCGGCGCCGACGGGATCACCGCGCTCCAGATGGACATCAAGATCTCCGGCGTCACCTTCGAGATCCTCACCGACGCGCTCGAGCAGGCTCGCAAGGGCCGGCTGTTCATCCTCGAGCGGATGGCCGAGACGATCGACGGCCCGCGCGAGGAGATGTCCGAGTTCGCGCCGCGGATCGAGCAGATCAAGATCGACCCGGAGAAGATCGGCGCCGTGATCGGCAAGGGCGGCGAGACGATCCGGGGCATGCAGGAGGAGTTCGAGGCCGAGATCGACATCGACGATGACGGCACCGTGCGCGTCTATGCGCCCACCGGCGCCCTGGTCGACGCCTGCATCGACCGGATCGAGGCGATGACCAAGGAGGCCGAGGTCGGGGACCAGTTCAAGGGCAAGGTGGTCAAGACGACCACCTTCGGCGCCTTCGTGGAGCTGACCAAGGGCACCGACGGGCTGCTGCACATCTCGAACGTGAAGCCCGGCGAGCGGGTCGGCGCGGTCGAGGACGTTCTCAGCCCGGGCGACGAGCTCGACGTCACGGTCGCCGAGGTCGACCGCGAGCGCGGCCGGATCGGGCTGCGCCTGTCGAGCGATCCCGCGGTCGAGGGCAAGTCGCCCGAGGAGCTCGCCAAGCTCGGCACCGGCGACCCCACCATGGGCGGCGGCGGGCGCCGTGACGGAGGCGGCGGGCGCGGCGGCGGACGGGGCGGACGCGGTCG
>JBOGZD010000100.1:0-10105 GCA_050697155.1 Solirubrobacterales bacterium | reverse complement strand
GCCCTCGCCCTCGCCGAGCTCCGCGACGGCCTCGGCGGCGCCGTCGAGGTGATCGGCTGCCCGGCCGACGAGCTCCACGCCCCCAGGACGGTCGAGCGCGGCGGCGGCAAGGAGCTGACCGCCGCCGCCGGGATCTGGGACGGGCTCGACGCCGCGCTCTACGCTCACCCCGAGTTCATCGACACGGTCTCGCTCGAGTCGCGCTGGATGCGCCGGCTGGTCGCGACGGTCCCGGGGGCGCGAACGATGGACGAGGCGGTCGAGCCGCCTCGCGACGCCGCCGTGGCCGCCCTCGAGGCGGTCGCGGGCCAGCGCTCCGACGCGATCATGCTCGAGCGCCTGGTGCTCGACGGCGACGTCGAGGAGGGTGCGGGGTTCGCGCTCCGCGCGACCTACCTCGTCACCACCGACTCCGAGGGCGAGCTCGACTCCCTCGCGGCTGAGCTGCGCTCGCGCCTTCCCGAGGCGGGCTGGGAGACGGCTCGCGCGATCACCGGCATCGTTGCGGACGAGGGCGTCAGGGAGGCCGTCGCCGGGGCGTTCGAGGCCGCCGGGCGCGACTTCGTTCCCGACCCGCCGCCGCTTCCCTTCGCCACCGACTTCGGCGACGTCTCGCGCCGCGTGCCGTCGGCGCTGATCGGGATCGGCCGGGCTGACGGGTGGGAGTTCCACACCGACCGCGGCGCGGACCAGTTCGCCTCGCCCGACGGCACCGAGGCGGCGGTCGCCACCGCCTCGGTGCTCGCCCTGAGCGTCGCGCGCCTGCTCGGGAAGGGGTGATCAAATTGTTACGAGGAAGAGGAGGAGAGAGAGATGCATGAACCGGACTTCACACTCAGCGCCGGGCCGACGATGTCGTCGCTCCGGGTCCAGCAGGCCCAGGGGCGGCCGATGATCTTCGACTACGACCCGGTCTTCCAGGAGCGCTTCCGCGAGACCGAGCGGATGGTCGCCGAGCTGTTTCGCACCACCAAGGACGTCGTCCTGATGCAGGGCGAGGCGGTGCTCGGGATCGAGGCCGCGGCGCGCGGCGTCGTCCGCCCGGGAATGAAGTGCCTCAACCTCGTCTCCGGGGTGTACGCGAAGTGGTTCGGCGACTGGCTTCGCACCTATGAGGCCGAGGTGGTCGAGGTCGAGGTCCCCTACGACGAGGCGCTCGACCCCGCGCAGGTGGGCGAGGAGCTCGAGCGCCACGGCGACTTCGAATTCGTCGCTCTGGTCCATTCCGAGACCCCGTCCGGGGTCGAGAACCCGCTCGCCGAGATCGGCCCGCTCGCCAAGCAGGCGGGGGCGCTGATGTTCGCCGACGTCGTCTCCGCGGTCGGCGGCACCGAGCTGCTCACCGACGACTGGGACGTCGACATCTGCGTCGGCGGGCCGCAGAAGTGCCTCGCCGGGCCGCCCGGGATGTCGCTGTGCATCGTCGGCGAGGACGCCTGGGCGGCGATCGAGCGCAACCCGAACGCGCCCCGGGGCACCTACCTGTCGCTGCTCGACTGGCGCGAGGTCTGGATCGAGGGCGGCCGGGTGAAGTACCCCTACACCCCGTCGGTCTCCGACATAAACGGCATCCACGCCGCCGTCGGCGAGTGCCTCGACGACGGGCTCGACGCGGTGATCGCCCGCCACGCGACCGCCGCCCGCGCCTGCCGCGAGGGCGTCAAGGCGATGGGGCTCGAGCTCTGGCCGCGAAGCGAGGACTACGCCGCCAACTGCGTCACCGCGATCCGCTGCCCGGAGGGCGCCGCGGTGAAGCCCACCCTGGCCCACATCCGCGAGCGCTACGGGGTGATGCTCTCCGGCGGCTACGGCGAGCTGACCGAGAAGCTGTTCCGCCTCGGTCACATGGGGCCGGGGGCGCGATCGCTGTATCCGCTCGTCGCCGTGTCGGCCTTTGGCCGCGGGCTGGCGGACCTCGGCGTCGACGTCGACCTCGCCGCCGGCGCCGAGGCGACGTTGCGGGTGCTCTCCGAGAGCGAGGAGACGGTGGCCGCGTGACCGCGCTGCCACCGTTCGAGCGCCACCGGCCGGCGACGGTCGAGGAGGCAAGCGAGCTGCTCGAGCGCCACGGCGATGACGCCGTCGTCTACGTCGGCGGCAGCGAGCTCTTCCTGCTGTTCAAGTTCGGCTTCGCCGAGTACCCGCACGTGATCGACCTGAAGGCGATCGAGGAGCTGCGCGGGATCGAGCCCCGCGACGGGCACCTTCGGATCGGCGCCGCCGAGACCCACCGCGCGATCGAGCGCCACCCGACCATCCGCGCCCAGTGGCCGGCGCTGGCGGCAATGGAGCGGAAGGTGGGCAACCTGCGGGTGCGGACGATGGGGTCGATCGGCGGCAACCTCTGCTTCGCCGACCCGCACTCCGACCCGGCGACCTTCCTGCTCGCCGCGGAGGGAATCGTCGAGGCGCGCCGGGGCGGCGGCGAGCCGCGGCAGATCGGGATCGGCGAGTTCGTCCGCGGGCCGTTCGAGAACGCGCTCGAGCACGGCGAGCTGCTGACCGCGGTGCTGGTGCCGGAGGCCGCCCCCGGCGCCGCGATCGTCCACCGCAAGTTCGCCTTCCATGAGCGCCCCGCGATCACGGTCGCCTGTCACCTCCGCCTCGACGGCGAGCGGCTGGCCGACGTCCGGCTCGCGGTCGGCTCGGCGGGCGTGGTCGCGGCGCGGGCCGAGGCGGCCGAGGAGCTCCTCAGCGCCGCTTCGATCGGGGAGCTCGAGGACGCGCTCGAGCGACCGGGGGAGCTCGCCGCCGACGCCGCCGACCCGGTCGAAGACGCGAATGGCTCGGTCGACTACAAGCGCCATCTGGTCGGCGTCCTTACGGGACGGGCGGTGCGGGCGGCGGTCGCAGAAGCGCGGGGCGCGGGAGGAGAGTCTGTCGCCGGGGACGGAGCCGGAACCGAGGGCGGGGCGGGGGATGCATAGGGTCGCGGCCGCCGAAGGCGCCGCCGACCTCGCCCCCCGCCTCGCGGCCGCGGCCGCGGCCCGCCGCGCCGAGCTCGTCGACGCCCTTCGCCGGATCAGCTCGCTCGACGCCCCGAGCGGCGACCCGGGGGCGCTCGCTCCGGTCGCCGATCTGCTCGACTCCTGGCTCGCCGGCCTCGACGGCCGCGTGAGCCGACACGCAAGCATCGCGGGGCCGCATCTTGAGGCCGAGTTCGGGCCGCCGGCGAGGCCGGGGGAGGGCGTGCTCGTCCTCTGCCACTACGACACCGTTTGGCCCGCCGGCACCGCCGCCGCGCGCCCGTTCCGGGTCGAGAGCGAGCTCGCCCACGGCCCCGGCGTGCTCGACATGCGCGGCGGGATCGTCGCCACCCTCGGCGCGCTCGAGCTGCTCTCAGAGCTGGACGCGCTCCACCGCCCGGTCCGGGTTCTCATCACCGCCGACGAGGAGACCGGAAGCCGCGCCTCCCGCGACCTGATCGCCGCCCGCGCCCGCGAGGCTCAGATCGCGCTCGTCCCCGAGCCGGCGCTCCCCGGCGGCGCGCTGAAGACGGCGCGCAAGGGCTGGATCACCTACGCCCTGCGGGTCCGCGGGCGCGCCGCCCACGCCGGCCTCGAGCCCGAGGCCGGGGTGAGCGCGATCGACGAGCTCGTCGACCACCTGATCGAGCTCCGGCGGCTGGCCGACCCCGCGGCGGGAACGACGATCAACTGCGGCCTGGTCCGCGGCGGCAACGCCGCGAACGTGATCGCCGCGCGGGCCGAGGCCGAGATCGACGTCCGCTTCCCCGACGGCGCCGAGGAGGCCCGGGTTCGAGCGGCGTTCGCGGACCTGCGTGCGGAGCGGTCCGGCGCCGAGCTCGAGATCGAGGAGCTCCACTCCCGCCCACCCCTCGAGCGCACCCCGGCGATCGCCGCCGCCGCCGAGCGCGCCCGCGCCCTCGGCGCCCTGCTCGGCCTCGAGCTCGCCGAGGGCAGCGCCGGCGGGGTCAGCGACGGCAACCTGGCGGCCGCCGAGGGCGTCCCGGTGCTCGACGGCCTCGGCCCAGAGGGCGGCGGAGCCCACGCGATCGACGAGCAGGTGAGCGTTCCCTCGCTGGTCGACCGCGCGGCGTTGATGGCGCTGTTGATTGCCGAGGTGTGAGCGGGGGTCGAGCTCGTCGGCCGCCTGCTGCGCGAGCCGAGGGTGAGCTTCGAGGGCCGCGACTACCGGGTCGAGGGGCTCGAGCTCTACCCGAAGCCGGTGCGCTCGCCGTTTCCGCTGCTCGTCGGCGGCCACCAGCAGCGCGCGATCGAGCGCGCGGTCGAGCTCGCCGAGGGCTGGATCCCGGGCTGGCGCCCGTTCGAGGAGCTGCGCGAGTGGATCGCGATCCTGCGCGAGCGCGCCGCCGAGGCGGGCCGCGAGCCGGCCTCGCTGATCGCCGCCCCGCAGCTCTCCTGTCTCGTCGCGCCCACCCACGAGGAGGCAGAGCGCCGCTACATGAGTAGCGGCATGGTCCAGCACCGGATCTCGCTCGCGAAGACCGGCCGCGACCCGACCCTGGCGATGGACAACAACCTCGTCGGCAGCCCCGAGGAGGTGCTGGAGAAGGTCGAGTTCCTCCACGACGCCGGCGCCGATCACCTCGCCTGCATCACCTTCTGGGTCAACTCGGTATCGGAGTACTTCGAGCAGCTCGAGGCCCGCGCCGAGCAGGTGATCGGCCCCTATCGGGCCGCGCACGGGGCGAGCGCCCCGGCCTCACCGGTCTGAGGACCCGACCCCGCTGCCCGGGTCCGATCGGACGGCCCCCTGGACGTGGTTGCCCGAGCCGTCGTTTACGGCAGGCTGGCTCGTTGGGTGGACGTTTCGCACGCCTTCTGCGAAGCGCCGTGGAGCGGCGCGCGGCGCTGGTGCTATTGCCTCAAAGCGCTACTCAGCGCGCAGCCGTTGGTCGGGAGGCGGTGAGCGGCGACGCGGGTGCGGCGGGCAAGACGCTCTTCGCAGAAGCAGCGTGAGCTCCCACACCCGCCCCGGGCGCTCCGGCGCCGGGTCGACGTCGTAGATCAGGGATGTGCGGGGCGAAATCTCAGGGGTCGATCAGTCACCTGACCGATGGTGCGCCGGGCAAGCCGAGCGCAGACTCGCCTCATGGACATTTCAATCGAACTCGGCATCCTCTTCGCGCTTCTTTGCGCGTTCTTCACCAACCTGGCGTACCTCTTCAAGCACCGTGGTGCGGTCGCCGCTCCGCCGGTGGACATCCGGCATCCGGTCGCATCGGCCGCCGGGCTGTTCCGGTCGCGGTGGTTCGCGATCGGGTGGCTCGTCGCGGTGGTCGCATGGATCTTCCACGTGCTGGCGCTGGCCATGGCGCCGCTCTCCGTCGTCCAGGTCTTACTCGCGGCAGGCCTCGTGCTGCTGGCGGTGATGGCAGACCGGCTGTTCGGCTTCACCATCGGCAGGCGGCAGTGGGCCGGCCTGACCGCGATGGCGGTCGGAATGGGTTTGATCGCCATCACGCGGCCGGTCGTGGACGGGGCGCACTCCTCCTTCTCGGCGAGCGCGATGGCCGCCTTCGAGGGTGGGCTGATGGGCCTCAGTGCGCTGTTGATCTTCGGGCCCCGCCTCCTGGGTGCCCGCGCCAAGGGGCAGGGGCTGGCGCTCGGCGTCGCCTCGGGGCTGCTCTTCGGCGTCTCCAACGTCGCGCTCAAGGCGCTCACCGGCCTCCTTGGTGATCACGGCCTCCTTGGCCTCGTGTCGCCCTGGTTGCTGGTCGCCGCCCTCGCCTCGGTGCCGCGTTCTACGCCTCGGCGCGCGCTCTACAGGACGGTGAGGCCGTGTCGGTCATCGCGATCACGGGCATCGCGGCGAACTCGGTGGGCATCGCGGGCGGCATCGTCGTGTTCGGTGACCCGATCCCGGGTGACACCCTCGGCATCGTCCTCGGGGCGATCGGCTTGCTGCTGATCATCGTGGCCGCCGCGCTCACACCGGCTCCGGCCCGCGCCGCGCGCGTCGAGGCCGCTCCCGGAGCGGAGCCGGCCGTGGCGCCCGACCGAACTACCGACGGGCGTCTCGCGCCTCGCCACGGCTACATTCGGCGGGTGCGCGGAATCGACACGAGAGGCCGGCCGATCGAGGTGCGGGGGTGAGGCTCCCGCACCTCCGACGGGCCTCAGACGACCGCCTCGTCTTCGGCGTCTGCGCCGGCATCGCCCGCGGCTTCGGGGCGAACGTGCTCTTGGTCCGCCTGGCTTCCGCCGCGCTCCTCTTGATCACCGGTGGGGTCGGCGTCATCGCCTACGGGGCGCTCGTCCTGCTGGTGCCCGCCGAGCCGGGTCCGATCGCCCCGCGGTCGGCGCGCTCGCTCCCCACACTGGGCCTTCTGTTCGCGCTCGGGGCTGTGATGTACGCGTTCGGGCTCCAGGTCGTGACCCCGCCACTGAGCGTCCTGATCCCGACGGCGCTGCTGACTGCCGGCGTCGTGTTGGTGTGGCATGAGGTGATGACTGCGCAAGCCGCCGACGGGCGACCGAGATCGAGCGAGCTGATCCGAGTCGCCGCCGGCCTGGCGCTGCTGGTCGGCGGCGCGATCTCGTTCCTGACGGACAGCAACAAGCTGGACGGGCTGTCGAGCGCGCTGATCGCCGCCGCCGTCGTCGCCGCCGGATTGGGGCTGATCGTCGGCCCGCGCCTCGCGCAAGCCCGCGCGGAGGCCGAGGAGGAGCGACGCCTGCGCGTCCTCGCCGACGAGCGGGCCGACGTCGCGGCGCGTCTGCACGACTCCGTCCTGCAGACGCTGGCGCTGATCCAGCGCGAGGAGGACCCGCGCCGGGCGCAGTCGCTGGCGCGCCGCCAGGAGCGCGAGCTGCGCGGCTGGCTCTTCAGGGGTGAGGCGCCGGGCGGGTCGGAAACGCTGGCCGGCGCGCTGGCCGCGGCGACCGCTGAGGTCGAGGAGCACTACGGGATCGAGGTTGAGCTGGTGCAGTCGTCCGACGCTGCGCTCGACGAGGGCCTGATCGCGCTGGCCGCCGCCGCGCGGGAGGCGATGACCAACGCCGGGCGCCATGCCGGCGTGGAGAAGATCTCGGTCCTCGCCCGCGTCGCCGAGGACGAGGCCTCGGTCTACGTGCGCGACTCGGGCCGCGGGTTCGACCCCGCCCGGATGGCCGAGGACCGTCGGGGCGTGCGCGAGTCGATCGTCGGCCGCATGGAGCGCAACGGCGGGCGGGCCACCGTCGTCAGCACCCCCGGGGACGGCACCGAGGTGGAGTTGGTGCTGCCTCGTGTGGGAGGCTGATCGCATGGCCTATCCCCTGCGCAGGGTCGTCATCGTCGATGACCACGAGATCTTCCGAGCCGGCCTGCGCGGCGCCCTTGGCTCCACCGTGAAGGTCGTCGGCGAGGCCGACACCGTCGAGGAGGCCATCCCGCTGATCCGCGCCGAGGACCCGGACGTCGTCCTCCTCGACGTCCACCTGCCCGACGGCGGCGGCGCCGCGGTGATCGCACCGGTCCACGCCGCGCGCCCGGGCGTCCGCTTCCTCGCGCTCTCGACCTCCGACTCGCCCGAGGACGTCCTCGCCACGATCCGCTCGGGCGCCCGCGGCTACGTGACGAAGTCCATCGCCCCGGAGGAGCTCGTCGCCGCGATCCACCGCGTGGCGGACGGCGACGCGGTCTTCTCACCCTGGCTGGCCAGCTTCGTGATCGACGCCTTCAGCGGCAGCCCGGCCGCTGCCGAGCCGGCCACGCGGATCGACCCCGAGCTCGACTCGCTGACCGCGCGCGAGCACGAGATCCTGCTGCTGATCGCCCGCGGCTACACCTACAAGGAGATCGCCGCGCGGCTCCACCTGTCGGCGAAGACGGTCGGGACCCACGTCTCGAGCGTCCTGCGCAAGCTCCAGCTCACCAACCGCAACGAGCTAACCCGCTGGGCGGCTCAGCGGCGGATGATCTGACCTACTCGTCGCCGCGATCCATCGCGGCCCGGGTCAAGTCGATCGCTGATGAGCCGCTCGTCTTCGAGTATCGCTTGGAGGCAGAAGCGTGGGTCCAGCCGAGCCACCGTCCTGAGCTGACCCGCCGGATCGGACCCCGATCTGAACGGGTCCCGTTCGTCGTATTGGTAAAGCGGCCGAGACTGCCGTACGGATCAATCTGGCAGCGCCGAGGCGCCAGGAAAGGATGAACGATGCAGACCAAAAACAGGAGCCAGAAGATTGCCGTCACGGGAGCCACCGGCCGGGTCGGATCGCACCTCGTCGAGATCCTCGAGCAGCGCGGACACGATGTGGTCTCGATCGCGCGCTCGGAGGGCGTCGACGTGGTCAGCGGCGAGGGTCTCGACGAGGCGCTCGCCGGGGCCGAGACCATCATCGATACGGCCACCGGGCCCTCGCCCGACCAGCAGGAGGCGACCGCATTCTTCACCGCTTCGGCACGCAACCTGCAGCGAGCGGGCGCCGCAGCCAGGGCGAAGCGGATCGTCGTCGTCTCGATCGTCGGCATCGACAAGTTCCAGGGCGGCTATAACGCGGCGAAGGTGGCGCAGGAGCAGACGCTGCTCGAAGGCCCGCTGCCGGTCCGAATCGTTCGCGCGGCCCAGTTCCACGAGTTCGTCGATCAGCTGGTCGGGTGGACGATCCAGGACGGCGTCGCCTACCTGCCCGAGATGCGAACGCAGCTCGTGGCCGCCCGCGTCGTCGCCGAAACCCTCGCCGATGCGGCCTCAGAGCCGGAAGTCGAGAACGGCAGGATCACCGAAGTCGCCGGCCCGCGGGAGGAGCGTCTCGCCGATGTGGCCGCCGCGCTCTTCGCCAGCCGAGGTGACTCGTTCGAGATCCGCGAGGGCCGTCAGCCCGGCGACCCGGACGCTGCGGCCTATGCGGAGGGCGCCGCGCTGCCCAACCCGGGCGCGAAGCTCGCCGGCCCCAGCTTCGAAGATTGGCTCCCGGCGGCCTAGGCGACCAGACGAGGTCGAGCGCGGGCGGACCCCGGGTCGTGACCTCCCCACTCAACAACCCGGAGGTCGCGGGTTCAAATCCCGCCCCCGCTACTAGAAGGGCCTGGAGGGCGAAGCCCAAAGGGCCCTTCGTTGTGCGGTTCTACGGCGCCCGGACCGGCCTAGTCAAGCCCAGTCCCGAAGAGCGACGGTCGGTACTCGTCGAGGGCGGGTCAAACGGCCGTCAAACGGGAGCAGGTTACCGTGCTCCCTCCCGCAACCAAGCAGGGGTCAGCCCGGATCCGGGGCCTGGGGCCGGCTATGCGGTCGAGGCGGCGCGCCGCTGCGCGTGGGCGTAGAGCGTCTCAGGTGCGATGTCTGCGTGGTTGGGCCAGACGATCGTCCCGGCCTCGGTGTCGGCGCGGAGCCGGCGGAAGAACTCGATCTCCCGCAAAGGCTCGAACACGCCACCGTGCTCCAAAAGGTAGGAGAGGTCCACGTCAGCCGTGACTCCGTCCTCAAATCGAACGTGGACGATGTAGCCGTCCAACGGCTTGGCTTCGGTCAAGAGCGGCGTACTGCGCATGGACTCGATGGTAGTCCGTTCAGCGCAGCGGCTCGATCGGCTGCAGCGGTTCGTGCCTTCTCGCACGGTCCCAGTTGCGTCGCAGCTCGTCCTGGTGACCGCGCGCCCATTCGACGACGAGCCGCCTGGCCCGCGGAGCGAGTTCACCGGCCATGATCTCGAGGCTCTCGATGTCTATCGAAGCCTCGTCGCCGCCATAAGTGGCATGGAAGTGGGGCCTCCCGAGATGGTGGACCTCGTCGTGATACATCCAGATCACGATCCCGTAGAAGGCGCTGATCCTCGGCATGGACCGGAGATCGTGCCGAGTCCGCCGGTCGGCAAGGCGGTGCCGCGCTGTGGGCGTTGGCGGGCCGACGTGAAACCGCCCCCGCTCCGACTCGTCTGGGACAACAGCGGGACAACAGAATCTCCGCAAACACCCGCAGACCCCGCGCGTGGGTACGGACGCAAAACCCTTCGCTAGCTGGGGAAACGCTTAACACCCGAAAAGAGCCGCAAGCCCCGGTCAGGGCTCATAACCCGGAGGTCGATGCTTCTATGTCTGTCAAGTCCCGCTCGTAGCGAAAATCGAGCGGAACGCCGTGAACCGACGCGCGGGGAGGCGATCTGACGGCCTGCGAGGGTCCGTCGCGACTGATCGG
>JBOGZD010000099.1:0-10458 GCA_050697155.1 Solirubrobacterales bacterium | reverse complement strand
GCCCGGCGGCCTCCTTGGTGCCGGCGATCGCCAGCGCGTAGCGGCCGCGCTTGCCGCGATACCAGGCCGGCGCCACGTACCGGGCCCGGATGTCGGTGAACCCGGCCGCGTCGAACCAGCGCCGGTAGTCGGCCTCGGGCGGGAACAGCATCCACAGGTCGGCGAGCCGGCGCGTGATCGGATTCGGCGGCGGCAGCGGGCCGACGATCAGCGCCACGCCGCCCGCCCGCAGCACCCGGTATGCCTCGGCGACCGCGAGCTGTGGCTCGGGCCAGTACTCGATGCTGCCGGCCGAGACGTAGCGGTCGAACGAGTCGGTCTCGAACGGCAGCGACTCGGCGTCGCCCTGCACCCGGCGGCAGGCCGCGAGCGCCGGCTTTCGCTCGGCGACCGCCAGCTGATGCGGGCTCTGGTCGAGCATCGTCACCCGCTCTCCCGCGATCCGTTCGACGATTCCCTCGGTGGCAAAGCCGGTCCCGGCGCCGACGTCGAGGGTGGAGAGCTCGCGGTCCTCGAGGCGGGCGAGAGCGAGCGCCTCGGCTCGCATCCCCTCGGTCCAAAACAGCGGGTTGACCCGCTCGTAGACGAGCGAGAGGAAGCGGTAGAACCAGAACGCCTCGCGCTTGTGCTGGATCAGCCGGATGCGGCCACCTCCGATTGCCTCGGTCCAGGTCGCTCGAGGCCGGCGAGCCGCGACTCTCCAGCCAGCAGGGTCCGCCAGCCGCGACGGACGACCACCCGCAGGCGCCCGGCGAGCGCCTGGTGGGACCGGGGGTCGGTCGCAACCGCATCGGCGCGGGGGACCGGCAGTGCGACCGCGCTCGCGCTCGGATCGTCGCCCTCGAGCTCGACCGCATAACGCGGCGAGCGAACGTCGATCCGCCACCCGTGCTCGCCGACCGCTGCGCGCGTGCGGGCCAGGGGAGGGGCGAGCGAGAGGTAGCGCTCGCCGAGCCGGATCGCCACTAGGGTCGGCGCGATCCCGAGCCCGCCGATTCTCAGCGGCCCGCCGGCGAAGGCGACGCATGCGTCGTCGGCGAAGTCGTCGGCCTGGCCCCACCACCAGCGGGCCGGGAACGACGACCCCCAGTTCTTCTCCACGTAGGCCGTCGCGCCATCGAGCGCCACCGTCTCGTCGCCTAGCCGAAGCTCGCCGCTCACCCGCCCGCCCATGAGGTGCGGCTGCCAGTACTGCGGCAGCCCGGGCACGACCTGGGCCACACCGGAGCTGCCCACCGCGCGACGAGGGAACCGGCGCGGGCCCTCGATTCGGGCCCGCAGCACCACATCGGGCCCGAGCACGGCCTCGAGCTCGCGGTCGCTGCCCGAAAGCCCGCGCGAGGACTCGCTGCCGTCTGTGCCATCGGCCTCGCCCGCGCGCACTCCGAGCCCGCCACGGTCTGCCGCCACCGTCCGCAGAATCGCGGTCCTCACCGCGCCGCCAGGATGCGCCGCGATCGCGACCACCGCCCAGCGCCCGCTCCCGAAGCCGGTCAGCCCGCAGAGCGCGATCACGACCCGTCCGGCGGCGGCGTCGGTAAAGCGCCAGTAATAGCCCTCGAAGGCGCCGCCGTGGTCGCGGGCCGGATCCCAGAACGGCGGGTCGGCACCGGCGCGCCGGTAGCGCTCGAGGATCATGCTCCCGGGGGTGCGGACCAAGCGGGCATCTTCGCGGAACCCACCGCAAGCCGGGCCCCCGGGCCGCGTAACCGGATGTTCACCCGAGGCACGGCGGGGTACCTGAGCCTGCTGCGGATGGGATCCACGCTGCGCCGCCGGGAGTTGATCGGCAGCGGTCTCGCCGCGGCCGGTGCGCTCACCCTCGGTCCCGAGTTCTGGCGCTCGCTGGCAAAGCCGGCGCGGCCCGGGCCCGGCCCCTACGGGCCGCTCGGGCCGCCGGACGCCAATGGCCTGCGACTCCCGCAGGGCTTCAGCTCGAGGGTGGTCGCCAGCGGGCTGCAGCCGGTAGAGGGCACGGGCTATGCCTGGCACATCTTCAGCGACGGCGCCTCGACCTTCGCCACCCCGGACGGCGGCTGGATCCTGGTCTCGAACTCCGAGGTGCCCACAGCGGTGGACCTGCCGATCGACCCGCCGATCGGCAACCCGGGGGAGGGCGGGGCGAGCGCGATCCGCTTCGACGCCGGCGGGGCGATCACGAACGCCTACCGGATCCTGTCCGGCACGAGCACCAACTGCGCCGGAGGGCCGACGCCCTGGGGCACCTGGCTCTCGTGCGAGGAGATCGACCGGGGAATGGTCTGGGAGTGCGACCCCGCGGGCGAGCGCGACGCCGTCGCACATCCGGCGCTCGGCGTGTTCACGCACGAGGCGGCCTGCGTCGATCCCCGCACCGGCTTCGCCTACCTGAGCGAGGACGAGGGCGACGGCTGCTTCTACCGCTTCCGGCCGGTGCGCAAGGGCGATCTCAGCGAGGGGCGGCTACAGGTGGCCCGGGTGCGCAAGCCGAGCGGCGAGGTCAAGTGGATCGACGTCCCCGACCCCGGCGCGGCCAGCGCCCCGACCCGCCTCCAGGTCCCCCAGGCGACGAAGTTCAAGCGCGGGGAGGGGATCTGGTTCGACAGCGGCGTCGTCTACCTGGCGACCACCGGCGACAGCCGGATCTGGGCCTACGACACGCGACGCAAGCGGATCCGCAAGATCTACGACCCCGACAAGATCCCCGGAGCGCCGCTCACCGACGTCGACAACATCACCGTCCACCCGCCCTCCGGCGACCTCTTCGTCTGCGAGGACAACGGCGCTCCCGATGCGTTCGACGTCGTGCTGATCACGCCGGGCGGGCCCAACCACCGCGCTCCGCGCACCGTCGCCCGGTTCGCGAAGCTGACCGGCCCGGAGCACGGGGCTCCCGAAACCGACCTCAGCTCCGAGGTTGCCGGCGTGTGCTTCAACCCGCGCGGGGACCGGGTCTACTTCGCCTCCCAGCGCGCCGGCGTGGTCGGCGCGGTCTACGAGGTCTCGGGCCCGTTCAGGCGGCGTCGGCGAAGGCGGCGAGCGCGGTCGTAATCGGGACCGCGGCGATCAGCCCGATCGAGCCGACCAGGGTGGCAACGACCTCTTGGGCGACGAGCTCGACGTTGACCGCGTCGACGAAGCCGAGCTCGCCGGAGCCGAAGATCAACAGCACCGGCAGCGAGGCGCCGGCGTAGGCGAGCACGAGCGTGTTCACCGTCGCCGAGACGTGGTCGCGCCCGACCTCGAGCGCTCGCCGGTAGAGCTCGCCGAAGCCGAGCTCCGGGTTGGCGACCGCTCAGCCGGCGAGGGCGTTCGCGATCAGCTCGGCGTCGCGCCGCAGCATCTCCTCGTAGGTGCCGGTCTCGGCTGGGGACTCGACCAGCACGTCCTCCTCGATCTCGACGCCCGCCTCATCGGCCACCAGGCGCAGAGCCTCGGGGTCGTCGTCGGCCTGCGCGAAGACCGCGGCGACGCCCGAGTCGCGAGCCGCGTCGATGACCTCTCGCAGCGCCGCCGCGCTCGCCTCCGCCTCGGGGCCCGAGGCGGGGAAGGCGGTTGCGACGACCTCGAACCCGTAGCGCTCGGCGAAGTAGCGCAGCGAGTCGTGTGAGGTCACCAGCTCGCGATCGGCGGCGGGGATGCGGGCGAGGGTGCGCTCGAGCTCGGCGTCGAGCTCGCCCAGCTCGTCCGCGTACCCCTCGGCGCGGTCGCGGTATGCAGCCGGATCGACGCGATCGACGTCGCCGAGCGCGTCGGCCAGCGACGGCAGCGCCGCCGCGACTCGGGTCGGGTCCATCCACACGTGGGGATCGCCGGACCCGTGCTCCTCCGCGTGCTCGTCCTCTTCGGCGGGCGCCTCCTCTTCGGAGTGCTCGTCCTCCTCGGCGTGCTCGTCCTCTTCGCTGTGCTCCTCACCCTCCGCGGCCTCCTCGCGCTCGTGCGCCCCCGCCTCCTCGAAGGGCAGCAACTCGCCCACGTTCTCGGTCAGCGCCCATTGGGGCGCGTCGACCTGGTCGAGCGGGATCCCGGGCTCGAGTCCCGAGCCGATCGAGACGACGAGGTCGGCCTCCTCCAGCGTCTGGCGATCGTCGGCGCTGAGCTGGAAGTCGTGCGGGCTGGCCGAGTCGGCGACGATCTGGTCGAGCTTCGCGTCCGGGCCGGCCACGGCCGCGGCGAGATCGGCAGCGATCCCCGTGGTCGCAACCACACTCGGTCCGCCCCCCGACTCCCGGTCGTCGGAGCCGCAGGCGGAGACCGCGATGGCCGACGAGGAAATGGCGAGGCTAATGAGAATGGTTCTCATCACGACCACGGCGGGAATGATAATCATTCTCACGGTTGGAGTACCCTCTCGGTCGTGTCCAGGAGCTCCGCGCAACCGACCGCCGACTGGGCGAAGGTCGCGCTCGAGGCGCTCGAGGCCGGCGGCCACCGCTCCGGCGGCGCTCGGCGCGCCGTGGTCGAGATGCTCGCGGACGAGGACTGCTGCTTGACCGCGCAGGAGATCGCCGAGCGGCTGCGCGCCGCACGCGGCGGGATCGGCACCGCGAGCGTGTACCGGGCCCTCGAGCTGCTCGACTCGATCGGGCTCGTGCAGCGCGTCGAGATCGGTGAGGGGGGCACCCGCTATGAGGCCGTCGTCCCCGGCGGCGAGCACCATCACCACGTCGTCTGCGACGCGTGCGGTCGGATCACCGCGTTCGAAGACGCCGGCCTCGAGCGCGCGATCGGGAGGGTCGAGTCGCGGCTCGGACACCGGGTCAGCGCCCACGAGGTCGTCCTGCGCGGCCAATGCTCGCGCTGCGCGGGCCGCGACAGCCGACGCGGCGCTGCCGAGCGTGGTCGCTGAGCCGGCGCTGGTCGCCGACCGGCTCAGCGTCGGCTACGGGCGACAGCAGGCGCTAGACCAGGTCACCGTCGCGGTTCCGCGCGGCGCGAGCGTCGCCCTGCTCGGGCCCAACGGAGCCGGCAAGAGCACCCTGTTCAAGGCCGCCGTCGGGCTGGTGGGATCGCGCTCCGGCTCGATCCGCGCCGCCGCACAGGTCGCCTTCGTTCCACAGAGCATCGACGTCGAGCCGGCCTTTCCCGTGACCGCCACCGACGTCGTTCGCATGGGACGTTACGGTGCCCTGGGCTGGCTCGAGCGCTTCGGCGAGCGTGACCACGCCCTCGTCGTCGAGTCCCTGCGGGCGCTCGACGCCGAGCGGCTGGCCGACCGGCGCTTCGGCGACCTATCCGGCGGCGAGCGACAGCGCGTCCTGCTCGCCCAGGCCGCCGCCCAGGAGGCCGACCTGCTGCTGCTCGACGAGCCGTTCACCGGCGTCGACCGCCCGACCCACGACGCTGCCCGGGCGCTGCTGCGGCGCTGGAGCGGCGAGGGCAGGACGGTGATCGTCGCCACCCACGACCTCGAGAGCGCCGCGCGCGACTACGACCTGGTGATCTGCCTCAACCGGCGGCTGATCGCCTTCGGCCCGGCGGCCGAGACGTGCACGGAGGAGGTGCTCGCCGAGACGTTCGCCGGACACGTGGTTCGGATCGGCGACTTGATCGTCGACGTCGCCCACCACCATCACGGGGCCGGCTGACCCGGCCGAGGCGCGATGCAGCTCCTCACCGACCCGTTCAGCGCCGAGTTCGTCCGCACCGGGGCGCTCGCCGCCGCGATCGTCGGCGTCCTCTGCGGCGTCGTCGGCTGCTACGTCGTCCTGCGCGGGATGGCGCTGATGGCCGACAGCCTCGCCCACGGCGTGCTGCCTGGGATCGCGGTCGCGTTCATGATCACCGCCACCGGCGAGGGGCCCGTCCGCGATCCCGACGAGCTCGCGATCGGCCTCGGCGCGCTCGCCGCCGGCCTCCTTACCGCTGTCGCCACCGGGCTGATCCTGCGCCGCAGCCGGCTTCGCGAGGAGACCGCGGCGGCGGTCGTGTTCGTGTTCATGCTCGCGCTCGGGGTGGTGCTGATCTCGCGCACCGACGGCTACAGCGTCGACTTGACCGCGTTCCTGTTCGGCGACGTCCTCGGGGTGCAGGGGGCCGACGTGACGGTGACCGCGGTGCTCACGGTCGCGATCCTTGCAGTGGGCGCGGCGCTCTACCGGCCGCTGCTCGTGCTGTGCTTCGACCGGCAGCGCGCCGCCGCGCTCGGCCTCCCGGTCGACCGGCTGCAGCTGGTGCTGCTCGTCCTCGTCGTGCTCGCCGTCGTGGTCGGCTTCAGGGTGGTCGGCTCGCTGCTCGTGCTGGGGATGCTGATGGCTCCTCCCGCGGCCGCGGCGCTGGTCACCAAGCGCCTGCCCGCGATGATGCTGGTCTCGGCCGCGATCGCGGCCGCCAGCGCGCCGATCGGGCTGCTGCTCTCCTGGCATCTCGATCTCGCCGCCGGGGCCTCGATCGTGCTCGTCCCGGTGACCCTGTTCCTGATCCTGCTCACGCTGCGCCCGGCGCCGCGTTGAGGGGGCGGGAACACTCGCCATACTGATTGCCGATGCCAATGCTCCTCGCCCACGCCGGCCACTGGGCGATCTGGGCCCTGTACGCGGTCCCGATCGCGATCGTGCTGGTCTCGATCGCGGTCACGCTGGTCCGCGACCGCCGATGACCGATCAGGCGTCCGCGGCCGGTCCGGGGGCCGGCGTTTCTTGCATTCCGGCGAACGGCAACGTCTGGTCGAACGCGGTGAGCCGGAACAGGTCGGCGACGTAGCCGCGCCCACGGGTGATCCGCAGCCGGCCCGTCCGCTCGTTGCGCATCATCGCCCGGCGGATCATCGTCAGGCCGGCCGAGTCGATGAACTGGAGGCCGTCGAGGTCGAGCAGGATCCGGGCGGCGTCGCTGACCTCGGCGGCGCGGACCTCGCGGTCGAACTGCGCGCAGTTGGACAGGTCCAGCTCACCCGTGGCGCGGACGACGTAGGTGTCGCCATCGCGCACCGTTGCGATTGTCAGTGAGCCCGGAGTGCGGTAGTCGGTCTGGTCGTGCACGCAACCCCCTTGAGGCCAGCCGACCGTACCACGCCGCTGCGGGTCGTTTGTGAACGAGCAGTGAGCCGTCAGGCGGCGAGCAGCTCGCCCAGCCGCCGCTCGAGCGAGTCCGCGAGCGCCTCGCGAATCGGCCCCTCGGAGGCGCGCAGGACCAGCTCCTGGAGGAACCCGTCGATCACCAGCCGCTTCGCCTCCGGCTCGCCGAGCCCGTGCGAGCGCAGGTAGTAGAGCTGCTCGGGATCGACCTGGGCGACGGCGGCGGCGTGGGTGCAGCGGACGTCGTCGGCCTCGATCTCGAGTCCGGGGATCGCGTCGGCGTGCGCGTCGACCGACAGCAGCAGGTTGCGGTTCTCCTGGAAGGCGTCGGTGCGCTGGGCGCCCGGATCGACGCGGATCATCCCCCGCCAGACCGAGGTCGCGCGGTCGGCGAGCACGCCGCGGAAGGCGAGGTCGGAGGTGGTGTCCTCGGCCGCGTGCTCCTGGGTGGTGTCGTAGTCGAGGTGCTGGCGACCGGTGCCGGCGTAGGCGCCGGTCACCTTGGCGCTCGCCCCGCGCCCGGCGAGCTTGGTCTCCATCCGGGCCTTGCCCCGCGCCGAGCCGAAGCCCAGCGCGACCCACTCGAGGCTCGCGTCGCGACCGACCTCGGCGCGCTGGGTCGCGAACACCCAGCTCTCGTCGGAGAGGTCCTGCTCGCAGACGTAGCGCAGGTTGGCGCCGTCGCCGACCACGAGCTCGACCACGGCGTTGAAGAGGCCCTCGCCCTCCGACGCATAGCGTTCCCAGACCTCCGCCTCGGCGCCCTCGTCGATGACGACCAGCGCCCGCCAGTTGACCTCCTCGTCGGCCGGCGCGGTGATCGTCAGCCGCAGCGGCTCCTCCAGGCGCGCCCCCGCCGGCACCCAGACGAGCACGCCGTCGCGCCAGCGGGCCTCGTTGCGGGCTGAGAACGCGTCGGTCGCCGGCACGACAGCGCCGAGCCGCTCGCGGACGAGCTCGGGTACGGCGCTCGCGGCCTCGGCGAGCGGCAGCACCAAAGGTGCGCCCTCACCGTCGCTCCGCGCCAGGCCGTCGACCGCGGCGATCCCCTCCGGGTAGCCGTCGAGCTCGAGTTGGGAGAGGTCGGTGAACTCCCAGCCCTTCTCCTTCGGCCCGGGAAGCTCGAGCTCACCGCCGAGCTGCTTGGCGCGGTCGCGCCGCTCCAGCAGCCAGTCGGGCTCGTTGGCTGTGCTCAGGGCGGCCAAGGTTTCCAGCGGCTGAGCTGACGAGGTCGCGCCGGTGGCTGGCAAGGCCGCGGGTGGGGGACAGTGCTCCGCACGGCCCCCGCCCGTGGACGCCGCCAGGCGCCGGCGCGGGCCGTCAGGTCAGCCGATGGAGCCTTCCATCTGTAGCTCGATCAGCCGGTTCATCTCGACCGCGTACTCCATCGGAAGCTCCTTGGTGATCGGCTCGATGAACCCGTTGACGATCATCTTCGAGGCTTCCTCCTCGTCGATGCCGTGGGCCTGGAGGTAGAAGAGCTGGTCCTCGCCGACCTTCGAGACCGACGCCTCGTGACCGACGTTCGCGTCGTTCTCGTCGATCCGGATCGTCGGATAGGTGTCCGAGCGCGAATCCTCGTCGAGCAGCAGCGCGTCGCAGACGACCTTCGAGCGGGCCTCGGTCGCCCCCTCGGCGACCTCGAGCAGCCCGCGGTAGGTCGCCCGCCCGCCGTCCTTGGAGATCGACTTCGAGAAGATCGACGAGGTCGTCTTCGGCGCCCCGTGGATGATCTTGCCGCCGGCGTCCTGGTGCTGGCCGTCGCCCGCGAAGGCGATCGAGAGCAGCTCGCCATGCGCCCGCTCCCCGAGCAGGTAGATGCTCGGGTACTTCATCGTCAGCTTCGATCCGAGGTTGGCGTCGACCCAGGACATGTGCGCGTCCTCGTGGGCGACGGCGCGCTTGGTGACCAGGTTGAAGACGTTGGTCGACCAGTTCTGGACCGTCGTGTAGCGCACGTTCGCCCCGGGCTTGACGACGATCTCGACCACCGCCGAATGCAGCGAGTCGGTCGAGTAGACCGGCGCCGTGCAGCCCTCGATGTAGTGCACCTCCGAGCCCTCCTCGGCGATGATCAGGGTGCGCTCGAACTGGCCCATGTTCTCGGTGTTGATCCGGAAGTAGGCCTGGAGCGGCATCTCGACCTTGACGCCCTTGGGCACGTAGACGAACGAGCCGCCCGACCACACCGCCGAGTTGAGCGCCGCGAGCTTGTTGTCGTTCGGGGGGATCACCGTGGCCCAGTACTCGCGGACGATGTCCTCGTGCTCGCGCAGGCCGGAGTCCATGTCGAGGAAGAGCACGCCCTGCTTCTCGAGGTCCTCTCGGACCTGGTGGTAGACGCTTTCGGACTCATACTGCGCGCCTACGCCCGAGAGGAACTTGCGCTCGGCCTCGGGGATCCCGAGCTTGTCGAACGTCATCTTGATGTCCTCAGGTACCTCGTCCCAGGAACGCTCGCTCTTCTCGGAGGCGCGGACGAAGTAGTGGATGTCGTCGAAGTCGATCTGGCCGAGGTTGCCGCCCCAGGTCGGCGTCGGCCGAGCCTCGAAGTGCTCGTAAGCCTTGATCCGGAAGTCCCGCATCCATTGCGGCTCGTCCTTGTACTCGGAGATCGACTCGATGAGCTCGCGGGAGAGCCCCTTCGGGGCCTTGTAGGCATAGCCGGTCTCCGAGTCGTGGAAGCCGAAGCGCTCCTTGTAGTCGGAGCCGATCTCCTTCAGCGCCGACTCCTGGTCGGTGAGCTGCTTTCCGGCGGGCACGGGGGCGGTCTTGGTCTCGGACGTGGCCATTCCCTTCAGAGCTCCAATCTCACTTCACCGTCTGCGACCTGCACCTCGAACGTCTCCACCGGCCGGTAGGCGGGAAGGCTGCGTGGGCGCCCGGTGTGCAGGTCGAACAGCGAGCCGTGGCGGGGACACTCGACAGTACAGGAGGCGGCGTCGAACTCCCCCTCGGCCAGCGGGCCGTCGTCGTGCGAGCAGCGATCCTCGATCGCGCGCAGGCCGCCGTCCTCGCAGTGAAAGACGCCGATCTTGCGCCCATCGGCCTCGATCAGCCGCATGGTGCCGCTTGGAAGCTCCTCGAGCCTGCAGACTGTGATGGTTGCGGTCGTCACTTATTCCTACTCTCGAAGTCGGATTTTAGCGATGCAGGGCAGCGGCAAACGTGACCCGCGGGTGCTGATCGCAGCGGCCGGAACGCTCGCGCTCGTGCTCGTCGTCGGTGGGGTGCTGCTCCTCGGGGGTGGATCGGGCGAGGCCGCCCCGCCCCCGGCCGAGTGCATCGAGGCGTGGAACGCCGACGGCTCGGCGGTCGCCTACGGGGTCCACAACTTCGGCGCCCACAGCTACACCGACGCCCAGGTCGGGCGCCTCACCGCCGCCGCCGACCCCGCCGGCGAGGACGGCCTCTGCGCGGTCACCTTCCCCTCGCTCAGCCTCGACCAGGAGCCGATCGCCGC